>NZ_LDRK01000015.1 GCF_001477055.1 Leucobacter chromiiresistens
TTGGCGTCGAGCGCGCACTGCGCGAGCGGCCCCGCCCGATCGGATCGGGCGGGGCCGCTCGCGCTTCCGCGGTCGCGTCAGCGGGAGGTGCGAGCGCGGAGCCGCAGCACCAGGGCCGCGATCGCCCGCCAGCCGACCAGGAAGACGCCGAGCGTCACCGCCGTGACCACGATGAACGACGGCGCCGTGCCGGCGCCGGTCGCCGCGCGCAGCAGCATGCCGATGACCACCGCTCCCGCCCAGACGGGGAGTCCGGTGCGCACGATCGCCAGTGGCCGCCCTGCGGCGAGGACGGCGAGCCACGCGATCCCCAGCCCCGCGAGGAACGGCCATGCCGTGCCCAGCAGGCCGAGCAGCGTCTCGGCGCGCGCGTGGCTGCTCCGCCCGATGCCGGCGAACAGGAGCACGAACACGACGTCGACTGCGAGCGCGATCGCGACGGTGCGGCCCGAAACGGACGCGCCGCCGCCGCGGCGTCGGAGGCCGGACGCCGCGCTCACCGGTCCGCCTCCGCGCGCGAGCGCTCGATCACGTCGAGCACCGCGTCGTGCACGTGCCCGTTCGTCGCGAGCGAGCTGCCGTTCCAGGCGCTCGCGGCACCGTCGATGTCGGTGAACCTGCCACCCGCCTCGCGCACGATCGGCACGAGCGCGGCGAGATCGTACGGCTTCACGTCGAACTCGGCGACGATGTCGACGAGGCCCTCCGCCAGCAGCATGTACGACCACATGTCGCCGTAGGCGCGATCCCGCCACACCGCACGCGAGAGATCGATGAGCGGCTGCAGGTACCCCGCGAGATCCCACTGCTCGATGCTCTGGAAGCTCAGCGAGGCGTGCGCGAGGTCGGAGACCTGCGAGACGCGCAGCCGACGGGCATCCGCCCCTTCCTGCCGCCCCCACGCACCCGCGCCGGTCTCGGCCCACCACCGGGCGCCGAACGCCGGCGCCGAGACGACGCCGACCGTCGGGCTCCCATCGACTTCGAGCGCGATGAGCGTCGCCCAGTTCGGCACGCCGCGGAGGAAGTTGGACGTGCCGTCGATGGGATCGATGATCCATCGCCGCGCGCCCCGATCCGCCCGCCCCGACTCCTCGCCGAGGAACCCGTCGTGCGGGCGCTCGGCGGCGAGGCGCTCGCGCAGTGCGCGCTCGACCGCCGTGTCCGCATCGGTGACGAACGTGCGATCCGGCTTCGTGTCGATCGCGAGATCGGCGGCGCGGAAACGGGGCAGCGAGATCGCATCGGCCGCGTCCGCGAGTTCGAGGGCCAGCGCGAGATCGGGCGAGGGGAGCGCTCGGGTCATGGACACACCTTCCGTGAGCGGAAACCGGGCGGATACGCGAAAAGCCCGGTATCGAATACCGGGCTTCTCGCACTGTGCGCCCTCACGGGCTCGAACCGTGGACCCGCTGATTAAGAGTCAGCTGCTCTACCAACTGAGCTAAAGGCGCGTATCGCTGTTCCGAGGGCCTGCCTCGCTGAGCAACGGATGAAACTCTAACACGTTCGCGGGGAAGCCCTCAAATCGGGGGTCGCATCCCGCGCGCGTCGCCCGGCATCAGTTCTCCGAGGCGCCCGAGCGACCCGTCCGCTCAGCGCAGCTTCCTGCGCGCCTGCTCCTGCTCGTCCTGCTCCTGCATCGAGACGGTGGCGATGGCGAGGGCGAGACCCGCGAGCCAGGCGCCCCAGACCAGATACCGACGCCAGTCCTTGCGCATCGAACCCGTTCGCCGCGCGGTGCTCAGCGCTCCGAACGCAGCGCCGATCACTCCGGGATTGGTGACGTACTTGCCAATGGACACGGTGCCTCCCAGCGGTCGATGATGATGACCGTTTCAGCCTAGCGGGAGGGTCTGCGGGAGGGAGGGGGTTGCGGTAGCCTGGCACCGACAGGCTTCGCGCGGGCGAGGTTGCGGAACGAACGATGAAGGAGAAGCCGGTATGGCGAAGCAGGAGACGGGCGCGCTGTTCGAGGAGAGCTCCCAGGGTGCGGTCAGCGCGGTGACGGCGATCGTGTTCCTGGTGTCGATCGTGCTGGTGCTGGGCGGATTCGTCGTCATGAGCTACGGCGTGAACCCGGAGCTGGGCCCCGCCGAGGTGTGGACCTTCGCCGGAGGCCTCGCCGCGACCACGCTGGGGTTCGCGCTGCCGTTCACGCTGCTGCCGCTCACCGGCAAGTAGCGCGCACCGCGCAGGCGGGGTCGGGGGAGTCGCTCCTCCGGCCCCGCTCGTGCGTCAGGCCTGCGGATCTGCGTCCGCCCACGCCGATCCGTGCATGCGTCAGCCCCTAGAATGGCGGTTATGGCAGAGATCGACATGAAGCCGCGCAGCCGCGACGTCACCGATGGAATCGAGAAGGCCGCGGCCCGGGGCATGCTCCGCGCGGTCGGCATGGGCGACGCCGACTGGGACAAGCCCCAGATCGGCATCGCGAGCTCGTGGAACGAGATCACTCCCTGCAACCTGAGCCTCGACCGGCTCGCGCAGGGTGCGAAGGAGGGCGTGCACTCGGGCGGCGGCTACCCCCTGCAGTTCGGCACGATCTCCGTCTCCGACGGCATCTCGATGGGCCACGAGGGCATGCACTTCTCGCTCGTCTCCCGCGAGGTCATCGCCGACTCCGTGGAGACCGTGATGATGGCGGAGCGCCTCGACGGGTCCGTGCTGCTCGCCGGCTGCGACAAGTCGCTGCCCGGCATGCTGATGGCCGCGGCCCGCCTCGACCTCGCATCCGTGTTCCTCTACGCGGGATCGATCGCCCCGGGCTGGGTCAAGCTCACCGACGGCACCGAGAAGGAGGTCACGATCATCGACGCCTTCGAGGCGGTCGGCGCGTGCAAGGCCGGAACGATGAGCGAGGAGGACCTGAAGCGCATCGAGTGCGCGATCGCCCCCGGCGAGGGTGCGTGCGGCGGCATGTACACCGCGAACACGATGGCCTCCATCGCCGAGGCGCTCGGCATGAGCCTGCCGGGTTCGGCGGCGCCGCCCAGCGCCGATCGCCGCCGCGACTACTTCGCGCACCGCTCCGGCGAGGCCGTGGTCAACATGCTCCGCCTCGGCATCACCGCGCGCGACATCCTGACGAAGCACGCGTTCGAGAACGCCATCACGCTGCTCATGGCGTACGGCGGGTCGACGAACGCGGTGCTCCACCTCCTCGCGATCGCTCGCGAGGCCGAGGTCGATCTCACCCTCGAGGACTTCGACCGCATCGGCTCGAAGGTGCCGCACCTCGCCGACATGAAGCCGTTCGGCAAGTTCGTGATGGCCGACATCGACCGCCACGGCGGTGTGCCGGTCGTGCTCAAGGCGCTGCTCGACGCGGGCCTGCTGCACGGCGACGCGCTCACCGTGACCGGAAAGACGATGGCGGAGAACCTCGCCGAGCTCGACCCGGATCCCATCGACGGGACGGTGATCCACCACCTCGACGACCCGATCCACGCCACCGGCGGCCTGTCGATCCTGCACGGATCGCTCGCCCCCGAGGGCGCCGTCGTGAAGACGGCCGGGTTCGACGCCGAGCTGTTCGAGGGCCCGGCCCGCGTGTTCGATCGGGAGCGGGCGGCGATGGACGCGCTCACCGAGGGGCGCATCGGCAAGGGCGACATCGTCGTGATCCGGTACGAGGGGCCGAAGGGCGGCCCCGGCATGCGCGAGATGCTCGCCATCACCGCCGCCATCAAGGGCGCGGGACTCGGCAAAGATGTACTACTATTGACGGACGGACGATTCTCAGGCGGCACAACCGGCCTGTGCATCGGCCACATTGCACCGGAGGCGACGGACGGCGGTCCGATCGCACTGGTCCGCGACGGAGACCTGATTCGGGTCGATATCGCCGCACGAACGCTCGATCTGCTGGTAGACCCCTCTGAGCTCGAGGCCCGACGAGACAACTGGGCCCCGCTTCCCCCGCGGTACACGCGCGGCGTGCTGGCGAAGTACGCGAAGCTCGTCAAGTCGGCGTCCCACGGCGCCGTCACCGGCTGAGCCGGAAGACGCGCGCACGGCACGCCGTCGGCCGAACACGGCCGCGTTCCGCGACATCACCTCCGATCACGAAAGCTGGACATGAACTCGGAATCGAGTGCACTCCCATCACCACCCGCGGCTCGACGCGGCGAGCGGATGACCGGCGCCCAGGCCGTCGTCCGCAGCCTCGAGGCGCTCGGCGTCACCGACGTCTTCGGGCTGCCCGGCGGCGCGGTGCTGCCGCTCTACGACGCCCTGATGGACGCCCAGAAGCTCCGCCACGTGCTCGTGCGGCACGAGCAGGGCGGCGGTCACGCCGCGGAGGGCTTCGCCACGGCGAGCAACACCGTCGGCGTCTGCATCGCCACGTCGGGGCCGGGCGCGACGAACCTCGTCACCGCCATCGCCGACGCCTACATGGACTCCGTGCCGCTGCTCGCGATCACCGGCCAGGTGTACTCGCACCTCATGGGCACGGATGCGTTCCAGGAGGCCGACATCGTCGGCATCACGATGCCCATCACCAAGCACTCCTTCCTCGTGAAGCGGGCGGAGGACGTGCCCGAGGCGATCGCGGCCGCCTACTACCTGGCGTCGACCGGTCGCCCCGGCCCCGTGCTCGTCGACATCACGAAGGACGCCCAGGAGGCTGAGTTCGACTTCGTGTGGGGCGAGCGCTCCGATCTGGCGGGGTACCGCCCCATCACCAAGGCCAACAGCAAGCAGATCCAGGCCGCGGCCGATCTGATCGCCGACGCCAAGCGGCCCGTGTTCTACGTGGGCGGCGGCGTGGTGCGCGCCGGCGCCGCGGAGGAGCTGCTGCAGCTCGTCGAGCTCGTCGGCGCGCCCGTCGTCACCACCCTCACCGCGCGGGGCGTCTTCCCCGACTCGCACGCGCAGCATCTCGGCATGCCGGGCATGCACGGCACCGTGCCCGCGGTGCTCGCCCTCCAGGAGGCGGATCTGCTGATCACCCTCGGCGCGCGCTTCGACGATCGGGTCACCGGCAAGGCGGCGCTGTTCGCCCCCCACGCGAAGGTGATCCACGCCGACATCGATCCCGCCGAGATCGGCAAGATCCGTGCCGCCGACGTGCCGATCGTGGGCGATGCCGCCGAGGTGATCGCCGACCTGATCGCCGCGATGTCGACTGCGCAGGTCAGCCGCGAGTGCGCGAACATCAGCCCGTGGTGGGAGCGGCTGCGCGGGCTGCAGCAGAAGTTCCCGCTCGGGCACCAGCCGACGAGCGACGGGCTCCTCTCCCCGCAGCAGGTCATCCAGCGCATCGGCGAGCTCACCGGGCCGGAGGGCGTGTACGCCGCCGGCGTCGGCCAGCACCAGATGTGGGCCGCGCAATTCATCACGTACGAGCGCCCCGGATCCTGGCTGAACTCGGGCGGGGCGGGCACGATGGGCTACGCCGTGCCCGCGGCGATGGGCGCGAAGGTCGCCGAGCCCGACCGCGTCGTCTGGGCGATCGACGGCGACGGCTGCTTCCAGATGACCAATCAGGAGCTCGCGACCTGCGTCGTGAACAACATCCCCATCAAGGTCGCCGTCATCAACAACTCGTCGCTGGGCATGGTGCGCCAGTGGCAGACGCTGATCTACAACGGCCGGTACTCGAACACCGAGCTCAACACGGGGCACGGGTCGCAGCGCGTTCCCGACTTCGTGAAGCTCGGGGAGGCGTACGGGTGCCTCGCCATCCGCGTCGAGCGCGAGGACCAGGTCGACGAGGCGATTCAGCTCGCCCTCGCCACCAACGACCGCCCCGTGGTCATCGACTTCGTCGTGAGCGCGGACGCGATGGTCTGGCCGATGGTGCGGCAGGGCACCTCGAACAGCGACATCCAGTACGCACTCGAACACAGCCCCGAGTGGGAGGCAGAGTAACCATGAGCCGTCACGTGCTGAGCCTCCTCGTCGAGGACAAGCCGGGTCTGCTGACCCGAGTCGCCGGGCTGTTCGCCCGACGCAGTTTCAACATCGAATCGCTCGCGGTCGGCCCGACCGAGATGCGCGGCCTCTCGCGCATCACCGTCGTCGTCGACCAGGACGACGTGCTGCTCGAGCAGGTCACGAAGCAGCTCAACAAGCTCGTCAACGTCATCAAGATCGTCGAACTGGAGGGCGCCTCCTCGGTGCAGCGCGAGCACGTGCTCATCAAGGTGCGCGCCGACAACCAGTCGCGATCGCACGTGCTCGAAGCGGTCACCCTGTTCCGCGCGCGCGTCGTCGACGTCGTGCCCGACGCCCTCACCATCGAGGTCACGGGCGACCGCGGCAAGATCGACGCCTTCCTGAAGGTGCTCGAACCCTACGGCATCAAGGAGATCGCGCAATCCGGCCTCATCGCCATGGGGCGCGGATCGAAATCGATCACCGAGCGCGTCTTCAAGAACTAGCGAAGCACGCTTCGCTGCACGAGTTATCACGAATCACCACAACGAAGGAGAGTCCCAAGTGGCAGAGATGTACTACGATGCCGACGCCGATCTGTCGATCATCCAGGGCAAGAAGGTGGCCGTCGTCGGCTACGGCTCGCAGGGCCACGCCCACGCGATGAACCTGCGCGACTCGGGCGTCGAGGTCGTCATCGCCCTCAAGGAGGGCTCGAAGTCGACGCAGAAGGCGGAAGAGGCCGGGTTCGAGGTCAAGACCGTGGCCGACGCCGCGGCATGGGCCGACCTCATCATGATCCTCGCGCCGGATCAGCACCAGCGCGCCATCTTCTCCGAGTCGATCAAGGATCACCTGACCGAGGGCAAGACGCTCGCGTTCGCCCACGGGTTCAACATCCGCTACGGCTACATCGAGGCCCCCGCCGGCGTCGACGTGATCCTCGTCGCGCCGAAGGCTCCCGGCCACACGGTGCGCCGCGAGTTCGAAGCCGGCCGCGGCATCCCCGACATCATCGCCGTCGAGGTCGACGCCTCGGGCACCGCGTGGGAGACCGCGAAGTCGTACGCGAAGGCCATCGGCGGCACCCGCGCCGGCGTCATCAAGACCACCTTCACCGAGGAGACCGAGACCGACCTCTTCGGCGAGCAGTCGGTGCTCTGCGGCGGCACCAGCCACCTCGTGCAGTACGGCTTCGAGGTGCTCACCGAGGCCGGCTACCAGCCCGAGATCGCCTACTTCGAGGTGCTCCACGAGCTGAAGCTGATCGTCGACCTCATGTGGGAGGGCGGTATCGCCAAGCAGCGCTGGTCGATCTCCGACACGGCGGAGTTCGGCGACTACGTCTCGGGCCCGCGCGTCATCGGCCCCGAGGTGAAGCAGCACATGCAGGAGGTGCTCGCCGACATCCAGTCGGGCGCCTTCGCGAAGCGCTTCATCGAGGATCAGGACAACGGCGGCGTCGAGTTCCAGGAGCTCCGCAAGAAGGAGGAGTCGCACCCGATCGAGAAGACCGGCGGCGAGCTCCGCAAGCTGTTCGCGTGGCAGCAGCAGGACGCCGACTACGTCGACGGCTCGGCTGCACGCTGATCTGATCGCGAATCGAACGCCCGCCGGGGGAGTCCTCCCGGCGGGCGTTCTGCTGTGCGGGGCGCGGCCGGGCGGGGCGATCGGGCGCGGGATCGCGCACCCCCTCCGGCGCTCGCCTCCGATGAACCGCTCGGAGTCACGGGGTCGGGGCGCGCTTCGTGCGGGCGGTGGCGGGCGCCGACCAGGGATCCTCCGGCCACGGGTGCTTGGGGTACCGGCCCCGCATCTCCTTGCGCACCTGCTGGTACGGGCCGTTCCAGAACGACTCGAGGTCGTCGGTGACGGCGAGCGGCCTGCGCGCCGGCGAGAGCAGGTGGAAGAGCACGGGAACGCGCCCGTCGACGAGCGCCGGCGTGCGGGCGAGCCCGAACACCTCCTGCAGCTTCACGGCGACGATCGGCCGCTCCGTTCCGGTGCCGGGCTCCGGGTAGACGATGCGCGCACTGCCGCCCGACGGCACGGCCAGTCGCTCGGGGGCGAGCTGCTCGAATCGCGCCGCGTCGGGCCAGGGGAGCAGGCGCCGGAGCGCGGTGGCGAGATCGAGGGAGCGGAGCGCTGAGCCGCCCGAGAACCGCTCCACGTCGGGGCCCAGCCACTCCTCCAGGCCGTCGATGAGTGCGGCGTCGCCCACGTCGGGCCAGGGGGAGCCGAGCTCGGCGTGCAGCAGCGCGAGTCGTGCGCGCAGGCCCCGGGCCGCCTCGGACCAGGGCAGCGAGGCGAGCCCCTCATCTCGGAGCATCAGCGCGATGGCGGGCGCGGTATCCGCAGCGCTCGCGGCGACCGGTGTCGAACTCAGCAGGATCGCGCCCAGCCGCCGCTCCTGCCGCACCTGTACGCGGCCGTGGGCGATGCGCGCTGCACGTCTGTCGGTGCGCAGCGCCGCCCCGAACCGCAGCGCGTCGTCCTCGCGCAGCGCGGCGGCGAGACGGACGACGGCGCCCGTGCCGTCAGCGGCGCGACCGTCGGCCCGCTGCACCTCGCGCACCGCGATCCAGCTCGACGCGAGCAGCGGGCTGCCCTCGGGGAGCGCCGCCCGCGTGCCGCTCGCGAGGAGGTAGGCGCGGGAGCCCGCGTCGACTCTGCGCGCGATCCACTCGGGGCGTGCGAGCGCCAGCACCGCGCCCGGCTCGACGGCGCCGGGCGCAACGCGCCGCCGCGCATCGCCGCCCGCATGCGCCGCCGCGATGCGGAGCAGCCGCCGCGCTTCACCGCGCCAGCGCCCCGCCCCGGGCGCGCGGCCTGCTCGCAGCTCGGCGAGCACGCGTGCGAGGTCCGAGCCCGGGTCGCGGAAGTCGCCCGACATCGCGGCGACGACCTCCGCGACACCGCGCGCATCGCCCAGCTCGGCGCAGCCCGCGAGCAGAGCGCGCGCCTCCCGCGCGCCGACCGGCAACGGGGCGATGCGCCTGCCGAGGGCGGTGATGCCGCCCGCTGCGTCCACGAGCGCGAGCGCCCGCAGCACTCCCTCGGCCTCGTGCATCGCCGGCTCCGGCGGGCGGGTCAGCAGGGCCAGCCCGTCGCCGCGCGGCGTGCCCCAGGCGGCGAGCAGCAGTGCCGCATCCGTGAGGTCGGCCGAGGCGATCTCGGGCGGGGCGTCGGCCGGCATGCGCGCGAAGTCGCCCTCCGAATAGGCGCGGACCGCGCGGCCCGGGCCGAGCCGGGCCGCGCGGCCGGCGCGCTGCACGGCGCTCGCGCGGGAGGCGCTCACCGTGACGAGGCCTGTCATGCTGCGCGCCTGATCCCGGCGCACCTCGCGAGCAAGGCCCGCGTCGACGACGAGGCGCACGCCCGGAACCGTGAGCGAGCTCTCGGCGAGCGCGGTGCTCACGACGATGCGGGGCGCATCACCCGGACCGGGGCCGCGCACCGCGCGATCCTGCTCGCGGGCATCCAACCGGCCGTGCAGTGCCAGCACCTCGACCCCGCCGCCGCGCGCATCGACCCGGGCGCGCAGCAGGCGCACCAGCTCATCGACCTCGCGCGCGCCCGGCACGAACACCAGCGCGTCGCACCGGTCGACGCGCTGCGCCTCCGCCGCGACGGCGGCGACATGCGCGAGGAACCCGCGGGTGACGCCGCGTTCATCGAGCCGCGGGTGCTCGCACGGGGCGTACTCGACCCGGAGCGGATGGAGCGTCGAGGGCACCTCGACGATCGGGGCGGGGGCGCCTGCAGCGCCGAGCAGATCGGCGACGCGCTCCGCGTTCAGCGTCGCCGACATCGCCACAACGATGAGATCGTCGCGCAGCTCCCGCACCTCCGCGAGCATGCCGAGCAGCAGGTCGCCGTCGACGGAGCGCTCATGCACCTCGTCGAGGACCACGGCCCCCACGCCCGGCAGGTCGGGCTCCGCGAGCAGGCGTCGCAGCAGCACGCCGGGGGTGAGCACCTCGAGCCGGTGCCCGGGATCGAGCACGCGCTCGCCGCGCACGGTGAAACCCACGGCGGCCCCGACCGGGGAGCCGTCGAGGTGCGCGATGCGCGCTGCGGCCGCGCGCACGGCCACGCGCCGCGGCTGCGTGAGCAGCACGGTCGGTGCACCCGCGCCCCGAGTCGCATCCGCAGCCGGGGTCGCACCCGAGGGGGCGGGCCCGGAGGCGCGGGCGAGCAGGAGATTCGCGATGAGCGGCGGCACGAACGTCGTCTTCCCCGTGCCCGGCGGCGCGGTGACCACGGCCGCGCCGACACCCGCGGCGCGCTCGACCGCGCCGGCCGCGTCGGCGACTCCGAGGCCGGCGCCGATCGCGGCGAGATCGAAGCGGTGCGGCATCGCTCCAGTCTAGAAGCCGCGGCAGGCGGAGGGGCGCGCTCGGCGCCCGCCGCTTTCGGCGGTCTCCGAGTCGCGGACCGATACCCTGGATCCCATGAAGCAGAAGCCGGGCCGCGCGCCGCGGGAACCTCGGGAGAGCTCGCTCGCGAGCGGATGGACCGTCGAAGGCGAGGCGGCGCCCGTCGCCGCTCCGGCCGACGCGCCCCTCGGCGCAGAGCCGGTGCGGCCGGGGCCGCACGCCGGGCACGATGCGACGAGCGCGGGATCGGCGCCGTCGCCCCGATCCGAGGCCGCCGGTGCGCCCGCGGATGCGCCCGCGAGCGAGGGACGCG
This sequence comes from Leucobacter chromiiresistens, assembly GCF_001477055.1. Taxonomy (GTDB): domain Bacteria; phylum Actinomycetota; class Actinomycetes; order Actinomycetales; family Microbacteriaceae; genus Leucobacter; species Leucobacter chromiiresistens_A. Next base: position 10,576 of record NZ_LDRK01000015.1, read on the forward strand.
ATGCGGAGATCGACGAGCGCCCGCAGATGTCGAACGGCGCGCTCGTGGTGCTCGGCGTGTTCGGCGGGCTGTACCTGCTCTACACGTGGGGCTGGTTCATCGTCGCCCAGGCCTACTCCGGCAACAACGCGGTCACCGCGGCGGGCAGCGGACTCATCGGCGGCGTGCTGCAGCAGGTCGTGTTCTGGGCGGCGCCGCTCGCGGCGCCGCTCTGGTTCTTCACGGCGCTCGCGCTGAGTCGCGGGGGCCGCACGAAGCGCCTCGCGATCCTGCTGCTCATCGGTGCGATCGCACTCGTGCCGCTGCCGATGCTGATCGCGAGAGGGGCCTGAGCGGTGCTGAAACTCATTGCGTCGTGGACGGTCGGGCTGCTGCTCGGCCTGCTCTACCTCTACGCGGTCGTCGCCGGCATCGGCAACTTCGTCGGGATCGCCGGGCTGAGCGATGCGCTCGGCACCGGCCTGTCGGGCAGCGGGCGGATCTGGCTCATCGTCGGCATCGCGATGCCGCTCGTCGTGCTCGCTGCGGCGCTGCTGGTCGGGCGCGGCCGGCGGGCGGGCATCCGGATCCTGCTGCTCGCCGCCGGGGTCGCGCTGGTGGCGGCGTGGCAGATCGACCTCATGCACGTGATTCCCGAGTCGTCATATTTCGCATAGCCGGGATCGGGTGATCTGGGCAGGGCTAGACTGGTGACCTGCGTGCGCTGCGCGTATTGTCCTCGTTTTCAACCCGAAGGATCTGCTTGATGTCTGCGCCGGTCGTGCTGATCGCCGAACAACTTTCGCCCGCAACCATCGCCGCTCTCGGCCCCGACTTCGAGGTGGTGCACGTCGACGGCACCGACCGCGACGCGCTGCGCTCGGCGCTCGGCACCGCGGATGCGGTGCTCGTCCGCTCCGCCACGCAGATCGACGCGGAGGCGCTCGGCTGGGCGCCGAAGCTCAAGGTCGTCGCCCGCGCCGGCGTCGGTCTCGACAACGTCGACATCAAGGCCGCGACGCAGGCCGGGGTCATGGTGGTCAATGCGCCGACCTCGAACATCATCAGCGCCGCCGAGCTGACGGTCGCGCACATCCTCGGGCTCGCCCGCCACCTGCCGCGCGCCCACCAGTCGCTGGCCGCGGGGGAGTGGAAGCGCTCCGCGTACACGGGCATCGAGCTCTTCGAGAAGACCGTGGGCATCATCGGGCTCGGGCGCATTGGCGCACTCATCGCGGAGCGCCTGCGCGGCTTCGGCGTCGAGCTCATCGCCTACGACCCCTACATCACCGCGGCTCGCGCCCAGCAGCTGGGCGTGCAGCTCGTCTCCCTCGACGAGCTCGTGGCCCGCGCAGACTTCCTGACGATCCACATGCCGCGCACGCCCGAGACGCTCGGCATGATCGGCGCGGAGCAGCTGCGCGCGATGAAGCCGACCGCGTACGTGGTGAACGTGGCCCGCGGCGGACTGATCGACGAGGATGCGCTGGCGGAGGCCCTCGCCGCGGGCGAGATCGCCGGTGCCGCGCTCGACGTCTTCGTGCAGGAGCCGCCGGCGGACACGCGCCTCACGGGGCTGCCGAACGTCAACGTCACCCCGCACCTCGGCGCTTCCACGGACGAGGCTCAGGAGAAGGCGGGCGTCTCGGTCGCGAAGTCCGTGCGCCTCGCGCTCGCCGGGGACCTCGTGCCCGACGCGGTGAACGTGGCCGGCGGCGCGATCGACGAGTACGTGCGCCCCGGTCTGCCGCTCACGGAGAAGCTCGGGCAGGTCTTCGCGGGGCTCGCCGACGGCGCGATCGCCTCGGTCGACATCGAGGTGCACGGCGAGCTCGCCGACCACGACGTGCAGGCGCTGCGCCTCGCCGGGCTCAAGGGACTGTTCTCGAAGGTCGTCAGCGAGCCGGTGTCGTACGTCAACGCGCCCCTCCTCGCGGAGCAGCGCAACATCGATGTGCGGTTCTCCGTCGATGCGCAGTCGGAGAGCTACCGCAACGTCATCACGATTCGCGGCGCGCTCACCGACGGCACCCCCATCTCCGTCTCGGGCACGCTCACGGGCCCGAAGCAGGTGGAGAAGATCGTCGAGATCAACGGGTACGAGGTCGAGCTGCCGATTCCCGAGCACCTGATCGTCTTCAGCTACGTGGATCGCCCGGGCATCGTCGCGACGTACGGCGGCGTGCTCGGCGAGGCGGGCGTGAACATCGCGGGTCTGCAGATCGCGCGCGATGAGAAGCGCGGCACCGCCCTGTCGGTGCTCTCCGTGGACGCGCCCGTCGAGGATGCGCTCATCGGAGCGCTCCGCGGCGCGATCGGCGCGGAGAGCATGCACACGATCGATATCGACACGCTCTAGACGTCGGACCTCGAAGCCCCTTCCGCGATCCCCGCGGGAGGGGCTTCGTGCTGCGCGCTGCGCGCGAGCTGCGCGATGCGCCGCGCGCCGCGCCGCGCATCGCGCATTCTCGCGCAGGAGATCCGGCCTCGTGCAGGCACGATCGGCGGATCGCCACCTGCACGGGGCCGGATCTCCTGCTTGATGGGCGTGCGCGGGATCCCCCGCCGCTACCTTCCGGCGCGAATGGCCGAGGCGACGGCCTCGATATGCTGCAGCGCGGCGCGCTCGGCCCCTGCGCGGTCGCAGGCCTCGATGGCGGCGAAGATCGCCGCGTGCTCGACGTCGGAGTCGAGTTGCCTGGCCTGGGTGATGTTCAGGAACTCCGACTGGAGGTCGAGCGAGCGCCGCATGGACGCGGTGATGCTCAGCAGCACGGAGTTGTGGCTCGCCTCCGCGATGAGGGTGTGGAAGTCGCGGTCGAGGCGCACCCAGTCGTGCAGCACGGTGGTGTCGAGCATGCGGCTCAGCAGCCGGCGCATCGCGTCGAGCTCCGCCGCCGTGCGGCGCTGAGCGGCGTGCCCCGCGGTCGGCACCTCGACGTGGATGCGCGCCTCCATGAGGTGGTCGGGGTCGAACCCGCCGAACTCGGAGACGCCCGAGGGCGTCTTCGAGACGACGTAGGTGCCGCTGCCGCTGCGGGTCTCGGTCAAGCCGAGCGTCGCGCAGGCGTGCAGGGCCTCGCGCACGACGGAGCGGCTGACGCCGAACTGCTTGGCGAGGGTCAGCTCGCCGGGGAGGCGGTCGCCGGGGGAGATCGCATCGTCGTCGATGAGATCCCGGATCGCACGGAACGCGGCCTCGGTCGCGCTGATGCGCGTGACGGGGGTGTGCATGGACGGGCCTTTCGGGAGCGCGTCGCGGACTCGCTGGTCGAGGGTCGGCGGCGGCGCAGAGCTCATCAGGACAGGATATTGAACTTCTCCCGATTTCGGGTAACCTGTCTGACAGCCGGACAGGTGAGCACGGGCGCACCGGCGGCGAAGCGAAGAGGGTTCGAACATGAACGATGAAGTTCTGCCGCGCGGCGGGAGCGCCGCCGACGCACCGAGCGGTGCCGCGCCGCTCGCCACCGCCGTCGACGCCGGAGACTCCGGGTACCAGCGCGGCCTGAAGCGGCGCCACCTCACCATGATCGCCATCGGCGGTTCGATCGGCACCGGCCTGTTCCTCGGAGCGAGCGGCCGCATGGAGATCGCAGGCCCGTCGCTCGCCTTCGTCTACATCATCTGCGGCATCTTCGCCTTCCTCGTCGTGCGCGCGCTCGGCGAGCTCGTCATGTACCGCCCGTCCTCCGGAGCGTTCGTCTCGTACGCGCGGGAGTTCCTGGGGGAGAAGGGCGCGTACGCGGTCGGCTGGCTCTACTTCCTGAACTGGTCGACCACGGTGATCGCCGACATCACGGCCGTGGCCCTCTACATGCACTTCTGGGCGGTCTTCGTGCCGATCCCGCAATGGCTGCTCGCGCTCACCGCGCTCGCGATCGTATTCGCGATGAACGTGGCGTCGGTCAAGCTCTTCGGCGAGATGGAGTACTGGTTCGCCATCATCAAGGTGGGCGCCATCGTCGCGTTCGGCGTGATCGGCATCTTCCTCGTCGTCACGCAGACGCCGGTCGACGGCCGCACGCCCGGCTTCCAGCTCATCACGGAGAACGGCGGATTCTTCCCGAACGGCGTCGGCGCGATGTTCGTGATCGCCCTCGGAGTGGTCTTCGCGTTCGGCGGCACCGAGATGGTGGGCGTCGCCGCCGGCGAGTCGGAGAACCCCCGCGCCGCCATCCCGCGCGCCGTGAACTCCATCATGTGGCGCATCGTGCTCTTCTACGCGGGGTCGGTCATCCTGTTCACCCTGCTGCTGCCGTGGAACGCCTACTCCGGCTCGGAGAGCCCCTTCGTCACCGTCATGAACTCCATCGGCATCCCCTACGCCGGCGACATCATGAACGTCGTGGTGCTGACCGCGGCGATGTCGAGCCTGAACGCGGGCCTGTACGCGACCGGACGCACCCTGCGCTCCATGGCCGTCGCGGGCACAGCGCCCGCCTTCGCGAAGCGCTTGAACGCCTCGGGCGCGCCCTACGGCGGCATCATGATCACGGCAGCCATCGGCGTGCTCGGCGTCGGGCTGAACTTCGTCGTGCCGGCCCGCGCCTTCGACATCGTGCTGAACCTCGCCGGCATCGGCATCGTCGGCACCTGGGCGTCGATCATGGTCTGCCACGCGCTGTACGTGCGCCGCACGCGCCGCACGGGCGAGGCCCGCCCCGCCTACCGGCTCCCGTTCGCCCCCGTCACGAACGCGGTCACGCTCGTCTTCCTGATCGGCATCGTCGTGCTCATGGCACTGGATGCGGCGGTGGGGCGGATCACGCTCGTCGTCTTCGCCGGAGTCGTGATCCTCATGGTGATCGGGTGGTTCGCGGTGCGCCGACGGATCAACGCGTCGGCATTCACCGCAGCGTTCGCGATCCCCGACGAGGCGCTGGTCGAACGGGACGAGCCGGGTGCGGGCCAGCCGCACGACGGTGAGACGGGCGACGGGCGGCCGGCCGGTCGCCGGCCGCGATCATGAGGGATCGCGGGCCGGCGACGCGCCTGCTGCTCGTCTACTGCGGCGGAACGTTCGGCATGCGCGAGACCGGCGTCGGTCTCGCCGCGCAGACGGACCTCGGGGACGTGCTCTCCGCGCTCGTGGACGCGTCGTCGAGACGCCATGGGCGGCCGGTCGACTGGCGGCTCGCGGTGCCGCGCAGCGTGATCGACAGCGCCGCGGCGGGCCACGGAACGGCGCTCGAGATCGCGGACCTCATCCGCGAGCGCGTCGCCGAGGGCATCTCCGACGGCCCCGTGCAGGCCGTCATCGTGGTGCACGGCACCGACACGCTCGCGCACAGCGCGGCCCAGACGGCGTTCGCGCTCGCCGACCTCGCGATCCCGATCGTCTTCACCGGTGCGCAGCGCCCGATCGGCACCCCGGCCAGCGACGCGGAGCGCAACTTCGACGACGCGTTCCGCGAGGCGATGTCGGGCGGGGAGCCCGGGGTGCGCCTCGTCTTCGGCGGGGCCGCGTTGCCGGCCTGCCGCGCAGTCAAGCGCTCGAGCGAGGCGTTCGACGCCTTCGTCGCGCGGCGGCCGGCCGCGCGCCCCGTCGACGGGGTGGGCGCGGAGCTGGCGGCGGCCCTCGCCGCGTGCGCGCACGCCGCGGCGCCGCGCGTCGGCATGCTGACGATGGTGCCGGGCCTGCCCGCCGAGCTGCTCCAGGCCGCCCTCGACGCATTCCCCGATGGGCTGGTGCTCGAGTGCTACGGCTCTGGAACCGGCCCCCTCGTCGGATCGGTGCACCTCGCGGCGCTGCGCCGGGCCCGCGATGCCGGCACCCCGGTGCTGGCGATCACCCGCTGCGAGGACGGCGCGGTCGACCTGCCGCGCTACGCGGTGGGCGCCGCCATGGCGGCCGTCGGCGTGATCGGCGGCCACGATCTCACCGCCGAGGCGGCGATCGCGAAACTGCGCGCGCTCCGACGGGCGGGGCTCTCGGGCGCCGAGCTGCGCAGCGCGCTCGATCGGAATCTGGTGGGGGAGCAGCAGCGCCGCGTGCCCGCGGCGGCGGGATGATCCTGGGCATCCCAGGGGTGCGGTGCTACGCTGGGGGGAGCGGGCGATCGCCCGCGTCAAACGAAGAACCGAGCACGCCGATCGGCGGGCTGGTCTTCGGTGGTGGATCCCTCTGATCCGCGGGAGCGGTGCGCAGGGTGGTCGTCTACTGAACATCAGCATCCGCGGTCGAACGCAGCGCATGCCGGCGCGATCCGGACTGTCCATCGCGTGCTCTCGTGAGTAAGGAGAACCCGTGGAGGGTCCTGAAATCAAGTTCGCCGAGGCCGTGCTCGACAATGGCACGTTCGGCAAGCGCACCATCCGATTCGAGACCGGTCGTCTCGCGCAGCAGGCGCAGGGCGCCGTCGCCGCGTACCTCGACGAGGAGACGATGCTCCTCTCGGCGACCAGCGCATCGAAGCAGCCGAAGGATCACTTCGACTTCTTCCCCCTGACCATCGACGTCGAGGAGCGCTCGTACGCCGCGGGCAAGATCCCCGGCTCGTTCTTCCGCCGCGAGGGCCGCCCGTCGACCGAGGCGATCCTCGTCTGCCGTCTGATCGACCGCCCCCTCCGCCCCTCCTTCGTGAGCGGCCTGCGGAACGAGGTCCAGGTCGTCATCACCGTCCTCTCGATCGCGCCCGGCGAGTTCTACGACGCCCTCGCGATCAACGCCGCCTCGGCGTCGACGCAGATCTCGGGCCTCCCGTTCTCCGGCCCGATCGCCGGCGTGCGCCTCGCGCTCATCGGCGACCAGTGGGTCGCCTTCCCGAATGCGGAGCAGCTGCAGGACGCGGTCTTCGACCTCGTCGTCGCCGGCCGCGTCGTCACCGACGCGCAGGGCAACGAGGACGTCGCGATCATGATGGTCGAGGCCGAGGCGACCGAGCACAGCTGGGAGCTGATCCGCGGCGGTGCGAAGAAGCCGAACGAGGCCGTCGTCGCCGAGGGGCTCGACGCCGCGAAGCCCTTCATCGCCCAGCTCTGCAAGGCGCAGTCGGAACTCGCCGCGCAGTCGGCGAAGGAGATCGCCGACTACCCCGTCTTCCTGCCCTACACCGACGAGGTCCTCGCGGCCGTCGACGCGCTCGCGCGCACCGAGCTCGCGCCGATCTACCAGATCGCCGACAAGCAGGAGCGCCAGAACGCCGATGACGCGCTGAAGGCGCGCGTGAAGGAGGGCATCGCCGCGCAGGTCGAGGCCGGCACCCTGCCCGAGTCCGCCATCGCGCAGGTCTCCGCCGCGTACAAGACCGTGACGAAGGACATCGTGCGCACGCGCGTGCTCACCGAGGGCGTCCGCATGGACGGGCGCGGCACGAGCGACATCCGCGCGCTCGACGCCGAGGTCCAGGTCATCCCCCGCGTGCACGGCTCCGCGATCTTCCAGCGCGGCGAGACCCAGATCCTGGGCGTCACCACGCTGAACATGCTCAAGATGGAGCAGCAGATCGACTCGCTCTCCCCGGTGACGAGCAAGCGGTACCTGCACCACTACAACTTCCCGCCGTACTCGACCGGAGAGACCGGCCGCGTCGGCTCCCCGAAGCGCCGCGAGATCGGGCACGGCTTCCTGGCCGAGCGCGCCCTCGTTCCGGTGCTGCCGAGCCGCGAGGAGTTCCCCTACGCCATCCGCCAGGTGTCGGAGGCGCTCGGATCGAACGGCTCCACGTCGATGGGCTCGGTCTGCGCATCGACCCTGTCGCTGCTGAACGCGGGCGTGCCGCTGCGCGCACCCGTCGCGGGCATCGCCATGGGCCTCGTCTCCGACGAGGTCGACGGGGAGACGCGGTACGCGGCGCTCACCGACATCCTGGGTGCTGAGGACGCGCTCGGCGACATGGACTTCAAGGTCGCCGGCACCGCCGACTTCATCACCGCGATCCAGCTCGACACGAAGCTCGACGGGCTCCCCGCCTCCGTGCTGAAGGGCGCGCTGACGCAGGCGCACGAGGCCCGCCTCACGATCCTGGGCGTGCTGAACCAGGCCATCGACGTGCCCGACGAGATGGCCCCGACGGCGCCTCGCGTTCTCACGGTGACCATCCCGGTCGACAAGATCGGTGAGCTGATCGGCCCCAAGGGCAAGACGATCAACGGCATCCAGGATCAGACCGGCGCCGACATCTCGATCGACGACGACGGCACCGTCTACATCGGCGCGACCGACGGGCCGGCCGCTGAGGCCGCGCGTGCGCAGGTCAACGCGATCGCCAACCCGCAGAACCCCGAGGTCGGCGAGCAGTACCTCGGCACCGTCGTGAAGAACGCCGCGTTCGGCGCCTTCATCTCGCTGCTCCCGGGCAAGGACGGCCTGCTGCACATCTCCGAGGTGCGCAAGCTCGCCGGCGGCAAGCGGATCGAGAGCGTGGACGACGTGCTCTCCGTCGGTCAGAAGATCCTCGTGAAGATCACGAAGACCGACGACCGCGGCAAGCTCTCGCTCGAGCCCGTGATCGAGGAGCAGGCCGCTGAGGCGGCCGACGCTCCGGCGGCACCCGCAGCGGAGTAATCCGCGCAGCGCGGTGCGCCGCACCCGACGCCCGCCGTCCCGCACCGGGGCGGCGGGCGTTGTGCGTTGGGCGTCGTGCGTTGGGCGTCGTGCGTTGGGCGGCGCGCACGCTCGTGGCGTGCGACAGGATGTGCGAGCATCAGCGCCCCGGGAGCGGACTTCCTGTCGCATCTCGGGAGCGCGCACGCGCCACGACGCCGGTCCGCTCGGGGTCCGGGCGGATGCGGGAAAAAGTGCAGCGGTTCACCGGTTCAGCGGGCGTTCCTCGCGGCGGTCGCCTGCGCGATGCGCGCGGTGAGGATCCGGATCAGCTCGGCCGGGTGACGCAGATCGTGCGCGGTCACCCGGATCACCGTCCACCCCGCGTCCTCCATCGCGCGTACTCGTGTCACGTCGACGCGGGCCTGCCGCAGCGCATCACCGCCCACGAAGTGGTGCGCGCCTTCGTACTCGATCGCGATCCGCAGATCAGGGGAGCCGAGGTCGGCGCGAAGCGTGCGCCCCCGCACCGGCACCGGGCACTGGATCACGGGCTCGGGGAGGCCGCCGTCGAGCAGTGCAAGGCGCAGTCTGCTCTCAGCGTGAGATTCCGCGCCGCACCGCACGAGCGGAAGCACCTCCGCTCTGAGCAGGCTCCCGTGGGTGCCCCGGAAGCGCCTGACGGCCGCAGCCAGCGCGGCGGGCGTCGCGGCGGGCGGGTCGTATCGCCCCGGACCGGACACGATCCAGTCGCCCGCGGCGAGGAGCTCCTCGCGCGTGGCGACCTGCGCGAGGAGGCACCAGGCGTCGACGACGCTCGGAAGCCACGGCGGTCGATCGGGAACGCGCTCGAGCGTTCCGGGCCGGAGCTGGTGGCCGGCGGTCTCCGGTCGCCGGAGCGGCCGCGACGGGCGGACCGCGCCCATCTCCAGCCTGCGATCATCGCGATCGCTCACGGGCATCCCGTGGAGCGCCGCCGCGGTGCGCCGGCTCCAGAACTGGCCGCGACGCATCCGCAACGCGAGGGCGACGACGCGGGGGTCGACGGCACCGGGCGCACCGCGCCGCATGACCACTCCGTGGACGGGGCGCTCGACATCGGGCGAGTAGAGGCGCCAGCGAGGCGTTCCGGCTGAGAGGAGATCGCCGACGCGCGTGGGCGAGGCGTCGAGCAGGGGGAGCGGGGAGAGCGGACGCATCGCACCAGCATGGCGGTGCGGGCGTATTCCTGCAGACGCTATCCACAGGGGAGCGCTGGCGCATCGTCGTGGGCCCCGCCGCCTGAATCTCGCGACGGAAGGTACGCGCATCACGGCGCGATGCTCGGAGTTCTTGTCGCATCTCCGTCTGGGCGAACAGGCGGCGAACAGGTGGCGGGCCGCGCGGCCCGCCCACCCCGCGAGCTCCGAGGCGCGAGGCTCTAGGCTGAGGGCATGCGCGAACCGATAGCCCTGCCCCTCGACCAGGCCGAACTGACCGCTGATCTGGGCGGCGGGCTCGTGAGGCGCACCGTGCACCCCAGCGGCCTGCGCGTGCTCACCGAGCGCATGCCGGGGGCGCGGAGCGCATCGATCGGGTTCTGGATCGGCGTGGGCTCGCGCGATGAGCAGGCGGAGCGCCCCGACGCCCCCGGCAGCCTCGGGTCCACCCACTTCCTCGAGCACCTGCTGTTCAAGGGCACCCCGACGCGCGACGCGTTCTCGATCGCGACCGAGTTCGACCGCATCGGCGCCGAGCACAACGCCCTCACCGCGAAGGAGTACACCTGCTACCACGCGAAGGTGCGCGATGCCGACCTCGAGGTCGCGGTCGCGATGCTGAGCGACATGGTCGCCAACTCGGTGCTCGACGCCGATGAGTTCGAGACGGAGCGCGGCGTCATCCTCGAGGAGCTGGCGATGGCCGCCGACGATCTCGCCGACGTCGCGAATGAGCGCTTCTTCGAGGCCGTGCTCGGAGATCACCCGCTCGGGCGGCCGATCGGCGGCTGGCCGGAGACGATCACGGAGGCCCGCAGGGCCGATGTCGACCGCCACTACCGCGATCGCTACGACCCGTCGACGCTGGTGGTGACCGCGGCGGGGGCGGTGGATCACGATCGGCTCGTGGCCCAGGTGCTCGCCGCGCTGAACGCCTCGCCGGAGGAGCGCTGGCACACCGACGGCAGCGCCGCCCCCGTGCGGCGGGAGCAGGTGCTCGACGCGGCGCCGGGGGGCGCGCAGGCGCCCGGGGCGGACTCGCTCGACTCGGCGCTCCATCGGGAGCCGCGCGTGCAGATCACCGAGCGCCCCTCCGAGCAGGTCAACCTGCTGATCGGCACGCACGGCTTCAGCGCCGGCGATCCGCGCCGCTTCGCGTACGGGATCATGAACTCGGTGCTCGGCGGCGGCATGTCGAGCCGACTGTTCCAGGAGATCCGCGAGAAGCGGGGCCTCGCGTACACGGCGTACTCCTTCGGAGCGAGCTACTCCGACTCCGGTGTCTTCGCGATGTACGCCGGCACCGCCCCCGAGAAGGCGGCGGACGTCGTCGAGCTCAGCCGGGTGGAGCTGCGCAGACTCGCGGACACGGAGATCTCGGGCGAGGAGCTCGAACGGGCGCTGGGTCAGATCGCGGGGTCCACGGCGCTCGCACTCGAGGACTCGGACACCCGGATGGGCCGCCTCGCCCGGGCGGAGCTCGGCAGCGGCGAGCTCTTCGACCTCGACGCCTCGCTCGAGCGCTTCGCCGCGGTGACGCCGGAGCACATCCACGAGGTGGCGGCGACGCTCGCCGCTCGCCCGCTCACGGTGGTCGCGGTGGGGGAGGCCTCGCGATCCTCGCTCGAATCGAGCGACTGACCGCCGAACGGTACCCTGGACCCATGACGAATCGTGTAGCGGTCTCGGGGTCGACCGGCCGACTGGGAGCCCTCGTGTGCGAGGTCGTGGAGCAGCATCCCGACTTCGAGCTGGTCGCGCGGCTGCGCAGCACGTCGGGGCCTGAGGAGGGCGCCGACGCCGACATCGTGATCGACGTGAGTCGCCCCGACGCCTCCCCGGGGATCGTGGATCGCGCGCTCGCCCGCGGGCAGCAGGTGGTCGTGGGCACGAGCGGGTGGTCGGCCGCGCTGCTCGCCGAGCTCGCGGCCAAGCTGGAGCGCACGCCGGAGCGCGGCGTGATCGTCGTGCCGAACTTCTCGCTGGGCTCGGTGCTCGGCACCGCGCTCGCGCGCATCGCCGCGCCGTACTTCGACGCCGTCGAGGTGGTCGAGGCGCACCACCCCGGCAAGGTCGATTCGCCGAGCGGCACTGCGGTGCGCACCGCCGAGCTCATGGCGGAGGCCCGCGGCGGCCGCCCGGTGGAGGCGCCGTTCGCCGACCAGCCGGCCCGCGGCGAGCTCGTCGCGGGAATCCCCGTGCACAGCCTGCGGCTGGCGGGGGTCGTCGCGAAGCAGGAGGTGCGCTTCGGCGGTCCGGGCGAGGTGCTCACGCTCACGCACGACACCCACTCCAACGAGGCGTACCGCGCCGGGGTGCGGGCCGCGCTCGAAGCGGCGCCCGGCGCGCGCGGCCTCACGGTGGGGCTCGACGCGCTGCTGGGCCTGCACGGCGCGGCGCTCGACGGCGGTGCGCGATGAGCGCTCGTACGCGCGCCATCGTCGGCGTCGCGATCATGAGCGCCGTACTGGTGCTGTACTTCGTCTTCGTCGGCATCCGGGCGGTCGCACTGCTCGGCTCGGGGGACGCCATCGCGATCCTGATGGGCCTTGCCATGCTGGTGCTCCCCCTCATCGGGGCGTGGGCGCTCACGCGGGAGATCGTGTTCGGCAGCCAGGCCACCCGGTTGGCGGATCGGCTGGAGGCCGAGGGCGCGCTGCCCGAGGAGCCGGTGTCGGCGCGCCCTTCCGGGCGCCCGGACCGCGCCGACGCGGATGCCGCGTTCCCGAAGTACCGCGGCGAGGTCGAGGCGCAGCCCGAGTCGTGGCGCGCGTGGATGCGCCTCGGCATTGTCTACGACGCGTGCGGCGATCGGAAGCGGGCGCGCAGCGCGATCCGTCAGGCGATCGCCTGCGAACGGCAGGATCTTCGGTTGTAGCCCGGGCGATTCGTGAATCGCGCGCCGCGTGCATAGAATCGATGCCCGGGCCGCCACGTCCGGAGCTCTCTGGAACTGCGATCGACGACCCAGTCTGGAAAGGTGACATGGCGAAGTACGACCTCAACGCGCCCGAGCCCGCGACGCGGACGCTCGATTCCGTCAGCGGCATCAGCAAGAAGGGATTGCCGTCCGGCACAGTCGGAGTGCTCGGCGCCCTGGTGATCGGTCTCTCGGTCTGCGCGCCGGCGTACACGCTCACGGCGGCGGTGGGCCCGGCGGCGAGTGAGGTCGGCTATCAGACCCCGGCGATCTTCCTCATGGGCTTCATCCCGATGCTGCTCGTCGCCCTCGGCTACCGCGCGCTGAACTCCGCGATGCCCGACTCGGGAACCTCCTTCACCTGGGCGACCCGCGCGTTCGGGCCGTGGATCGGGTGGATGGCGGGCTGGGGCCTCATCGCGGCGACCGTGCTCGTGCTGTCGAACCTCGCGGGCATCGCCGTCGAGTTCCTGTTCCAGTCGATCAGCATCATGGCGAACGATCCGTCGATCGCCGACATCGCGGACAACAAGTTCATCAACATCGCCGTGTGCCTCGGATTCATGGCGCTCGCCACGATCATCTCGTACCGCGGCATGACGTCGACGAAGGTGTTCCAGTACATCACCGTCGTCTTCCAGATGGGCGTCATGGTGTGGTTCATCGTCGCCATGTTCGTCGGCGCGGGCGACCCCGCCAATGCGGAGGGCGCCATGCCGGAGCTGTCGTGGTTCAACCCCTTCGAGGTGAGCAGCTTCAGCGCCTTCGCCGCGGGCATCGCGGTCTCGATCTTCGTCTACTGGGGCTGGGACACCGTCCTCACGATGGGCGAGGAGACGAAGCCGTCGAAGGGCCGGCTCTCCACGGAGAGCAAGGCCGCCATGATCCTCGTCGCCATCCTCGTCGTGCTCTACGTCGGCACGGCGACCGCGACGGTCGCCTTCGCGGGCATCGGCGACGGACCGACCGGCCTCGGCAACTCCGCCATCGTCGAGAACGTGTTCGCGGCGCTCGCGCACCCGGTGATGGGACCCGCAGCGATCCTGCTCTCGCTCGCCATCCTCGTCAGCGCCATGGCCTCGATCAACTCGACCGCCATCTCGCCGGCCCGCACCCTGCTGGCGATGGCGCACTACCGCGCCCTGCCGGCGGCGATCAAGCGCGTGCACCCGAAGTTCAAGTCGCCGCACGTCGCCCTCATGCTCTCCTCGATCGTGGCGTCGGTCTTCTACGCCGTGATGCGCTTCGTCAGCGAGGACGTGCTGTGGGACACCATCACCGCGCTCGGCATGATGGTGTGCTTCTACTACGGCATCACCGCTCTCGCGAGCCCCTGGTACTTCCGCAGGACGGCGGTGCGGGAGGGCATCGGATCGATCGTCTCGAAGATCGTGCTGCCGGGACTCGGCGGCGTGCTGCTGCTGATCGTGTTCGTGAAGACCACGATCGACTCGATGAGCCCCGATGCGGGATCGGGCAGCAACATCGCGGGCGTCGGCCTCGTCGGCCTCATCGGCGTCGCCGTGCTCGGCATCGGCGTGGTGCTGATGCTCGCGCAGGCGAAGGCCTCGCCCGAGTTCTTCTCGGGGCGGGTGCTGGCGCGCGTCGACGCCTCGGAGGACACCTCGGCGATGCCGGTGTTCGACGACGGCCTCGGCTCGTAGTCCGCGCGGCCGTGCACCTCGGCGCGCCCGGAGCGGGCCGCGGTAGACTCGGATCCGTGAGTGCGAACGCGATCCCGACCCCGTACGAAGACCTGCTGCGAGAGGTGTACGAGCACGGCACCGCGAAATCGGACCGCACGGGCACGGGCACGCGGAGCCTCTTCGGGCGGCAGATCCGGTTCGATCTGGCCGAGTCGTTCCCGCTCATCACGACGAAGCGGGTGCACTTCAAGTCGGTCGCCGTCGAGCTGCTCTGGTTCCTGCGCGGCGAGGGCAACACCGCCTTCCTGAAGGAGCACGACGTCACCATCTGGGACGAGTGGGCCGATGCGCAGGGCGATCTGGGGCCCGTGTACGGGGTGCAGTGGCGCTCGTGGCCGACGCCGTCGGGCGGGCACATCGATCAGATCGCCCGTGTGATCGAGCAGCTGCGGGAGAACCCCGACTCGCGTCGCATCATCGTGTCCGCCTGGAACGTCGCGGACCTCGATGAGATGGCGCTCGCCCCCTGCCACGCCTTCTTCCAGTTCTACGTCGCCGACGGCAGGCTCTCGTGCCAGCTGTACCAGCGGTCGGCCGACATGTTCCTGGGCGTGCCGTTCAACATCGCCTCGTACGCCCTCCTCACCCTGATGGTGGCCCAGCAGACGGGGCTCGAGCCGGGGGAGTTCATCTGGACCGGCGGCGACTGCCACATCTACGACAACCACGTCGAGCAGGTCGAGCGCCAGCTCGCCCGCGAGCCCTTCCCGTACCCGGGCATCGAGATCCGCAAGGCCGACTCGATCTTCGCCTACGAGCTCGAAGACTTCTCGCTCGTCGACTACCAGCACCATCCCGGTATCAAGGCCCCGGTGGCGGTGTGATGTGATCCTCGGAATGATCTGGGCCGAGGCCCGCGGGGGAGCCATCGGCCGCGGCGGCGACATGCCGTGGCGCCTGCCCGAGGACGCCGCGTTCTTCAAGCAGCAGACCCTCGGCGCGCCGGTGGTCATGGGCCGGAGCACGTGGGAGTCGCTGCCGGAGCGCTTCAGGCCGCTGCCGGGGCGCGAGAACATCGTGATCACTCGGAACTCCGCGTTCGACGCGCCCGGGGCGACAGTGGAGTCGAGCCTCGAATCGGCGCTCGGCGCGCTCGACCGGCGCACCGGGGCGGAGGATCGCGTCTGGATCATGGGCGGCGGACGGCTCTACCGGGCTGCGATGCCGTACGCCGACGAACTCGTCGTGACCCGCATCGAACTCGAGGTGCCGGACGCCGACACCTTCGCACCCGAGATCGGGCCGGAGTGGACGCTCGTCGATCCCGGGACCCGTGAAACCTCACGGACCGGGCTGGTGTACCGCTTCGAGCGGTGGCGCACGGAGGCTCCGAGGGAGAACGTCCGGTAGCCTAGTCTCGTGGCACACCCAGAGAATCCTTTCGGTCAGGTCCTCGTCGCACTCATCACGCCGTTCCACGCCGATGGTGAAGTCGATTGGGCTGCGACCGAGAAGCACATCGACGACTGCATCTCGAGCGGCGCGGATGGCATCGTGGTCACCGGGACGACCGGTGAGACGAGCACGCTGACCGACCCCGAGAAGCTGAAGCTCGTCGAGGTCGCGAAGTCGGTCTCGGGCGGCCGCGCCAAGATCATCACCGGCGGAGGGTCGAACGAGACCGCCCACGCGATCGAGCTCTACCGCGCCAGCGAGCGCGCGGGAGCCGACGGCGTGATGATCGTCACCCCGTACTACAACAAGCCGACCCAGGCGGGTCTGCTCACGCACTTCCGCATGGTGGCGGACGCGACCGACCTGCCCGTCATCCTGTACGACATCCCCGGCCGCACGGGAGTGCCGATCACGTACGAGACGCTGCTGCGCCTCGCCAAGCACCCGAACATCCTCGCCGTGAAAGACGCCAAGGGCGACTTCAGCGAGGTCAGCCGGGTGCTGAACCAGACCGATCTCATGTACTTCTCGGGCGACGACGCGAACGTGCTGCCGCACCTGTCGATCGGCGCGAGCGGACTCATCGGGGTGACGGCGAACATCGCAGCCGCGCCGTACCGGGCGATCATCGACGCCGTCAATGCGGGGGATCTCCACACGGCCCGCGACGTGCACCAGCAGCTCGAGCCGCTCGTGCGCGCCGTCATGACGCATGTTCCCGGCACCGTCGCCGCCAAGTACATCCTCCACGGTCTCGGCCGGATCGGAAGCCCGCGCGTGCGGCTGCCGCTCGTCGGGCCGGAGGAGTGGGAGGCCGCCCTCATCGAGGACGAGCTCGCCCTCATCACCGATGCCCCCGGCATCGATCTCTCGAACTTCAGGCCGGACCGCAACGCGGCTGCCGGCGGTGCCCTGCCCCGGATCGCAGGCACCACCCGCCAATAACAGGAGGCTCAGTGCCCAACCCCGTAATCACCCCGCCCGCGCTCGAAGCGGGCACCCTTCGCATCACGCCGCTCGGCGGCCTCGGCGAGGTGGGCCGCAACATGACGGTCTACGAGATCGACGGCAAGCTGCTCGTCGTCGACTGCGGCGTGCTCTTCCCCGAGGAGCACCAGCCCGGCGTCGACGTGATCCTGCCCGACATTTCGAAGATCGAGCACCGCCTCGGCGACATCGTCGCCGTGGTGCTCACGCACGGCCACGAGGACCACATCGGCGCGGTGCCGTATCTGCTGAAGCGGCGCGAGAACATCCCGCTCATCGGCTCGAAGCTGACCCTTGCATTCGTCGAGGCGAAGCTCAAGGAGCACCGCATCCGCCCCGAGACGCGCGTCGTCGCCGAGGGCGACCGCATCACGACCGGGCCGTTCGACCTCGAGTTCATCGCGGTGAACCACTCGATCCCCGATGCGCTCGCCGTGGCCATCCGCACCGACGCCGGGCTGGTCATCGGCACCGGCGACTTCAAGATGGATCAGCTGCCGCTCGACGGCCGCATCACCGATCTGCGCGCCTTCGCCCGTCTCGGCGAGGAGGGCGTCGACCTCTTCATGACCGACTCGACCAACGCCGAGGTGCCCGGCTTCACTGCCCTCGAGAAGGACATCGGGCCCGTGCTCGAGCGCGTCATCGAGAAGGCGCCCGGCAAGGTGGTGGTCGCGAGCTTCTCGAGCCACGTGCACCGCGTGCAGCAGGTGCTCGACGCCGCGCAGAAGAACGGGCGCCGCGTCGTGCTGCTCGGCCGTTCCATGGTGCGCAACATGAAGATCGCCTCAGATCTCGGGTACCTGACCGTTCCCGAGGGCGTGCTCGTCGATCTGAAGAAGAGCGGCGACATCCCCGACGACCGCATCGTGTACATGTCGACCGGTTCGCAGGGCGAGCCGATGGCGGTGCTCGCGCGCATGGTGAACCAGGAGCACCAGGTCGAGATCGGCGCGAACGACACCGTGATCCTCGCGTCGAGCCTCATCCCCGGCAACGAGAACTCGGTGTACCGCATCATCAACGGCCTCATGAAGCTCGGCGCGAACGTCGTGCACAAGGGCAACGCCAAGGTGCACGTCTCGGGTCACGCCTCCGCGGGCGAGCTCATGTACTGCTACAACATCGTCCGCCCGAAGAACGTGATGCCGATCCACGGCGAGTACCGTCACCTCATCGCGAACGCGGGCGTCGCCATCCAGACCGGTGTGCCGCAGAACCGCACGATCATCGCCGAGAACGGCACGGTCGTCGATCTCGCCGACGGCGTCGCCCGCAAGGTCGGCCAGCTGGAGATCGACTTCATCTACGTCGACGGCAAGAGCGTCGGCCGCGTCACCGACGAGGATCTGCGCGACCGCCGCACGCTCGCCGAGGAGGGATTCATCTCGGTCATCACCGTCGTCGAGACGAGCCTCGGGCAGATCATCTCGGGCCCCGAGGTGCACGCCAAGGGCGTCGCGGAGGACGACCGGGTCTTCGACAAGATCAAGCCGCAGATCGCCGACGCCCTCGAGCAGGCGATGAAGGACGGCGTGACCGACCCCCATGCGCTGCAGCAGATCACTCGGCGCACCGTGGGCCGCTGGGTGGGCACGAAGCTGCGCCGCAAGTCGATGATCGTCCCTGTCGTGGTCGTGGTGTAGCTCGTGACGACCGGTTCGGCTTCGGCCGTCGCCCGGTTCGCCTCCGATGCGGAGCGCGCGGAGTGGAATGCGCGCGTCGCCGCGAACCCGGGCGGCGGAGAGGTGTGGGCGGGCGAGGAGTACCTCGATGTCAAGCGCGCCGAGAACGGGTACCGCGACCTCCGTGTGATCGTGGAGCGCGGTGCGCGCCCGCCCATCGCCGTCGGCGTGCTCGCGAAGCGCGTGCCGCTGCTCGGCTGGTGGTGGCACCTGCCCGCCGGGCCCGCGGGCGCGGATGTCGCCGAGGTGCGGGAGACGGCTGCGGCGGTCGCCGCGCTCGCCCGGGCCTCCGGCGCGTTCCTGCTCAAGATCGAGCCCCGGATCGGCCGCGAGGCGATCCCCGCTCTCCACGACGCCGGCTATCGCGACGCCGTCCGCATCATCCCGAACCCCTCGACCGTGCTCGTGGACGTCTCCGGCACCGAGGACGAGGTGTTCTCGCGGATCGGCAAGAAGGCGCGCAACGCGATCAACCGGGCGAGGCGCGACGGCATCTCGGTGTCGCGCGTCGAGCCCACCGCCGAGCACAGCGCCCAGCTCTTCCGGCTGCTGCAGGAGACCGCGGAGGGCCGCTTCGTGCTGCGCTCGGAGCGGTACTACCGCGAGTTCTGGCAGCGCTTCTCGCGAGCCGGCGCCGGGCAGATGTTCCTCGCGCACCGCGACGGGGCACTCGTCGCCGGAGCGTACGCGATGGCGCTCGGCGCGAAGACGACGTACAAGGACGGGGCCTCCGTGCGGGCGAAGACGGCCTACGGGGCCTCGCACGCGCTGCAGTGGGAGGTCATGCGCTGGGCGAACGAGCGCGGCGCCGTCGTGCACGATCTCTGCGGTGCGCCGCCCTCGGATCGCGCCGAAGATCGCGAGCACCCGCTGTTCGGCGTGGGGCAGTTCAAGCGCTCGTTCTCGCCGCAGATCATCGACTACGCAGGCGCATTCGACCTGCCGCTGCGCCCGCTCGCCTCCCGCATTTGGGAGGTGGCGGGCGATCGGATCGCGCGACGCGTCTCGCTCGCCGTTCGGAAGGACCCCTACTACTGATGGCCGCCGGACTCATCCGCGCGAGCGCCGTCATGGCGTCGGGCACGATCGTCTCGCGCGTGCTCGGCCTCGGGAAGGCCATGCTGCTCGCCTACGCCATCGGCTCGGTCGGGGCGCGCTCGGCCGACGCGTTCGCGAACGGCAATCTGCTGCCGAACACCGTCTACATGATCCTCATCGGCGGCGTGCTGAACGCCGTGCTGGTGCCGCAGATCGTCAAGGCCGCCCAGAACAGCGACGGGGGAGCGGGGTACATCAACAAGATCCTCACTCTCGTCACGACCGCGCTCGTGGTGATCACGGGCCTCGCGATGGCGGCGGCGCCGTGGATCGTGCGGATCACCGTCGAGGGGTGGGGCGAGGATCAGCTGGCGCTCGCCACGGCGTTCGCGTACTGGTGCATGCCCCAGGTCGTCTTCTACGGCATCTACACCGTCATGGGCGAGGTGCTGAACGCGCGGAGCCGGTTCGGGCCCTTCACGTGGGCCCCCGTGCTCAACAACCTGATCGCGATCGGCGGCATTCTCGTCTTCATCGCGATGTTCGGCGCCGACCCGGAGGGGCGGCTCGCGGTGACGGGCTGGACGCCCGAGATGATCGCGGTGCTGGGCGGCAGCGCGACGCTCGGCATCGTGGCGCAGGCGCTGATCCTCTTCGTGTCGTGGCGCAGTGCGGGCATCCGCTTCCGACCCGACTTCGCCTGGCGCGGCGTGGGGCTCGGCCATACCGCGCGCCTCGCGACATGGACGCTCGCAATGGTCGTGGTGATGCAGGTCGGCGGCATCGTGACGAACCGCATCGTCGCGATCGGCTCGGGGGAGGGGCCCTCGACGAGCGCGATGCAGAACGTCTGGCTCATCTTCATGATGCCGCACTCCGTGATCGCGGTATCGCTCGCGACCGCGTATTTCACCCGACTGGCGGAGTGGGGGCAGTCCGGCCGCATGGCCGAGTTCCGGAGCGACCTCTCGGCGTCGCTGCGGCAGATCGCCCTCGTCATGGTCTACGCCGCCGTGATCCTCGTGACCGCAGCGCCCTTCGTCGGCCGCATCATCAACTTCGGGGCGCTGCCCGAGCAGGTCGACATGTTCGCCGAAGCCCTCGTCGCCTACGCGGCGAGTCTCGCGGCCTACAGCTTCCTGTTCGTGGTGCAGCGCGCCTTCTACGCGCTCTCCGACACGCGCACGCCGTTCGTGTTCACCACGATCCAGATGGTGCTCGTCATCGCACTCTCGCTGCTGCTCCCCGTGCTCGTCGCGCCCCGCCACATCGGCGTCTCGTTCGCGCTGATCTGGTCGTTCGCGACCATCGTCGAAGCCCTGCTCGCGACCTGGCTGCTCCGGCGCAAGATCGGCTCGATCGACGGGCGGCGGGTGGCGCAGAGCCTGACAAAGTACCTCCTCGCCGCCATTCCAGCCCTCGCCGTCGGCCTGCTCGCGACGCACCTCGGGCGCCTCCTGGCGCCGGAGTTCGGCGTCTGGCAGGCGCTCCCGTTCGCGGCCGTCGAGGCCGTCATCGTGGGCGTCGTCTATCTGCTCGTGCTCCGCCTGCTCCGATCCTCAGAGGTGTCGGACATCGTCGGCACGATCTCCCGAACACTTGGAAGGACCCGTTCGTGACCTCCCTCACCGTGACCCCCTGCACCGACCGCGCCGAGTGGGATGCCATCATCGAGCGGCTCGGCGGCCACCCGCTGCAGCTGTGGGGCTGGGGCGACGTGAAGTCGGCCCACCGGTGGTCGGCCGAGCGCGTGCTCGTGCGCTCGGGCGCCGAGGTCGACGCACCCGTCGTCGGGGCCTGCCAGCTCCTCACGCGTGCGCTGCCCGGGCCGGTCGGCGACTTCGTGTACGCGCCCCGCGGCCCCGTGCTCGCGCGCGATGCCCAGGCCCCGGAACGGCCGGCGGCCGTGCCCGCGCCGTCCGCCGTCGCCGATGCGGTCGCCGACTACGTGCACGGCTCGCGGCGTGCGGTGGCGGTCTCGGTGGAGCCCGACGAGGACGCCGGCTCGTTCGCCCTGACGCCCCGGTGGCGCCGCGCGGAGACGCCCGTGCTGCCGGCGCGCACGCTGATCCTGGATCTGCGGCGGTCGGAGGACGAGCTGCTCGCGGACATGTCGAAGAAGCACCGGCAGTACATCCGGAAGTCGGGCCGCGAGGACGCCCTGCAGATCCGTCCGGTCGAGACGCTCGAGCAGCTCGACGCGTGCCTCGACGTCTACCGCGAGACGAGCGAGCGCGCCGACTTCGGGCTGCACGAGGACTCCTACTACCACGACGTGTTCACCATGCTCGGAGACGACGCCCCGGTGTGGGCGGCGTACGCCGAGGGCCGCCCGGTGGCGTTCCTCTTCATGGCGAAGTCGCGCCGCACCGCGTTCGAGCTGTACGGCGGCATGGACGAGACGGGGCAGCGCCTGCGCGCCAACTACGCGCTCAAGTGGCACGTCATCAGGCACATGAAGTCGATCGGGGTCGAGCGCTACGACTTCGGCGGCCTCATCAACGACGGCGTGACCACCTTCAAGACGGGTTTCGCCTCGCACGAGAATCTGCTCGCGGGCAGCTGGGATCGCCCCGGCCCGGGGTACGCGCTGTGGACGAAGGGCCTGCCGCTCGCGAAGCGCGCAGTCCGCGCGCTGCGCCGGCGGTAGGGGGCCTCCGGCCCGGCTCGTCGCCCGGCGATTCTCGCGGGTGCGGAGCGTCAACTCGCCATTGTCGGCGGTCGAACGTACCCTCGTACCATGGCCAGTAAAGCTTCGTCGCGCCAGCACACGGGAAAGGCCGCGACTCGGGGTTCCCGATCAGCGGAGACCCGAGCGACCGCGAAAACGAAGGTGCTCGCCGAACCCGAGGCGACGGACGGCGTGGTGGTGCGCGCCTGGAACGGGCTGGCGCACGCCGTGGGGGCCGCGGCCCGCGCCTTCCGCGTCGAGCCGCTCGCGCCAGAGGATCGCCGCGACGGGGTGCCGCTGCTCCTCGTGCTGCTCGCGATCGCCGGAGCGGTGATCGAGTGGTTCTTCATCGGGCAGACGTTCGCCGTGACCCTCGATGCCTGGTCGTTCGGCGGGCTCTTCGGGCGGGTCGCCTTCGGCCTGCCGATCATCATGGCGGGCTTCGCGCTCTGGCTCTTCAACCACCCGTCGAGCGTGCACGACAACCGGCGCATCGCGACGGGGCTCACGCTCGCCGTGCTCTCGGCTGCGGGACTCTGCCACCTGTACGGCGGCATGCCGAACCCCTGGGAGCACCCCGAGCAGCTGAGCGCCGCAGGCGGAGTCTTCGGCTGGCTGGTCGGCGGGGCGCTCAAGTACCTCACGATGTGGGTCGCGGTGCCGCTGCTCTCGATCCTGATCCTCATGTCGCTGCTCATCGTGTTGAAGACGCCTCCCTCGCGCATCGCCCGGCGGGTGCGCGAGGCGTACGCGTTCCTCTTCGGCGTGAGCGCCGAGGGCGAGCAGCACCCCGACCCCGCACCCGCGCCGAAGCGCAGTCGCAAGCAGGAGCGGGCCGAGCAGCAGGCGCTCTTCGATCTCGAGCAGCAGGAGGGCGACGGCGACGCGATGCCCTGGTGGCGCCGCAATGCCTCCGGTCGCGAGGAGGATCCGGAGTACGCGGCCGATCGCTCCGGTCTCGATGCCGCACTCGGCGGCGCGACGCCCGAGGCGGAGAGCAACGGCGCATTCGAGTCCGCGCTCGCCCCCGAGCCGGCGACCGGTGCGTTCCCCTCCGACCTCTTCGACGAACTGGAGCAGGCCGAGGCCGCCGTGCAGGCGACGGCGACCGGGCCGGCATCGGGGCTCGGCGACGACTCCTGGGACGACTTCGCGGCCTCCGCTCCCGAGCCGCGCACCGAGGAGACGGCCGCACCCGCTGCCGCTTCGGAGCCCTTCGTCGTCGCGCCGCCGCACAGCCCCGCAGACCAGGCCGCGTACCGTCTGCCCGACCAGAACGCGCTCTCGGCCGGCGACGCCCCGAAGACCCACACCGAGGCGAACGATCTCATCACTGCCGCGATCGCGCGCGTCTTCGAGGAGTTCAAGGTCGACGCCCGGGTGTCCGGCTTCTCCCGCGGCCCGACCGTGACGCAGTACGAAGTCGAGCTCGGCCCGGGCGTGAAGGTGGAGAAGGTCACCGCGCTCTCGAAGAACCTCTCCTACGCCGTCGCCTCGAACGAGGTGCGCATCCTCTCCCCGATTCCCGGGCGGAGCGCCATCGGCATCGAGATCCCGAACCAGGACCGCGAGAACGTCGCGCTGGGCGACGTTCTGCGATCGAGCAAGGCTCAGCGCAGCGCGCACCCCATGACGATCGGCGTGGGCAAGGACGTCAAGGGCGGCTTCGTCGTCGCGAATCTCGCCAAGATGCCCCACCTGCTCGTCGCAGGAGCCACCGGCTCGGGCAAGTCGAGCTTCATCAACTCCATGATCACCAGCATCCTCATGCGGGCGACGCCCTCCGAGGTGCGCATGGTGCTCGTCGATCCGAAGCGCGTCGAGCTCACCGTGTACCAGGGCGTCCCGCACCTCATCACGCCCATCATCACGAACCCCAAGAAGGCGGCCGAAGCGCTGCAGTGGGTCGTGAAGGAGATGGACATGCGCTACGACGACCTCGCGAGCTTCGGCTTCCGCCACATCGACGACTTCAACGAGGCCGTGCGGTCTGGCGGCATCGTGCTCCCCGAGGGCAGCCAGCGCGTGCTGAAGCCCTACCCCTATCTCCTCGTCGTGGTCGACGAGCTGGCCGACCTCATGCTCATCGCCCCCCGCGACGTCGAGGATTCGATCCAGCGCATCACCCAGCTGGCTCGCGCCGCAGGCATCCACCTGGTGCTCGCGACGCAGCGCCCGTCGGTGAACGTCGTGACCGGCGTGATCAAGTCGAACGTGCCGAGCCGCTACGCGTTCGCCGTCGCGTCCGGCACGGACTCGCGGGTCATCCTCGACGAGGTGGGCGCGGAGCGGCTCATCGGCCAGGGCGACGGCCTGCTCCTGCTGAACGGTGAATCATCGCCGGTGCGCGTGCAGGGCGCGTGGGTCGGCGAATCCGAGATCGCCCAAGTGGTCGCCCACGTGAAGGCTCAGGCGCAGCCCGAGTACCGCGCGGACGTGGCCCAGGCGGTCGAGAAGAAGGAGATCGATGAGGACATCGGCGACGATCTCGAGGTGCTGATCGCAGCCATCGAGCTCGTCGTCTCCTCGCAGTTCGGCTCGACCTCGATGCTGCAGCGCAAACTGCGCGTCGGATTCGCGAAGGCCGGGCGGTTGATGGATCTGATGGAGTCGCGCGACATCGTCGGCCCGTCGGAGGGCTCGAAGGCCCGAGATGTGCTCGTCAGCCCGGAGCAGCTGCCCGAGGTGCTCGCGCGCATCGCCGGCGGTCCCGCTTCCGCCGCGCCCGCGTTCGAGGCCCCGCGCGCGCAGCCGTCAGGAGCAGGCGCACCGGGTGCCGCCCCATCCGCGGCGAGCGGAGCGGCGGGGCTCGCCGCTGGAGGCGCCGCCTCCGCTCCGGGTGCCGGCGGTGACGCGGAGACGGACGTCATCGATCCGCTCGACGCATCGCTCGGAGCCGCGGACCCCCGGTACGACGACCCGATCGCCCAGCATCAGGCAGGCCTCGAAGAAGTCGAGAGCGACGGCGACGAGGATGCTTGGCAGCTCACCGGGCGAGACTGACCCGACACCCCTTCGGACCGAAGTCGGACCGAAACCCGAGTGGCGCGGAACCTCCGCGCCGACGAACAGAGGAGACGACGGTGACGCATCCCGACGCGCAGGCGGCCCCCGGCCCGCACGAGTCGCAGGAGCACGACCCCCGCGGGCGCGGCGCCTGGGTCTGGGGAGTGACGGCGGCGCTCGCAGTGGTGGTGCTCGGCGCCGCGGGCACGGTGATCGCCGTCGACGCGCAGTCGAACAATCGCGGAGAGGTGCGCGATGTCGCGACGCAGTACCTCGACGCGGTCGCGGGCGGGCGCCTCGCCGAGGCGGAGCGCCTCTTCGACGGAGCGCCATCGGCCGCCTCGGGCGGCGCGCCGAGCGCCGACGTGTTCGCGGAGGCGGAGCACATCGCGCACCCCGAGCTCGAGCGCTTCCGCGTCGACTTCGACGGCGGGCGGGCCACCGGTGAGGTCGTCTACGAACTCGACGGCTACCCCTACACCGATCACCTCGAACTGCGCCGCGGCGCGGACGACACGTGGAGCGTCACCTCGGGACTCCGGTACGACGTGATGCTCGACACAGCCGGAGGCGGAGCGCTCGGGCTGCACGGAGCCGACGAGCCGTTCCCCGCGGAGGCCGACTACGTGACCCTGTACGCGGGCCAGTACGCGCTCGAATCGCACAACCCCTACTTCGCGACGCTCGACGGGGCCCGGTTCCCCGTCACCTCCGCGGGCGACGCGCTCTTCGCCTCCGAATGGGTCGTACCCGGGCCCGACTACGCCGAGGAGGTGCAGCGGAAGGTCGCCGAGGCGTACCGAGCGTGCGCGACGTCGACGGACGTCTGGGAGCTGCAGTCGTGCGGCATCGACGCGATGGAGCCGAGCGCGAAGTTCGACCCCGTCGCCTCCGTGACGGTATCCGTCGAGATGGTGACGCCGCCGCTGGTGAGCAGCGTCGACGAGGCCTCCACCTGGATGCAGATCGAGGAGCGCGGCGAATTCACGGCGACATACACCGGCCGTGGCGCCGACGGCCGGCCCGTCACCGAGACGCTCGAGGTGGGCGCCTCCGACGCGGACGTCGAGGTGACGCCGACGACGGACGGGCTCGACGTCGAGATCTACGCCTACTAGGAGCGGGCGGCGGCGCCTCAAGTAGGCTGCTGACATGACCGGCAACGCCCCCGCGCCCGCGGCGCCCAGCAACTGGAACGCCCCCAACATCATCACGGGGGCGCGCATCCTCGCCACGCCCTTCTTCCTGTGGATGCTGCTCGCGGACGGCGGCGCCGACGGCCCCTGGCGCTGGGCGGCCGCCGCGTTCTTCGTGCTCGCGATCGCGACGGACGCCTGGGACGGGCACATCGCACGGTCCCGCGGGCTCATCACGGATCTCGGCAAGCTGCTCGACCCGATCGCCGACAAGTTCCTGACCGGTGCCGCGCTGGTCGGCCTCTCCATCCTGGCCGAGCTGCCCTGGTGGGTGACCGTGCTCATCCTCGTGCGCGAGGTCGGCATCACCGTGCACCGGCTGCTCGTCGCCCACGACGTCGTGCTCGCCGCCGCCTGGGCCGGCAAGGTGAAGACCGTCGCCCAGTCCGTCGCGATCACGCTCGCACTGCTGCCGCTCGCCGGCGTCGTGGGATCGGCCGCGCCCGTCGTCGAGTGGATCAACATCATCACGATGACCATCGCATTCATCCTCACCATGACGAGCGGACTCGACTACGTCGTCGGGTACGCGCGCGCGAGGCGGGCGGCACGATGACCGCGGCCGACCGGGCGGAGCTCGCCCGGCGCGTCATCGAGGAGGCGGGCGCACGCGGGCTCACCCTCGCGGTCGCCGAGTCGCTCACCGGCGGTCTGCTCGCCGATGCCTTCGTCTCGATCCCCGGAGCCTCGCGCGTGCTCGTCGGCGGCGTCGTCGCCTACGACACCGCGCTCAAGCACACCCTCCTCGGCGTCGACCACGAACTCCTGCGTCGGCGCGGCCCCGTCGACGGCGAGGTCGCGCGACAGATGGCCGCAGGGGTGCGTCGAGCGTGCGCCGTGCCGCGCAGGGGCTCCACCGCGGCTCCCACGGCCATCGGCGTCGCCACGACGGGCGTCGCCGGGCCCGATCCCGATCCGCAGACCGGTCAACCCGCCGGAACGGTCTGGGTCGCGGTGAGCGCGGGCGCCGTCGAGCGGCAGCGGCTGCTCGACCTCGACGGCGACCGCGCGACCATTCGCGCAGCAGCCGTCACCGCGGCGATCGAGCTGCTGGTCGAGTGCCTCGAGCCCGGATCGGCCTCATCCACTCCGTGACCTCGGTACGCTGGGGGCGAATCGATCATCGCAGATCGCGGCGATCCAACTCCGCGAAGGGGAATTGAGAGTGCAGAAGAACAGACGTTGGACTCGCGTGCGCGCCGGTCTCGCGGCAGGATTCGCAGCGACGCTGCTGCTGGGAACCGGAGCGGCGACCGCGGTCATGCCGGCTCAGGCGGAGGGGGAGACGTACGTCATCGCGACGGACACGACCTTCGCGCCGTTCGAGTTCCGCGATCCGTCGACCGGAGACCTCGTCGGCATCGACATGGACCTGATGAACACGATCGCGGAGCGGGAGGGGTTCAGCGTCGACATCCGCTCGCTGGGGTTCCAGGCCGCGCTCTCCGCCGTGCAGTCGGGGCAGGCCGACGGGGTCATCGCCGGCATGTCCATCACGGACGAGCGCAAGGAGATCTTCGACTTCTCCGAACCGTACTTCGAATCGGGCGTGCAGATGGCGGTCGCCGCGAACGACGACTCGATCGAGGGCTATGCCGACCTCGCCGGCGAGACCGTGGTCGCGAAGTCGGGTTCCGAGGGGCTCGCCGAGGCCGAGAAGCTCGCTGAGGAGTACGGCTTCACCGTGAAGGCGCTCGACCAGTCGGCGACCATGTACGAGTCGGTGAAGAACCAGTCGGCGGTCGCAGTGTTCGACGACTACCCGGTGCTGGCCTACGGCATCGACCAGGGCAACGGACTCAAGGTCGTCACCGAGAAGATCCCGGGCGGCGAGTACGGGTTCGCCGTGGCGAAGGGCGAGAACTCCGAGCTGCTCGCGGCGTTCAACGACGGCCTCGCGAAACTGCAGGCCGACGGCACCTACGACGAGATCCTCGACACGTACCTCGGCGACTCCGAGGCTGCGCAGGGCGGCGGCAACATCTTCGAACTCGTGGTCCAGAGCTGGCCCGCGCTCTCGAAGGGGCTCTGGAACACGGTGTCGATCACCGTGGTCTCGTTCGTCATCGCGCTGGCGCTCGGGCTCGTGTTCGGGTTCATGAAGATCTCGTCCTCGCGCATCGTGCGCGGGATCGCCACCGTGTACGTCTCGATCTTCCGCGGCACCCCGATCCTCGTCTGGGCGTTCCTCTTCTACTTCGGTCTGCCGCAGCTCACCGGGGCGCCCGGCAACGTGTTCCTCGCCGGTGTCGCGACGCTCGCGCTCAATGCGGGCGCCTACCTCACCGAGATCGTGCGGGGCGGGCTGCAGGCCGTGGATCCGGGGCAGATGGAGGCCGCTCGATCGCTGGGACTCGGATGGGGCCGTTCCATGCAGCGCGTCGTGGTGCCGCAGGCCGCCAAGATCTCGATGCCCTCCATCATCAATCAGCTCGTGATCACGCTGAAGGACTCGTCGCTGCTGCTGACCATCGGCTTCGCGGAGCTCCTCTACCAGGCCCAGCAGATCTACGCGGCGAACTTCCGCACGACCGAGATGCTCATCATCGTCGGCGTGATGTACTTCATCGTCATCACGCTGCTGACCTGGCTGGCGAACATCGTGGATAAGAAGGTGAACAAGTGACCGAGAACACGGCAACGCACACGGGCACTCCGGCGATCGAGGTCGCGGGGCTGCGCAAGTCGTTCGGCAGCAACGAGGTGCTGACCGGCATCGACCTCGTCGTGGCGGAGGGAGAGGTCGTCTCCGTGATCGGGCCCTCCGGGTCGGGCAAGTCGACCCTGCTCCGGTGCCTCAACCGCCTCGAGGAGCCGAGCGGCGGCTCGGTGGTGGTCAGCGGTATGGAGCTCACGTCGCAGCAGGCGGACATCAACGTGGTGCGGCAGAACATCGGCATGGTGTTCCAGCACTTCAACCTGTTCCCGAACATGACGGTGCTCGAGAACATCATGCTCGCCCCGGTCGACCTGAGGAAGAAGTCGAGGAGCGAGGCCCGGGCTGCGGGGCTGTCGCTGCTCGAGCGCGTCGGACTCTCGGAGAAGGCGGACGCCCGACCGGCGTCGCTCTCGGGCGGGCAGAAGCAGCGCGTCGCGATCGCCCGCGCGCTCGCGATGGAGCCGAAGATCATGCTGTTCGACGAGGCCACCTCGGCGCTCGACCCCGAGATGGTGGGGGAGGTGCTGCAGGTGATCCGCGATCTCGCGGCGTCGGGCATGACCATGGTGCTGGTCACTCACGAGATGGGCTTCGCCCGCGAGGTGTGCGACCGTGTCGTGTTCATGGACGGCGGCACCGTCGTGGAGCAGGGCGCGCCCGAGCAGGTGTTCGGCGACCCGCAGCAGACGCGCACGCAGGAGTTCCTCTCGAAGGTGCTGTGAGCGCTTCTGACCGACCGTTCCTGACACTTCGCTGAACCTGAGTCGAACGGACTCAACTTCAGTGAGATTTCAGGAATACAGCGGTTAAGCTCGGAGTTGTTCACAGTACGGCGATCCGAAACGGTCGGCGTTCCCGCAGCGACAGCCCGTCGCGGAGCGGGTATGGTGGAGGCACGACTCGGGTTGTGCACGTGAAGGAGGGTTCACATGGTGCTCATGCGTCAAGAGATCGGCGATGTGCTGCGTGACTTCCGGCTGCAGAAGGGTCGTACGCTGCGGCAGGTCGCCGGTGAGGCGAGCGTTGCGCTCGGATATCTGAGCGAGGTTGAGCGCGGGCAGAAGGAGGCGTCGAGCGAGATCCTCGCCGCAGTCGCCGACGCGCTCGACACCCCGCTCTCCGTGATCATGGGAGAGGTGAGCGAGCGGCTCTCCGTGGTCGAGGGTCTGTCGCTCCCGATGGCGCACCGCGTTCCCGACACGGTGCCGGCGGAGCTGGTCTCGGGGTTCACCCCCGAGCTGGTGTCGTAAGCATCTCGAGAGGTGCGCCGTGCACACGGCGCCGAAGCGCCCGGCCGTCTCCGGCTCGGGCGCTTCGACGTGTTCGGGCAGGGGATCGAGAACGGGTGTGAGAGATGCGATTGAGTGAGTTCCGGCGCGCGTGCCTTTCGGAGTTCGGCGAGGACTACGCGCCCGTGCTGCTGCGCGACCACTGGCTCGCCGTGCTCGGGGGAACCGCGAACGAGGCGATCGAGCGCGGGGTCGCGCCTCGCCAGGTGTGGGAGGCCCTCTGCGATGACCTCGCCGTGCCGGTGGCGCGGCGTCACGGCCGGGGGCTGCCGGATCCGCGCGAATAGCGCCGCCGCCGGAGGCGCGCTGATCACCGCTGCAGACACGCCGATGGATTCTTCGAAACTGTGTTCGAATGGTGTTATCTTCGTTCACAGGTGGTGAGTCGCCCTTCGCGCCCACAGTTCTCCGCTTCCGGTCATGAATGTCGGTGGCTGATCCTAGGGTGAGAAGCGCACGACCACCGATGCCTTGTCTGTCCCATCCGGGGCCGAGACAGTATGCAGGCAGCACACCCAGCGGCACGCCGCGCACGTGATGAGGAGCAAGACCATGGCAGCAGCGAAAGATCGCGAGAAGGCTCTCGAAGCCGCCCTCGCGCAGATCGACCGCAACTTCGGCAAGGGCGCGGTCATGCGCATGGGGAGCCAGGATCGGCCTCCCGTCGAGGTGATCCCCACGGGCTCGGTGGCGCTCGACGTCGCGCTGGGCATCGGCGGCCTGCCGCGCGGCCGCATCATCGAGATCTACGGCCCCGAGTCGTCGGGCAAGACGACGCTGACGCTCCACGCGATCGCCAACGCGCAGCGCGCCGGCGGCATCGCTGCCTTCATCGATGCCGAGCACGCGCTCGACCCCGAGTACGCGCAGAAGCTCGGTGTCGACATCGACGCGCTGCTCGTCGCACAGCCCGACACCGGAGAGCAGGCGCTCGAGATCGCCGATATGCTGATCCGCTCCGGATCCGTCGACCTCGTGGTCATCGACTCGGTCGCGGCGCTCGTGCCGAAGGCCGAGATCGAGGGCGAGATGGGCGACAGTCACGTCGGACTGCAGGCGCGACTCATGTCGCAGGCGCTGCGCAAGATCACAGGCAGCCTGAACTCGACCAAGACCACGGCCATCTTCATCAACCAGCTGCGCGAGAAGATCGGCGTGTTCTTCGGAAGCCCCGAGACGACCGCCGGCGGCAAGGCCCTGAAGTTCTACGCCTCGGTGCGACTCGATATCCGTCGCATTCAGACGCTGAAGGACGGCGCCGATGCGGTGGGAAACCGCACTCGGGTGAAGGTCGTCAAGAACAAGATGGCGCCGCCGTTCAAGCAGGCCGAGTTCGACATCCTGTACGGCATCGGCATCTCCCGCGAGGGCTCGCTCATCGACTACGGCGTGGAGCAGGGGCTGATCAAGAAGAGCGGAGCGTGGTTCACCTACGACGGCGATCAGCTCGGGCAGGGCATGGAGAACGCGCGTCGGTTCTTGATCAACCACCCCGATGTGGCGCTGGAGATCGAGGAGAAGATCCTGACGAAGCTCGGCGTCAACGGACGCAAGGAGGCGGGCGCCGAGGAAGCGGCTCCGACGGCGCCCGCGACCAAGACCGCGCCGGCAGCCAAGGCGCCGGCCAAGTCGGCGCCCGCAGAGCCCGAGAAGCGCGCGAGCTGAGATGGCGGTGCGGTTTCTCCCTCCGCCCGATGAAGAATCGCGGTCGGAGGACCGGGGCGACCTCGCCGAGGTCATCGAGCTGCGCTCTCTGCTGAACCGGCAGGACCCGCGCGGAGCAGTCCGCGTCGGCAATCGTGCCGTTGAGGTCGATGAGGCCGATCAGGTCGCTGCGGCAGAACAGCCTGGCGAGGCAGATCAGGCTGCTCAGGCTGCTGAGGCTGCTGAGGCTGCTGAGGCTGCTGAGGCTGCTGAGGCGGATGAGGCCGATCGGGCTGTCGATCGCTCCGAGGGGGAGCCCGGCGGCTCCGCGGCGCGTCAGGCGACGCGCGAGGAGCTCGCCAGGCTCATCGACTCGGGCGTTGCGTCGATGATCGAGATCGACGACCCCGAAGCGGACGACGCCGACGAGGCTCCGGAGCGCACCGCCCATGAAGACGGCGTGCGCATTCTGGGGCGCCGCGCCCGATCGAGCGGCGAGCTCCGGGAGGAGCTCGCCCGCCTCGACCACGGAGCCGACGAGATCGAGACGGTGATCGACGAGTTCACGCGCGGCCTCTACCTCGACGATCTCGGACTCGCCCGAGCGCTCACCGAGAAGCTGCGCCACACGAAGCGGGCGAGCCGATCGCAGATACGCGTCAAGCTGCAGGCGCGCAAGCTTCCGGGCGACGTCATCGATACCGCGATCGGCGAGCTCGACTCCGATGAGGAGTTCGAGCTGCTGCGTCAGACCGCGCGCGATCGCGCGGCGAAACTCGGTGGGCTCGAGCGCCAGGTGGCCGAACGGCGGTTGCTCGGCTTCCTGGCGCGGCGCGGCTGGTCCGGCGAGCCCGCAATGCGGGCGGCGCGCGACGCGCTCGACGGGTCGGTACGCGGCGCGCGTGGCGGCCGCGGCGGTTCGGGCGTCCGCTTCGAGTGACGATGCCCGCCGACCGTGGTCGCTTGGCTCGCTCGCGGTCGCCTGGCTCGCTCGCGGTCGGTGGGCTCTCCCGCGGTCGCCGGTAGACTGGGGCCCATGAGTCTCACCGCTGTCGAACCCACTGAGATCCAGTTGTCGCCCGCGGCGATGCGTCGCGACGGCACCCCCCGCAGCTACTCCGTGCGCACGCTCGGATGCCAGATGAACGTCCACGACTCCGAGCGGCTCTCGGGGTCGCTGGAAGCCGCCGGCTACGTGCCGGCGGACTCGGCGGAGGCGGCCGACGTCATCGTGATCAACACCTGCGCCGTGCGCGAGAACGCGGCCAACAAGCTGTACGGCAACCTCGGCCACCTCGCAGGCGTGAAGCGCGAGCGCGAAGGCATGCAGATCGCCGTCGGCGGGTGCCTCGCGCAGAAGGATCAGGGGGCCATCGTCGAGAAGGCGCCCTGGGTCGACGTCGTCTTCGGCACCCACAACATGGGGTCGCTGCCCGCCCTGCTCGAACGCGCCCGGCACAACGCCGAGGCGCAGGTCGAGATCCTCGAATCGCTCGAGGTCTTCCCCTCCACGCTGCCGACCAAGCGCGACTCCGCCTCCAGTGGGTGGGTGTCGATCTCCGTCGGCTGCAACAACACGTGCACGTTCTGCATCGTCCCGGCGCTCCGCGGCAAGGAGAAGGACCGCCGACCCGGCGACATCCTCGCCGAAGTGCAGGCGCTCGTCGACGACGGCGCGATCGAGGTGACGCTCCTCGGCCAGAACGTCAACACCTACGGCGTCGAATTCGGCGACCGGCAGGCGTTCGGCAAGCTCCTGCGCGCCATGGGAGGCATCGACGGGCTCGAGCGGGTGCGGTTCACGAGCCCCCATCCGGCCGCCTTCACCGAGGACGTCATCGCCGCGATGGCCGAGACGCCGAACGTGATGCCGGTGCTCCACATGCCGTTGCAGTCGGGCTCCGACACCGTGCTGAAGGCCATGCGCCGCTCGTACCGGTCGAAGAAGTTCCTCGGCATCCTCGACGCCGTGCGCGAGCGCATCCCGCATGCCGCGATCACCACCGACATCATCGTCGGCTTCCCCGGCGAGACCGAGGAGGATTTCGCGGACACGCTCCGCGTGGTCGAGGCGTCGCGGTTCGCGAGCGCCTTCACGTTCCAGTACTCGATCCGGCCCGGCACCCCCGCAGCCGACATGGACGGGCAGCTGCCGAAAGCGGTCGTGCAGGAGCGCTACGAGCTCCTGCAGGCACTGCAGGAGCGCATCTCCCTCGAGGAGAATCAGGCGCAGATCGGTCGCACCATCGAGGTGCTCGTCTCCGCGGGCGAGGGCAAGAAGGATGCGAGCACCCGCCGCCTCTCGGGGCGCGGCGAGGACAACCGGCTCGTGCACTTCGCGGTGCCCGAGCACGGCGACGAGCCCCGCCCGGGCGATGTCGTCACGGTCGCCGTCACATCGGCCGCCCCGCACTTCCTCATCGCCGACTCCGCGATCGACTCGTCCGAGCGCGCGCGCCGTTTCGCCGTGCGACGCACCCGAGCGGGCGACGCCTGGGATCGCCGCCAGGCCGAGAGCTGCGGCATCCCGGCGCCCGCCGAGTCCGGAGCACCCGCGCCGCGCGTCGTGAACCTCGGGCTGCCGACGCTGCGCACCCGATGACGGCGGACGCCGGGCAGCAGGCCGGCGACCCGCTCCCGATGACGCCGGACGACGAGCACCGCACCCGACCGCGCCTCTGGGCGGTGGTGGGCGCGACCGGAACGGGCAAATCCGCGCTCTCCCTCGATCTCGCCGAGCGACTGATCGCCGCCGGCCGGCGCGCCGAGATCGTGAACGCCGACGCGATGCAGGTGTACCGCGGCATGGACATCGGCACGGCGAAACTGCCGGAGGCGGAACGGAGGGGGATCCCGCACCACCTCTTCGACGTGCTCGACCCCGTCGACGAGGCCACCGTGGCCTGGTATCAGGCAGAGGCCCGTGCCGCCATCGGCGAGATCCACGCGCGCGGGGCCGACGCGATCCTCGTGGGGGGATCGGGTCTCTACGTCTCGAGCGTGCTCTTCGACTTCCAGTTCCCTCCCCGCGATGACGCGCTCCGCGCGGAGCTCGAGGCCGCGCTCGAGCGGGACGGGGTGGGGGCGCTGCTCGAGCGGTTGCGCGCACACGACCCGTCCACCGCCGATGCCGTCGACGCGCGGAACCCGCGCCGCGTCGTCCGGGCGCTCGAAGTTGCCCTGCTCGGGGGCGACGCGCAGGTGACGCTGCCGGCGGAGCCGCGGCTCTGGCACGGGCCGCAGTCGGGTGGAACGCGCCTCCTCGGCGTGCGCGCCGAACGTGCGGAGCTCGTCGAACGGCTCGATCGGCGCGTCGAGCAGATGTGGCGTGCGGGCATCGTCGACGAGGTGCGTTCGCTGGTGCCGCGGGGCATCGCGTCGGGGCCCACGGCCTCCCGCGCCATCGGGTACGCGCAGGCGCTCGCGCAGCTCGACCACCGTCTCACCGAGGCCGAGGCGATCGCTGAGACCCAGGTGCTCACGCGTCGATACGCCCGCCGGCAGGTGAGCTGGTTCAAGCGCTATGCCGGGGTGGAGTGGCTGCGCGCCGGCGAAGCGCCCGCGTAAACTGGGGGCCATGACGACCCTCGCGTTCACCAAGGGCCATGGCACGGGCAACGATTTCGTGCTGTTCACCGACCCCGATGGCGAGCGCGAGCTGACCCCCGAGCAGGTCCGCTTCCTCTGCGACCGCCGGTTCGGCGTCGGAGCCGACGGTGTGATCCGCGCGGTGCGCTCCCGCTCCATTCCGGAGGGGGCGGCGTGCCTCGTCGAGGAGCCCGACGCCGAGTGGTTCATGGACTACTGGAACGCGGACGGCACGCCGGCCGAGATGTGCGGCAACGGCGTGCGCGTGTACGCGCACTATCTGATCACTCGCGGCCTCGTCGCCCCTGAGCGGCGCGACACGCTGCCGATCGCGACGCGGGCCGGGGTGAAGGACGTGCTCGCCGGCGTCTCCGGGTACACCGTCGATCTCGGGCGCTGGCGTCTCGCCGAGGATCGCCTCGTCGCCGCGCAGGGCCTCGATGTGGCTCGACCGGGGCTCGGCATCGATCTCGGCAACCCGCACGTCGTCGCCGCGCTCGCCGACCCGGCGGAGCTCGACGGCCTCGATCTGCACCGCGAGCCCGCGCTCGAGCCCGTGGCCGAGCAGGGCGCGAACGTCGAGTTCGTCGTGCCGGAGGACCCGCTGGTCAAGGACGGGGTGGCGCGCATCCGCATGCGCGTGCACGAGCGGGGAGTCGGCGAGACCCTGTCATGCGGCACGGGCACGGCGGCGGCCGCGCTCGCGTTCCGGCACTGGGGCGGCGCGGGCATGCCGAACCACTGGCGCGTCGATGTACCCGGGGGCCGGCTCGCCGTGCGCATGTTCCCCACGGAGGAGGGCGAGCACGTGTCGCTGAACGGCCCCGCGGAGCTGGTGTACTCGGGCGAGATCGAGCTCCCCGACGCCTGAGGGCGACCGGGCCGGGCGCAGCGCCTACCGCTCCGCGCGGCTCGCTCGGATGATGTGGAAGCCCTTGTCGCGAGACGGGCGGTCGACGACGAGATCGGCGAACTCCGCCGCGATCCAGCGCTGCAGCGAGTCGGCGCCCAGGTGCTTCGCGACCACGAGGTGCGCGACGCCCCCCGCCTGCAGCCGGGGGAGCCACTGGCGCAGGATCGCGTGCAGCGCGTCCTTGCCCACGCGGATCGGCGGATTCGAGCGGATCTCGCCGAACTCGAGCCCGTCGGGCACCTCGTCGGGCGACGCGACCCGTACGTGCGCGAGGCCGAGCCGCTCCGCGTTCATCCGCGTCAACTCGCGCGACCGCTCGTTGACATCGATCGCCCAGATCTCGCGCTCGGGCTGCGCGAGCGCCGCGTCGAGCGCGATCGCGCCCCAGCCGCAGCCCACGTCGAGCAGCGGAGCGCCTCCAGCGGGTCCGAGATCGTCGGCTTCCGGGAGCGCGCGCAACAGGATCGCGGTGCCGCGATCGAGCTGATCGGGGCTGAACACGCCGCCTGCCGTCACCACGGTGCGCGGAGCGCCGGCGAGCTCCACCTCGACCTCGCGGGGCCGGAGCTCGCCGCCGGGGGATTCGGAGAAGTAGTGCTGGGTCACCGCACCAGTATCCCAGGCCGCCGCCCGCCCGGCGGGCTGCGCCCACGGCGAACGGCCGACGCGCCCGGGCGC
The DNA here is from genome assembly GCF_001477055.1 of Leucobacter chromiiresistens. GTDB lineage: Bacteria > Actinomycetota > Actinomycetes > Actinomycetales > Microbacteriaceae > Leucobacter > Leucobacter chromiiresistens_A. The sequence goes on from NZ_LDRK01000015.1 coordinate 47,617, forward strand.
GCGCCGCGTAGACTTGCCTCCAGATGAAGAAGCAGAACGCAGACGATGCAGTGATCGCCATCGAGGACGCCGTCGGGGAAGACGCACTCGATCGCGCAGCCACGACCCCGGGCACGACCTCCCCGGCGAACTCCGACCCCGCTCCTGCGGACCCCCTCGACCGGGTGCTCGCCCGTGCCGCGGGCGCCGGCTCGGCGACCGTGATCCGCGATCTGACGAGCGGCGCGCAGGCGCTCGGCGACGCAGACCACGACCGGCTCGAGGGCGATCTCGACGCGATCCGCATGGAGCGCGAGGATCGCGCCTCGCTGAAGCGCGTCGTCGGGCTCTCGACCGAGCTCGAAGACGTGACCGAGGTGGAGTACCGGCAGCTGCGACTCGAGAACGTCGTGCTCATCGGCGTCTACTCGCAGCGGAGCGCCGAGGACGCGGAGAACTCGTTGCGCGAGCTCTCCGCGCTCGCGGAGACCGCGGGCGCGCGCGTGCTCGACGGCCTCCTGCAGCGGCGTGCGCACCCCGACCCGGCGACGTACCTGGGCAAGGGAAAGGCGCAGGAGCTCGCCGAGCTCGTGGCCGCGGTGGGGGCCGACACGGTGATCGCCGATACCGAGCTCGCGCCGAGCCAGCGCCGCGCGCTGGAGGACGTGGTGAAGGTGAAGGTGATCGACCGCACGGCCGTGATCCTCGACATCTTCAGCCAGCACGCGAAGAGCCGCGAGGGCAAGGCGCAGGTGGAGCTCGCGCAGCTGCAGTACCTGCTGCCGCGCCTCCGCGGCTGGGGCGAGTCCATGTCGCGTCAGGCGGGCGGCCAGGTCGGCTCGGGCGGCGCGGGGATGGGATCGCGCGGCCCCGGTGAGACGAAGATGGAGCTCGACCGCCGGAAGATCCACATCCGCATGTCGAAGCTGCGCAAGCAGATCGCCGGCTTCGCTCCGGCGCGCGAGGCGAAGCGCGCGAACCGCAAGCGCGGGGAGGTGCCCTCGGTTGCGATCGCCGGGTACACGAACGCCGGCAAGTCGAGTCTGCTGAACCGCCTCACGGGCACGCAGGAGCTGGTGCAGAACCAGCTGTTCGCAACGCTCGACACGGCGATCCGGCACGGCGAGACCGAGGACGGGCGCCGCTTCACGTACGCCGACACGGTCGGCTTCGTGCGCAACCTGCCGCATCAGCTGGTCGAGGCGTTCCGCTCGACGTTCGAGGAGGTGGGCGACGCGTCGGTGATCCTGCACGTCGTCGACGGCTCCCACCCGGATCCGGAGGCGCAGCTGCGCACGGTGCGCGACGTGATCGCCGAGGTCGAGGCGCAGGACATCACGGAGCTGGTGGCGTTCAACAAGGCTGATCTGCTCGACGATTCGCAGCGGCTGGTGCTGCACGGCCTCGTACCCGATGCCGTGTTCGTCTCGGCGCGCACGGGGGAGGGCATCGAGGAGCTGAAGCGCCGGATCGACGCCGCGCTGCCGGTGCCGGATCGCGAGATCACGGTCGTGGTGCCGTACGACCGCGGCGAGCTCGTCGCAGAGCTCCACGAGCGCAACCGTGTATTGGAGACGGAGTACGTGGAGACGGGTACGCGAGTGCGGGCGTACGTCACGGCGGAGACGGCGTCGAAGCTGGAGCAATACCTGTCATAAGCAGTGCGAGGGTGTCCGGGTAACAGGGAGCAACATCGCACCGCGCATGCGCCTCCGCTGGATACCTTGGGGGAGTTCCACGGGGAGCAGCGCCTGCTGCGATCCTTGAGTTCCCACGAAAAGGACGGCCATGACCGCAACGACGCATCTGCCCACCGCGACGATTCTCGGATACCCGCGACTCGGGCGCCGCCGCGAGCTGAAGCGGGCGATCGAATCCTACTGGAAGGGGCAGAGCGACGAGGCGGCTCTGCAGCAGACCGCGCGCGAACTGCGCGCGAGCACCCGCGCGCACCTCGTCGAGCTCGGCCTCCCGGCGGCGGGCGGCGCGGTGCCCGAGAGCTTCAGCTTCTACGACCAGGTGCTCGACGCGACGCTGGCGCTCGGCGCCGTTCCGCAGCGCTTCGCCGACATCGCCGGCAGCGATCTCGTCACCTACTTCGCGCTCGCTCGCGGCGACCGCGACCACCAGCCGCTCGAGATGACCAAGTGGTTCGACACGAACTACCACTACAGCGTGCCCGAGATCGACGAGCGCACCCCGTTCGCGGCGAATCCCGCTCAGCTCGTCGCCCAGCTCGCCGAGGCCGCCGAGCAGGGCATCGCATCGCGCCCCGTGATCGTCGGACCGGTCACCTACCTGCTGCTCGCCAAGGCCTCCGACGAAGCCGCTGCCGGTTTCCAGCCGATCGACCGCCTCGACGAGGTCGTCGCCGTGTACGGAGAGCTGCTCTCCGCGCTCGCGGGTGCGGGCGCGCAGTGGGTGCAGCTCGACGAGCCCGCGCTCGTCTCCGACTCCCTGCCGGTTCCCCGTGAGCAGACGCTGGAACTCGTCGCCCGGGCCTACACGGCGCTCGGCGCGACCGCCGATCGCCCCCGCATCCTGCTGACCGCGCCCTACGGCGACGCCTCGTCGGCGCTCGCGCGGCTCGGCGCGCTGCCGGTCGAAGCGGTGCAGGCCGACCTCGTGCGCGGCTCGCTCCCCGAGGCCGAGCTCGCCTCTGGCGAGCTCGCCGCGGCCTTCGCCGACACGCAGCTCCTCGCGGGAGTCGTCGACGGGCGCAACATCTGGAAGACGGATCTGCGCGCGGCGTTCGGCGCGCTCGAGCGCCTGCAGCGCGCCGGCATCGCGACGGCCGCCACCACCTCCAACAGCCTGCAGCACGTTCCCCACGACGTGCGCGACGAGACCCGGCTCGACGCCGAGCTCGCCTCCTGGCTCGCCTTCGCCGACCAGAAGGTCGAACAGGTCGTGATCCTCGCCCGGGGGCTCGCCGAGGGAGCCGCCGCGATCGAGAGCGAGCTCGCCGCGGTCGACGCGATCCTCGCAGCGCGCGCGCAGACCGCGGGCGTGCGGGTGGACGACGTGCGCACCCGAGTCGACGCCGTCGCGGGGGCGGATCGCGAGCGGGCCGACGAGGAGGAGCGCCGCGCCGCGCAGCAGGCGCTCGACATCCCCGAGCTCGCCACGACCACGATCGGCTCGTTCCCGCAGACCGCCGAGATCCGTCGCGCGCGCGCCGCGTTCGGTCGCGGCGAGCTCGGGCAGGAGGAGTACGACGAGTTCCTGCGCGCCGAGATCGCCCGCGTGATCCGCCTGCAGGAGGAGATCGGCCTGGACGTGCTCGTGCACGGCGAGGCCGAGCGCAACGACATGGTGCAGTACTTCGCGGAGCTGCTCGACGGGTTCGCGGTCACGGAGCACGGCTGGGTGCAGTCGTACGGCACGCGGGCGACGCGCCCGTCGATCCTGTGGGGCGACGTCTCCCGCCCGGCGCCCATGACGGTCGCCTGGTCGGCGTACGCCCAGTCGCTCACCGACCGGCCGGTGAAGGGGATGCTCACGGGCCCCGTCACGATCCTCGCCTGGTCCTTCGTGCGCGACGACCAGCCGCTCGCCGACACGGCGTCGCAGGTCGCCCTCGCCCTGCGCGACGAGATCGACGACCTCGTTGATGCGGGCATCCGGATCGTGCAGGTGGACGAGCCGGCGCTCCGCGAGCTGCTGCCCCTCGACGCCGACCGGCAGGCGGCGTACCTCGACTGGTCGGTGGGCGCATTCCGCCTCGCGACGAGCGGCGCGGCCCCCGGCGTGCAGATCCACACGCACCTCTGCTACTCGGAGTTCGGCGAGATCATCGACGCCGTCGACGGGCTGGACGCCGACGTCACGAGCATCGAGGCGGCCCGCAGCCGGATGGACGTCGTCGAACCGCTGGGAGCGCACGGGTACTCGCGCGGCATCGGCCCGGGCGTCTACGACATCCACTCGCCTCGTGTGCCGAGCGTCGAGGAGCAGCAGGAGCTGATCCGGATCGCGGCGGCGCGCATCCCCGGCGAGCAGCTCTGGGTGAACCCCGACTGCGGCCTCAAGACGCGCGGATACGAGGAGACCGTGGCGAGCCTGACGAACCTGGTGCACGCAGCTCGTGCGGTGCGCGCGGGCGCGTGAGCGCGCCCGACGGTCGTGGGGCGGGGGCCGCGGGCGCGACCCCTCCCGCCGGGGGCGGCGGAGCGTGGCGCGACGACGAGCTGCCGACCGAGGCGGTGGGCAGTCTGCCGCGGCCCGCGAGCCTGCAGCGCGCGGTGCTCGACGCGGAGACCGGCCTGGTCGACGCGGAGACGCTGCGCGACGCGCAGGATCGCGCCGTGCGCGACACCCTCGCGAGATTCGCGGAGACCGGTTCGCCCCTCGTGAGCGACGGGGAGCAGCGGAGGCAGAGCTTCTCCAGCTACCCGCTCGGCACCTCCTTCGCGGGTGACGTGCGCGAGGGCCCGGTGTTCGCGGTGTTCGCCGACGGGCACCATCGCGTGATCCCGAGCCTCGCGCGGGGCCCCTTCCGGTTCCGCTCGTGGGCGGCGGACGACGTCGCGGCCGCACGGCCGCTCACCCGTCTGCCGCTGAAGCAGGCGGTCGTCTCGCCATCGATGCTGTCGCTCATGGTGCCCGCGGAGGGACTGGGCGACTACTCCCGCGATGCGTTCCTCGACGACGTCGTAGCCGGGTGCGGCGAGGATATCCGGCGCAGCTTCGCCGCCGGCGCCTCCCGCGTCAGCATCGATTTCACGGAGGGGCGGCTCGCGCTGCGCCGCGATCTGCGCGCTCCCTGGGCGGGCCCGGAGGCGCTGAGCGGATTCATCGATCTCATCAACCGCGTGCTCGCGGAGCTCGCCCCCGAGCACCGCTCCGCAGTGGGCGTCCATACGTGCCCCGGCAACGACCACGACTCGGCGCACAGCGCCGATGTCGACTACGCCGCGCTGATCCCCGAGCTCTTCCAGATCGAGGCGGGGTACTTCCTGGTGCAGGCCGCGAGCGAGAAGGAGCCGGATCGCGTGGCTCGACTCGTGGGGCGTCAGCTGCGGCAGCGCGCGCGCACATCGGCGGCGCCGCCGCGCGTGCTGCTCGGCGTCACCGATCCGACCAGCCCGAAGCTCGAGACCGCGGCGGAGGTGCGGGATCAGCTGGTGCGCGCGGCACGGTTCATCCCGGTCGAGCTGCTCGGCTCGACGGACGACTGCGGGTTCTCCCCGTACCTCATCGACGAGAAGCCGAAGCACGGATCGCCCGACTTCGCGCGCGATGTGGCGTTCGCGAAGATCGCCGCACGCGTGCGCGGCACGCGTCTCGCGCAGCAGGAGCTGAGCGGCGCATGAACTCGTTCCTGCTCCCCGCCCGCGCGGCGACGCGCGCCCGCTTCTCGTTCGAGGTGTTTCCGGCGCGCTCGGGCGCGGCCGCACTCGCTCTCGGCCACGCCGTGCAGCATCTCTCCGCCGCCGATCCCGACTTCATCTCGGTCACCTACGGTGCGAACGGATCGAACCGCGACGCCTCGCTCGATCTGGTCGCGTACCTCCGCGACCACACCGATGCGCTTCCGCTCGCGCACCTCACCACCGTGGGGGAGACGCACGAGGCCGTGCGCGCCGCGATCCACGCCATCATGGACGCGGGCGTGCACGACTTCCTCGCACTGCGCGGCGACCCGCCGCGGGGGCTCGACGAGGGCGATGCACGCGTCGCGGGCTCGATGAGCTCATGGGAGCTCGTGCGCCTCATCTCCGAGGCGCGGGCCGAGCGCCCGCCGCTGACCAGCGTGGGCCGCACCGCCGTCGCCGCCTACCCGAACGGCCATCCGCTCTCCCGCTCCCGCTCGGAGGACGTCGACTGGCTCGTCGCGAAGCAGGAGGCGGGCGCGAATCTGGCGATCACGCAGCTCTTCTTCCGGGCCGAGGAGTACCTGTCGTTCGTCGAGGAGGCGCGCGCGGCGGGGCTCACGATCCCGGTGCTGCCGGGCCTCATGCCGGTCTCCACCAGCGCCCAGCTGCGGAAGGTCGCCTCGCTCGCCGGCCGGCCCGCGCCCGCGGAGCTCACCCGCGCACTGGACGCGGAGGGCGGCTACGCGCCCGAGCTGGGCGTCGAGCACACGGTCTCGCTGGCCAGGGAGCTGCTCGACGGGGGTGCCCCATCGGTGCACCTGTACACCTTCAACCGGCACGAGCAGGTGCTCGCAGTGCTGCGGGAGCTCGGCCTGCTCACCCCGGATCCGGTGTAGCGCTCACCGACCCGCGCGGCCGCCCGCGCCGGTCGCCTGCGCCCACAGGCGGCCGGCGCGGTAGGAGGAGCGCACGAGCGGGCCGGCGAGCACGCCCGAGAACCCGAGCTCCTCGGCCTCCAGCTGCATCTCCGCGAACTCGTCGGGGTGCACCCAACGGTCGATCGGGTGGTGCAGCGCGGAGGGACGCAGGTACTGGGTGAGGGTGAGGATACGGCACCCGGCGTCGCGCAGCTGCACCATCGTCTCGGAGATCTCGGCACGGGTCTCGCCCATGCCGAGGATGAGGTTCGACTTCGTGATCATGCCGGCGTCGCGGGCGCGCTCGATGATGCCGAGCGAGCGCTCGTAGCGGAAGCCCGGGCGGATGCGCCGGAAGATGCGCGGCACCGTCTCGAGGTTGTGGGCGAATACCTCCGGCGCCGCCGCGAACACCTCGGCGAGGCCCTCGGGGCGGCCGCCGAGGTCGTCCACGAGCACCTCGACCCCGGCGCCCGGGTTCAGCTCGTGGATCTGGCGAATGGTCTCCGCGTAGAGCCACGCCCCGGTGTCGGGGAGGTCGTCGCGGGTGACCCCGGTGATGGTCGCGTACCTCAGCCCCATCGTGCGCACCGACTCCGCGACGCGGCGCGGCTCGTCGCGGTCGAGCGGGAGCGGCTTGCCCGTCGAGATCATGCAGAAGTCGCAGCGACGCGTGCAGATCGAGCCGCCGATGAGGAAGGTCGCCTCCCGGTCCTCCCAGCACTCGAACACGTTCGGGCACCCCGCCTCCTGGCACACGGTGTGCAGCCCCTCGCGCTCGACGAGGTCGCGCACCTCGCGGTATTCGGGGCCGAGCCTCGCGCGCGTCTTGATCCATGCGGGCTTCCGCTCGATCGGCGTCTCGGCGTTGCGCGCCTCGATGCGGAGGAGCGGTCGACCCTCGGGTGCGGGTCGCGCGCCCGTCGACGGGAGTCGTCGGGCGCTCACGCGACGAGCTCCGCGATCGCGGCGGCGAGGCGGACCTCGAGGAGCGGGGCGAACTCCGCCGGCGTGATGCGGCGCCCCGCCATCGCGGTCAGCGTCGTCACCCCGGCGTCGCGGATCCCGCACGGCACGATCGCGGCGAACGGGGCCAGGTCGTTGCAGCAGTTCACGGCCATGCCGTGCGTGATGATGCCGGCGCGAGCGTGAAGGCCGATCTGGGCGACCTTCGCCGGCCCCTCCTCGCGCTGCACCCACACCCCGGAACGCCCCTCGACTCGAGTGCCCGTCAGCCCGAGGTCGGACATGGCGGCGATGATCGCGGTCTCGAGCGCCCGCACGAGATCGACGACGCCGGCCCCACGGCGGAGTCGGATCACGGGATAGCAGACGAGCTGCCCCGGACCGTGCCAGGTGACCCGCCCGCCGCGGTCCACGGGAACGACGGGGCTCCCATCCGCAGGGTACTCCGCGGGGTCGGAGCGCCGACCGGCCGTGAAGACCGGTTCGTGCTCGAGCATGATGACGGTTCCGCGGTCTGCTCCGCGTTCGAGTCTCGCAACGGCGCTCGCCTGCAGTGCGAGCCCGCGCGCATAGGGCACCAGATCGGGGGAGAGCCCCGGGACGACGGTCGCTGTGGGAAGAAGCTCGGGCGGTGCTGCCGAGGTGATCGCGCTCATGCGACCACCTTAGATGGACTCGGTTCAACAAATCAAACGGCGACCGAGGAACTGCCCGTCGGTCCGCGTCGACGAGCGGCGGTGCGCGTGCTCAGACGGACCGGAACACCGCGACCACGCGGCCGAGCACCTCGGCGTGGTCTCCGAGGATCGGCTCGAATGCGCTGTTGCGCGGCAGGAGCCAGGTGTGGCCATCGCGCCGTCGGAACACCTTGACGGTGGCCTCGCCGTCGAGCATGGCTGCCACGATGTCGCCGTTCTCCGCCTCGCGCTGCTGGCGGATCACCACGAAATCGCCGTCGCAGATCGCGGCGTCGATCATCGAGTCGCCGACCACGCGCAGCATGAACAGCTGACCGTCGCCGACGAGGGTGCGGGGGAGCGGCACGATCTCCTCCACCTGCTGATCGGCGGTGATCGGCACGCCCGCGGCGATCTGACCGACGAGCGGCACGTAGGCGGCCTCCTCGGGGCGCTCGGCCGGTGCTTCGGCGATCGCGGCCGACGTGGAGGCGAGTTCGACCAGGATCTCGAGCGCGCGGGGGCGATTCGGGTCGCGCCGGATGTAGCCGCCCAACTCGAGGCGGCTGAGCTGGTGGGTGACGCTCGACAGCGAGGAGAGGCCGACCGCGTCGCCGATCTCGCGCATGCTCGGCGGGTACCCGCGGCTCTCGACGGAGCGCGCGATGCACTCGAGGATGGCCTGCTGCTTCTCGCTCAGCGGCTTGGCGGATCGGGGCGCGGCTGCGTCGCTCATCGCTGTCCTTTCTAGCCCTGAGGGCGATGCGGAGGGGGCGCGATCCATGAATGTCGGTGGGTGCTGATTCAGTGATCCCGTTGATCGAAACCTTAGCCGTGTCGTTCGAACACGGGCAAACATACGTTCGAGTGTCGCCGAAAATAACGGAACATCCGTTCGAAGAACCGGTTGCAGTTTCGAGTCATCGAATATATATTCGAAACAGATGTTCGGTGCGGGCGATGCCCGCAGCGGCCTCGCACGAGAAAGGGATGTCATCATGAGCGCAGCAGCGATTCAGGGCCAGGATTCACGGGAGACGAACGACGCCTCGGGCGCACTCCGCCTGACGCGCCGCGGGCGCATCGTGCTCGGCGCCCTCGCGACGGTCCTCGTCGCGGGCGTGCTCGCCCTCATCGCGTCGCTCGCCGCTCCTGAGGCGATGGCGTCCGGGGAAGGACCGAACGGAGAGCAGTTCGAGTACGTCGTGGTGCAGCCCGGCAGTTCGCTCTGGTCGCTCGCGAGTGATCTCGACCCCTCCGCCGACCCGCGCGACCTCATCACCGAGATCGTTCAGTTGAATCAGCTCGATGACTCGTCGGTGCAGGCGGGCGAGGCGATCGCCGTTCCCCTGCGCTACTCCGACAACCCCCTCGTGGTGTCGGGAGACGAACTCGGCGCGTGAGCTCGGAGTGCGAGCGCACGCTCGGCCGCCCCGCTCGGAGTGCGAGGCGGTCGTAGACTTGTCGGGTGACCAGTTTGAGCGATCTCCCTCTCCGTGACAATCTCGTGGGGCAGCAGCCCTACGGCGCACCGCAGGACGCGGTTCGAGTGAGCTTGAACGTGAACGAGAACACGCATCCGATTCCCGAGCACGTCGCCATCGACATCGTGCAGTCGCTCGCTCGCGCGGTCACCGGCGTGAACCGCTATCCCGATCGCGAGTTCTCGGAGCTCCGCGACGCGCTCGCCGGTTATCTCGGCCACGACCTCGGCGCGGACCAGGTGTGGGCGGCCAACGGATCGAACGAGGTGCTGCAGCAGGTGCTGCAGGCGTTCGCCGGCCCCGGGCGCTCGCTGCTGAGCTTCACCCCGACCTACTCGATGTACCCCCTGCTCGCTGCCGGTACCGACACCGCCTGGATCGGGGTGGAGCGCCCCGACGATTACGCGCTGACCCCGGAGGGCGTCGTCGCCGCGCTGCGCGAGCACCGCCCCGACGTCGCGATCCTGTGCGGACCGAACAACCCCACCGGGACGACGCTCGACCGTGAGGTGATCCTCGCCGCGTACGATGCCTTCGAGGGCATGCTCGTGATCGACGAGGCCTATCAGGAGTTCGATACCGAGCGCGAGAGCGCGGTCGCGCTGCTCCCCGGGCGGCACCGGCTCATCGTGTCGCGCACGATGAGCAAGGCGTTCGCCTTCGCGGGAGTGCGACTCGGGTACCTCGCGGCCGACCCCGCCGTGATCGATGCGCTGCGCCTCGTGCGTCTGCCCTACCACCTCTCCGCGCTCACCCAGGCGGCGGCCACCGCAGCCATCCGGCACGCGGACGCGATGCTCGCGACCGTCGCCGACATCAGCGCGCAGCGGGATCGGCTCGCCGGCGCCCTGACCGAGCTCGGCTACACCGTGCACCCCTCTGGAGCCAACTTCCTGCTCGTCGGCGGCTTCGCCGATCCGGAGGCCACGTTCGCGGAGCTGCGCGCGCAGGGGATCCTCATCCGCAACCTCAGCATCCCCGGGCACCTGCGCATCACCGCGGGCACCGAGGCCGAGACCGGCGCCGTGATCGACGCGATCGCGGCGCTCGGGCCGGGAGGTGCGCGGGGTTGACGCAGCGCCCGTCGCGAGACGCGACGCCGATAGACTGGTGACCATGACTGCCGCACCCCGCACCGCATCGCTCGAGCGCTCCACCAGCGAGTCGCAGATCAGCGTGCGCGTCGACCTCGATGGAACCGGAACGTCGCAGATCGAGACGGGCGTTCCGTTCTTCGATCACATGCTCACCGCGTTCGCGCGCCACTCGCTCACGGATCTCACCGTCAACGCGGTCGGCGACGTGCACATCGACGTCCACCACACGGTCGAGGACACGGGGATCCTGCTCGGTCAGGCGATCCTGGAGGCGCTGGGCGACAAGGCGGGCATCTCCCGCTACGGTGACGCGCTGGTGCCGCTCGACGAATCCCTCGCGCAGGCCGTCGTCGACATCTCGGGGCGGCCGTACCTCGTGCACTCCGGGGAGCCCGCCGGCTTCGAACTGCACCTCATCGGCGGCCACTTCACGGGCTCCATGGTGCGGCACTTCTTCGAGGCGCTGACACTGAACGCGCGACTCACCGTGCACCTGAAGCTGCTCGAGGGGCGGGATCCGCACCACATCGCCGAGGCCGAGTTCAAAGCCTTCGCCCGCGCCTTCCGCGAGGCCAAGGCGCTCGACCCCCTCGTGCACGGCGTGCCGTCCACCAAGGGCGCGCTGTGAGCGATCAGCAGGCGGGGGGCGGCACCCCAGCGAGCTCCGATGCAGCCGCGGATGGAGCCCGTCGCAAGCGGGTCGTCGTGCTCGACTACGGCTCGGGCAACGTGCACTCCGCCGTGAAGGCGCTCGCCCACGCGGGAGCCGACGTCGAACTGACGGGAGACCCCTCCGCGGTGATGGCGGCCGACGGTCTCCTGGTGCCCGGCGTCGGGGCCTTCGACGCGGTGATGCAGCAGCTGCGCGCCGTGCGGGGCGACGAGCTCATCGACCGCCGGCTCGCCGGGGGCCGTCCCGTGCTCGGCATCTGCGTCGGCGAGCAGGTCATGTTCTCCCGCGGCATCGAGCGCGGCGTCGAGACCGAGGGGCTCGGCCAGTGGCCGGGCACCGTGCGCGAGATCGACGCCCCCGTGCTGCCGCACATGGGCTGGAACACCGTGCAGGTGCCCGAGGGGTCCCGGCTCTTCGCCGGCCTCGAGAACGAACGCTTCTACTTCGTGCACAGCAACGCGGCGACGGAGTGGTCCATCGAGGGGCGCACCGAGGCGACCCGCCCGCTCGTGACCTGGGCGGAGCACGGCGAGCGCTTCATCGCCGCGGTGGAGAACGGACCGCTGAGCGCGACCCAGTTCCACCCCGAGAAGTCGGGCGATGCCGGCATCCGGCTGCTGCGCAACTGGATCGACACCCTGTAAGCCCTGTCGCGAGCGCCCGTCGGAGGCACCCCGCACCCGACCAGGCGGCGCTCGCGAGCCCGCGTCTCGAAGACCCGACCCGCACCCCGAGAAGGAGATACCACTCATGAGCGAACTCGCCGAACGTCCGCGGCTGCAGCTGCTTCCGGCGATCGACATGGTCGACGGCAAGGCGGTGCGGCTCACCCAGGGTGAGGCCGGCACCGAGACGAACTACGGCAGTCCCGTCGACGCCGCGCTCGACTGGATCGATCAGGGCGCGGAGTGGATCCACCTCGTCGACCTGGACGCCGCCTTCGGCCGGGGCAGCAACGTCTCCGTCGCCCGCAAGATCATCAAGCGCGCCGGTGACGTGAAGATCGAGTTCTCCGGCGGCATCCGCGACGACGCCTCGCTCGAGGCGGCGCTCGAGATGGGCGCGACGCGCGTCAACCTCGGCACGGCAGCGCTCGAGAACCCCGAGTGGACGGAGGCCGTCATCGCGCGCTTCGGCGACCGGGTCGCGGTGGGGCTGGACGTGCGCGGCGAGACCCTCGCCGCTCGTGGCTGGACCCAGGAGGGCGGCAATCTCTGGGACGTGCTCGATCGGCTCGAAGCGGCCGGCTGCTCCCGCTACGTCGTCACCGACGTCACGAAGGACGGGACGCTGCGGGGGCCCAACATCGATCTGCTCGCGCAGGTGTGCTCGCGCACCAACCGCCCGGTCGTCGCATCGGGAGGCGTCTCGAGCCTCGACGACATCGCAGCGCTGCGCGACCTCGTCGACGACGGGCTGGAGGGCGCGATCATCGGCAAGGCGCTCTACGACGGGGCGTTCTCGCTGCCCGCCGCGCTCGACGTCGCGGGCCGGTAGGCGGAGACGCCGCGCGCATGGCGATCAAGAAGCTGCCGTCGACGGGCGACGCGCCGCGCAGCACGGGGGTACCCGAGAGCCTGAGCGCCGGCGGGCCGTCCGACTCCGCGGGGTTCCCGTGGGCCGGACGCACGTTCGATCACCACGACACGGCGTTCGCGGACGACGACGGCCGCGCTTCGGAGCACGTCACGGCGCTCATCCGCGCGGTGCGCGACGCCGCCGATGCGGCGCAGACGGCCGGTGAGGCCGCCGAGTACTGGTCCGCCGTGAGCCGCGTCGCGCAGGCGCAGTCGGAGGCGATCGCCGGATTCGCGGCCGAGCGCTTTCTGGTGCCGATGCTCGCGGAGGCGGGGGAGCTCGGGCAGACGCCCGACGGGCGCACGGTCGAGAAGTCGCAGGAGCTGTCGATCGTGTCCGTCGCGGCGCCCGATGGGCGGCGCGTGCTGCCCGTATTCTCCTCCGTGGAGACCTTGCGGCGCTGGAACCCCGAGGCGCGGCCGATTCCCGTGCCCGGCTCCCAGGCGGCTCTGGCCGCGGCGCAGGATGGCACGGAGCTCATCATCATCGACCCCGGCACGCCGGAGCGCGAGTTCGGCGTGCGTCGCACGGCGCTCGAGGCGCTGGCGCTGGGCGAGCGGGTGCTGCCCGCGTGGGCGGACGCTGCGGTGCAGGAGGAGTTCCGTGTGCTGGGAGCGGCGGATCCGCGGATCGCGGCGCTCTGGATCGCTCCGGGCGAGCTCGAGAACCGCCTGCTGCAGCCGGAGGTGACGGTGCTGCTCCGCATGTCGGAGTCGGTCGGCGACGCGCATCGGGAGGTGCTTCAGGCGCTCCAGGCCCGCATCGCCGCATCGGAGATCGTGGCGCGGAGAGTCGACTCCTTGACGCTGCGACCCGTCGCGGCCGCGTGATCGGACGTCGCCCGGGCGGCCGGTTCAGACGAGGTTGATCAGCAGGATGTAGCAGGCGGTGCCCGCCGCCACGCTGATGACGGCGCGCCGACGGCACACCAGGTGCACGACGATCGTCACAGCCGTGGCGGCGAGCACCGCCCACCAGTGGTCGGCGCGTGCGACGAGCTCGTCGCGGAGGATGACGATGGCGAGGATGCAGAGGATCCCCGCCGGCATCCATCGCCCGAGCGCGGCGACGAACTTCGAGCGCCGCAGCGGCTTCAGGATCGCGAACGGCAGTGCGCGCAGGGCGATCGTGACGACGGAGCCGATCGCGACGGCGGCGAGGAGATAGCCGAGCTCAGGCACGATCGGTCTCCTCGCGGGTCGGATCGGCCGGGTCGCCGAGCTCCGAGGTCCCGGGCTCCGCGGCGCGCTCCGGCGCCGGGCGGAGACGGGAGACGGCGTAGCGGCCGGTCAGCAGAGCGGTGAAGACGAGCAGCGCGACGAGGAGCGCGTTGCCGGGAGCCGCGACGATGGCGACCGCCGCAGCGAGGGCGGCGAGCAGCGCCGACGGCACCTCACGGCGGCTCCGCACCGCGTCGAGCGTCATGACGACGAAGAGCGCGACGAGCGCGAACTCGAAGCCCTCGATCGGCTTGGGCAGCGCGGACGCGAGCGCGACGCCGATGAGCCCGCCGACCACCCAGTAGGCCTGCATCGCGAACTGCCCCGAGACCATGCGGGCGGAGGAGAGCCGGTCGCGGTCCATGAGCACGTACGTCGCGTAGGCCTCGTCGATCATCGCGTACACCGAGTAGGCGCGGGGGATGCCGGGTGAGACCCGCGAGATCGGGAACGAGAACGCGTAGAACACGTGCCGGAAGTTGACGGCGAACACGGTGACGGCGATGGTCACGAGCGGCGTCGACGCCGCGATCATGCTGACGAGGAGCAGCTCGACCGATCCCGCGAAGATGCCGATCGACAGGGCGGGCGCGAGCCACCAGGGGAGCCCCGCCTGCACGACGAGCACGCCGAGGGCGACGCCCAGCGGGAGGATGCCGATGCCGACGCCGAGCGAATCGCCGAGGCCGGCGGTCACCTCCGCGAGCCGCACCGAGCGGGGCGCGCGCTCGGCGGGGCCTGCGGCGGAGGGGCGGGGCACGGCGCGCCGCTAGTTGACGGGGCCGGTGTACTTCTCGCCCGGGCCCTGGCCGATGGGATCGGGGATCACCGACGCCTCGCGGAACGCGAGCTGCACCGAGCGCAGTCCGTCCCGCAGGCTGCGGGCGTGCATGTCGCTCACCTCGGGGGCGCCGGCGGTGATGAGGCCGGCGAGCGCGTTGATGAGTTTGCGCGCCTCGTCCAGGTCGATCTGCGACTCGGGATCGTCGGCGAGCCCGACCTTCACCGCTGCGGCGCTGAGCAGGTGCACCGCGGCGGTGGTGATCACCTCGACCGCGGCGACATCCGCGATGTCGCGCGTGGCCTGCGAGACGTTCGCCTGCTCCGACTCCGCGGCGTCGGTGGGGGTGGATGCCGGTTCGGCGGTGTGCTCGGTCATGAGATCCTGTCTGCTCCTGCGGTAAGTGTGCTACGATGTTGTCGGTTCTCGGCGTTCTGCCGAGATCACGGAAGTGGAGATTCTCCCACCCGGCACCGATTCCAGGTTACCGGGTAGTTGACACCCCGCCGATCACTCGGCAGCTGCACAAGGGTGTGGGACGGCGCGTGCGCGGTCCTGATCTCGATGTCCGTGGCTCCCGCGAGGAGCGCCCACCATTGAGATCAGAGGAGCCGGCGATCAGCGATCCCCGTACGAATGACAGAATCCGCGTCCCCGAGGTGCGACTGGTAGGACCCAGTGGCGAGCAGGTCGGTGTCGTGCCGATCGAGACTGCGCTCCGCATGGCTGTGGACGCCGATCTCGATCTCGTCGAGGTTGCCCCGAACTCGAAGCCTCCCGTCGCGAAGATCATGGACTTCGGGAAGTTCAAGTACGAGGCAGCTCAGAAGCAGAAGGAAGCCCGCCGCAACCAGGCGAACACCGTGCTCAAAGAGGTGCGCTTCCGACTCAAGATCGACACGCACGACTACGAGACCAAGATGAAGCGCGCCGTCGGCTTCCTGTCGCAGGGCGACAAGGTGAAGGCGATGATCCTGTTCCGCGGCCGCGAGCAGTCGCGACCCGAGATGGGCGTGCGCCTGCTGCAGCAGTTCTCCGAGGACATCGCTGAGTACGGAGTCGTCGAGTCGAACCCGCGCATCGACGGCCGCAACATGGTGATGGTCGTCGCCCCGCTCAAGAACAAGTCCGAGGCGAAGGCCGAGCAGAACGCTCGTCGCGCCGAGGAGAAGGCCACTCGTCGGGCCGACAAGTCCAGCAGTACGGAGTCGGACGGCGAATGAACTGCGGTGCGCTGCCGTGCGCAGCGCCACCCCGCAATCCGCGGCCGAGAGGCTCGCACACAACAAGGAGAAATCGATGCCCAAGCAGAAGACCCACTCGGGGGCCAAGAAGCGCTTCAAGCTCACCGGTTCCGGCAAGCTGATGAAGCAGCAGGCCGGCATGCGCCACAACCTCGAGGTCAAGGCCTCGAAGCGCAAGCGCCGTCTGAACGCCGAGCAGGTGCTCGCCAAGGGCGACGCCAAGCAGGCCATGAAGCTCCTCGGTCACTGACCGGCGCGAGCGCATAGCTTTCATCTGAGAACTTTCTAAGGAAGAACCGAAATGGCAAGAGTGAAAAGGGCCGTCAACGCCCACAAGAAGCGTCGCGTTATCCTCGAGCGCGCCGAGGGCTACCGCGGTCAGCGTTCGCGCCTGTACCGCAAGGCCAAAGAGCAGGTCATCCACTCGCTCGTCTACTCGTACAACGATCGCCGCAAGAAGAAGGGCGACTTCCGCCGCCTGTGGATCCAGCGCATCAACGCGGGTGCACGTGCGAACGGCCTGACCTACAACCGCTTCATCCAGGGCCTCGGCCTCGCGGGTGTCGAGGTCGATCGCCGCATGCTCTCCGAGCTGGCCACCAACGAGCCCGCCGCGTTCGCCGCGCTCGTCGAGGTCGCGAAGTCGGCTCTCCCCGAGGACACCTCGGCTCCGAAGGCCGCGTAAGCAGCTCTTCCCCGCGAAGACCCCCGTTTCTCCGGAAGCGGGGGTCTTCGCGTATACCCGGGGGTGCGTCGGCGCACGACCCGGGTGTCTGCGCGCGCCGATAGGCTGGACGCATGAGCGACGCGATCCTGAGCAGCACCAAGTCGGAGCGCGTGCGGAGAATCGCCTCCCTCGCACGCAAGAAGGAGCGTCGCGCCCACGGGCGATTCCTCGTCGAGGGGCCGCAGGCCGTGCGGGAGCTGCTCGTGCACCGGCCCGACCTCGTGGAGACGGTGTACACGACCCTCGGCAGTGAGAGCTGGCAGGTCGAGGTCGACCGACTCGCCTCCGACGCCGGGGTGCGCCTCGAGCGCGCGACGGACGACGTGATCGCCGCGATGTCCGAGACCGTCTCCCCGCAGGGCGTCGTCGCCGTCGCGCGGAGCTGGAAGGGGAGTGCTGCGGAGGCCGCCGCGGGCGCTCGCCTCGTCGCGATCCTGCACGAGATCCGCGACCCCGGCAACGCGGGCACCGTGCTGCGCGCCGCCGACGCGGCGGGCGCCGACGCGGTGATCTTCGCCGGCGAGAGCATCGACCCGTTCCATCCGAAGGTCGTGCGGTCGACGACGGGCTCGCTGTTCCACCTGCCCGTGGCCGTCGCCCCGACGCTCCGCGATGCCGTCGACGCCGTGCGCGACGCGGGCCTCACCGCGTTCGCGGCCGACGTGCGCGGGTCCGACGTGCTCGAAGCGCGCGCCGCGGGTGAGCTCGACGGAGCCGTCGCATGGATCTTCGGCAACGAGGCTCGCGGGCTCAGCGAGGCCGAGCGCGCGCTCGCCGACCGCTCCGTGCGGCTGCCGATCTACGGCGCGGCGGAATCGTTGAATCTCGCGACGGCGGCGAGCGTGCTGCTGTACGAGACCGCCTTCGCCCAGCGGAGCCGCTGACGGGCTGCGGCCGGGGCGGTCCGCTCGCTGACGGGCCCGCGCCTGCGCCCGTCCGAGCCTGCGAGAATGGTCGGATGCTGCGCATCGACCTGAACTGCGACCTCGGCGAGTCGTTCGGACACTACGCGTTCGGCGACGACGCCGCCGTGCTCGCCTCGGTATCGAGCGCGAACGTGGCCTGCGGCTTCCACGCGGGAGACCCGAGTGGCATCCGCGCGACGTGCGCGGCCGCCGCCGAGGCCGGGGCGGCCATCGGCGCGCACCCCGGGTACCGCGATCTCGCGGGGTTCGGGAGGCGCTTCATCGATTACGACCCCGGCGAGCTCGCCGATGAGATCATCTACCAGGTCGGGGCCGTGCAAGCGCTCGCGCGC
>NZ_LDRK01000150.1 GCF_001477055.1 Leucobacter chromiiresistens
TCCCCCTCGGCCCCGTCATCAACTTCTCCGCATCCAACTTCCCCTTCGCGTTCTCCGTCATGGGCGGCGACTCCGCAGCGATCCTCGCAGCCGGCTGCCCCCTCATCGTCAAAGCCCACTCCAGCCACCCCGACCTCTCCGACGCCACCGCCGAGATCGCCGCACACGCACTCACCCGAACCGGCATGCCCGAAGGCACCTTCCAACTCATCCACGGCCGCGAAGCCGGAGTGCAAATCCTGAAAGACCCCCGCATCAAAGCCGGCTCCTTCACCGGCTCCATCCGCGTCGGCCGCCTCCTCGCCGACATCGCTGCGAACCGCCCCGCCCCCATCCCGTTCTACGGCGAACTCGGCAGCGTCAACCCCGTCTTCATCACCGCAGACGCCATCACCGAACGCGCCGACGAGATCGCCACCGGCTACCTCGCCAGCGTCACCGGCTCCGCCGGCCAGCTCTGCACCAAACCCGGCTTCGCGTTCATCCCCGCAGACAGCGCACTCCCCCACGCCATCACCCGCAACGCGACCGACGTCCCCAAGCACCGCCTCCTCGACCCCCGCATCGCGAAGTCCTACGACGAACGCCGCACCGCCGTACTGAGCACCACCGGAGCGCACCCCCTCATCACCGGCGGCATCCGCTTCGACGACGACGGACAGGGCTGGGCCACCCCCACCATCATCACCATCAGCCTCGACGACTTCCGAACCGGACGCGACACCCTCCTCGAAGAATCCTTCGGCCCGCTCTCCATCCTCGTCGAGGTCCCCGACGGCACCGACCTCGCAGCCCTCATGCCCGAGTTCTACGAGGGCAACCTCTCCGGCACCCTCCACCTCAGCGAAGCCGAAGCCACCGGCACCACCGACAACGCCCCCGAACTGCGCGCCCTCATCGCCGCACTCGCGAACCAAGTCGGCCGCGTCCTGTTCAACGGCTGGTCCACCGGCGTCGCCGTCACCCCCGCCCAGCAGCACGGCGGCCCCTGGCCCGCGACCACCAACGACTCCTCCACCTCCGTCGGCACCGCAGCCATCACCCGCTTCCAACGCCCCGTCGCCTACCAGAACGCCCCCCAAGCCCTCCTC
>NZ_LDRK01000151.1 GCF_001477055.1 Leucobacter chromiiresistens
TCCCGGTGGCCCTGACCGACGCCGGGTACTGGGTGGGAGTCCTGGCCGCGGCGGCGGTGGCCTACACCATCGATCTGGGGTCCCGGTGGGCGGATCGGCTGCTGATCGTCCTGGACTTCGTCGGCATGGGGGCCTGGACGGCCACCGGCACCCTGAAGGCCCTCGGGCTGGGGCTGCACTGGCTGCCCGCCGTCGCCCTGGGGGTCACCACCGCGGTGGGCGGCGGGGCCATCCGGGACATCATGGTCAACCGCATCCCGGCGGTGTTCGGCGGGAACTCCCTCTACGCGACGATCGCGGTGATCGGGGGTGCTGAGATGGTGGTCTTCCAGGAGCTGCTGCACCGGCCCAACGTGGGCATGGGTGTGGCGATCGTGACCTGCGGGGTGCTGGGGATCCTGTCCCGCTGGCGCAACTGGCGCCTGCCGGCCCCGGTGGATCTGACGGTCCCGCGCCCCAAGCTGCGCCTGGGGCGGCGTCGGATCCGCCGGGGCCCGCTGAAGGAGCAGGGCTGGACCCCGGGGGAGCCGCTGACCCGCAACCTGGAGACGGTCACCCCGGAGCAGATCCGCCGGCATCGGCGCCGCCGCCGACGCCGCGTGCGCGACCGCGCCTGAATCCGCCGGACTCGCCGGACCCTCAGCGGTCCACGAACACCCCGCGCGCCCGGTCCTTGGCCACGGTGCCCGCCGGGAAGACCCGCCCGGACATCGCGAGGTACACCCCGGGGTCCAGCAGCTGCGCGGCGGTGACGGCCGAGCCCACGAGAC
>NZ_LDRK01000152.1 GCF_001477055.1 Leucobacter chromiiresistens
CCCCGTCGGCCTGCGCGTCGGGCTGCAGCTCGACGCCGGCTCGGGACTGCCGGTCGAGCCGGAGACGCGGGCGATCATCGAGCGCGCCGCCGCGCGGTTCGCCGACGCCGGCGCGACGGTCGAGCCGCTCGACCCCTTCGTGCCCGCAGCGGTGCTCGAGGGGCTCGTGAATTTCTGGCGCAGCCGATCCTTCGCCGATTACGAGGCGCTCAGCGCAGAGGAGCGCGCCGTCGTGCTCCCCTTCATCGCGGAGTGGTGCATCGCGGGCGCCGAGTTCTCGGCCGCGCAGACGGTGCGCAACCGCGGCATGATCGAGGAGATGGCGCGCCTCACGCGCGCCGCGACTCAGCCGTTCGACCTCGTGCTCTCGCCCGTCACGCCCGTCGCCGCGTTCCCCGCCGAAGACCCGATGCCCATTCTCGACCCACTCGAGACGATGGGGCACATCTCCTTCACAGCGCCCTACAACATGTCGGGGCAGCCCGCCGTCTCGATCGGCGCGGGCGTGCAGCGCGACGGGCGCACCGTCGGCCTGCAGATCGCCTCGGGCATCGGCAGCGACGACCGGCTGATGCGGGTCGCGCTCTGGTTCGAGGGCGCGCGCGGCGGCGACGCCGAGGTCGACTGGGCGCAGGTGGCCTGAGCGCGGCGCGCCCAGCGCCTGGCGCTGCGGCGCCGAGCGCCGGGGCGCCCAGCGCCGAGCGCCGGGGCGCCC
>NZ_LDRK01000153.1 GCF_001477055.1 Leucobacter chromiiresistens
CGGGGCCCCGGGGTCCGGCGCCCGTTGCGCCCGTTGCGCCCGGGCGAGCAGCGCGGCGCCCGAGCGCGTCGCCGCGACCAGCGCCTCCTGCGCGCTGAGGCCCGCATCGACGAGGGCGTCGAACTCGAGCCGGTTCGTGCCGTGCTGCGCGGCCGTGCCGTAGTCGGTGCCGAGCGCGATGTCGACGCCGTGATCGCGGGCGATGCGCACCGCCTCAGGATGCCGGGCCACCGCTTGCTCGACGCGCGGACCGAACTCCCGCGGAAGCCGCCCGGCCGCGATCATGCCCCGCACCAGACGGTAGATGCGCAGGGTCGGCACGAACACGGTGCCCGCATCCGCGGCCCGAGCGGCCTGCTCGGGGGTCAGGAAGATGCCGTGCTCGATGCTCGCCGCACCACCCGCGACCGCGAAGTCGATCGCCGGCCCGCCCCACGCGTGCACCATCACCGCGGCGCCCGCGGACTCGGCGCGGCGCACCGCCGACGCGCACTCCGCCGCCGAGAAGTGGGGCTCGAGCGCCGCCCCGGCCGGGGCCGCAACACCCGCCGTCGCGACGAGCTTCACCCACGTCGCGCCCGCCTCGAGCACCCCCTCGACCGCGCGGTCGAG
>NZ_LDRK01000154.1 GCF_001477055.1 Leucobacter chromiiresistens
AACGGCAGCGCGTCGATGCCCGGCCGCGTGAACGCGCCCCCGGTGAGGCCCGCCACGAACGGCCCGAGGGCGAACTGCCGGGAGGATCCCGGCACGCGCCCGCCCGGCCCGACCTCGATCAGGCCCGTGCCCTCGGCTCCGGTCTCGTCGACGACGGCGAGCTCCCGCAGCTGCCCCGACGCGACGAGCTGACGCAGCAGCGGATTGTCGCTCCGCGACGCCCGCGCCTCGGGCAGCCACGCATCGATGAGTGCGCGCGCGCTGACCGCGGTGGTCGCCGAGACGGGGACGCCCTCCCCCGCTCCGCGCAGCACCGCGGACCCGGTCGCCGTGAACACACCGCGCTCGGCGTCGGCTTCGACCCTCACATCCGCACCGAGGAACCGCACGACGCCCGCCTCCGCCAGCGCGATCAGCTCCTCGAGGCGGTGCCCGGGCGGGCCGCTCGCGAGATAGCTGAAGTACGCGAACCAGCGCCCGGGAAGGTCGCGCGTGCGGCTGCGAGCGTTCCACCGCTCGGGTGCCACCTCGGCGAGCGCGAGGAAGGCGTACAGCCCGGTCATGAAGAGCGCCTGCGTCGCGCTGTGCTCGGGCCGCGTGCGCAGCCGCAGGTCCGCGGCGATGTGCGCGAGCACCCGCTGCTGCACCGCATCGGCACCGTCCGCATCGGCCGCATCGGCGTCCGCACCCGCGGCATCTGCACCCTCGGCGTCCGCATCCGCGATGCGAGCGGCGGCGAGTGCTTGCTCGAAGGCGGCCGCCTCCGATCCCTCGGGCGGGAACGCGAGCGGCCGATCGAAGGCGGCGAGGTCGAGGCGGTCGTCGGGATCGGGCACGTGCGCCCGCACCAGTTCGGCGAGCTCGGGCGAGGCGAACCCCTGCGGCTGCGCCAGCACCGCGCGCAGCCGGGCTTCGAACCGCTCCCACGGAGCGGATACCCGCGTCGGGTGGCCGGTGCAGAGCTCCCGATAGTAGCCGGTGAGCAGCTCCGCCGCGACGAGCGGCCAAGCATCGCGAACGAAGTCGAGGGGCTCGGTGCGGGCAGCCGTCGCCTCCCGGAAGGGCGCGCCCAGGTAGGCGAGCTCGACCGGATCACCCTGCAGGCGACTCGTCACCTTGGAGCGGTAGGGCACGCCGCGACGCGAGCCCAGGTGCAGCACGGGCTCGCGTCCGCTGGGCAGGTAGCGGAGCGAGCCGTCCGGTCGAGTCTCGAATCGACCGCCTCGCCCGCCCGTGAGCATGACGGCGAGGTCGATCGCCGCGAGCCCCAGGCCGCGCACGATCACATCGGAGCCGGCCGGCAGGTGGTCGAGGTCGAGGTCCGCGGTGAACGCCGGGGCGACGTACTCGAGACCGTGCGCGCCTGCGAAGTCGGCGAGCCGCACGGATTCCTCCGACGGATCGGTGCCGTTGTGCCCGAGCGCGAAGATCACGATGTCGGCTGCGAGCGCGTCGCCCGAGGCGAGCCGCACGATCTGCCGATCCGCCCCGCCGCCCCACGCCGCCCCGTCGCCGGGCTCCGCGGCATCGCCGCTATCGGCAGTATGGCCGGGCTCCGCGGCATCGCCGCCCTGCCCGGGGCCGCGCTCGGCCCGCTCGACCGCGACCGCGGTGTCGCGCACCCACTCGACCGATACCCGATCCGAGGCGCGCCGCACCGTCTCCGCGAACACCCACGAGAGGTAGGCGTGGTTGAGGCGGCGCGTGGGGAAGTCGCGGTCGCCGATCTCCGCGATCTCCCGTTCGAGCGCGGGGTCGGCCCAGTCGGGTGCCGCGATGCTCCCCGCGCGCACGGCGCGCACCCACTCGGCGAGCGAGGGGCCCGGCACGACGGGGCCGTCGATGCTGCTCGACGCGTCGGTGAAGCAGGCGACGTCTTCGAGCATCGAGTTCAGCTTCAGCAGGGGCGACTGATCCCGCCGCCAGATGCGGCCGCCGCCGGGGCGGTGCGGATCGACGAGGCGCACGCCGATCCGCTGCTCGGGGTCGCGGTGCGCGTGGTTCGCCGCCAGGCGTTCGAGCGTCATGATCGCTGCGGGCCCGGCCCCGATGCACACGACGGAGACGGCTGCGGCGTCGGATCGCTGCGACGGGCTCATGGCTTCGGCAGCCCGGGCGGGTTGATGAGCGACTCGGGCACGGCCTCTTCGGTCTGCCCCCACCGTTCGAGCACGGCGTCGTACTGCCCGTGCTCCATGAGCGAGGCGATCACGAGCTGCACGGGTTCGACGAGACCGTTGCCTTTCGCCGTGACTGCACCGATCTGGCCGTCGACGGGATAGGCGCTGTTGAACTTGCCGACGATGCGGGTCTCGCCGAGCGTCTGCTCCCGGAACGCGGCGAGCGCGTACGGCTCGATGCTCGCGTCGGCCCGCCCCGAGGTGAGTGCGAGCAGCCCGGCGGCCGAATCGTCGTAGTAGACCGGTTCGCCCGCGTCGATGCCGGCCGCGTCGTTCTGCGCGAACCAGTCGAGCAGGTACTGCTCCTGATTGGTGCCGCTGCCGACGATCACGCGCAGTCCCGAGACGTCTGCGGGCTCCGCGATCTCCGAGATCTCTGAGTCCGCGGCGACACTGAACGCCATCACGGCATCGCGGTACGTGGCGAAGTCGAACAGCTCCTTGCGCTCCTCGGTGACCCCGATGTTGATGAGGGCGAGATCGTACTTGCCCGATTCGACGCCGAGCGGCCAGTCGGCCCAGGCGACGTTCTCAGGGGTGTACTCGAGCCCGAGCCCCTCGGAGATGAGCGACGCGAAGTCGGCGTCGCTGCCGATGATCGTCTGGGCGTCGTCCTCGGCGAAGAACGAGGTGGGCGGGGCTCCGGCGCCGAGGATCGCCACGGTCAGCCGCCCGGGCTGCACCGGCTCGAACCCGCTCGCCTCGAGCGCCTCGACGGCCTCGGGGATCGCCTCGATGTGCGGACGGGTGTCGAGGTTCGCGGTCGTGAGATCGAACGCGGCCTCGGTCGTCGCGGGGCCGGCGCCCTCGGGCGCGGCCCCGGATCCGGATCGCTCGTCGTCGCTGATCACCGCCGAGCAGGCGGTGAGCGCGAGCGCCGATGCGGCGAGGAGGCCGAGGGCGGCGAGGCGGCGCCGCGGTGAGCGGGCTCCCGACTCGGGCGTGGCGGAAGGTGCGTGGGTCATGAGTTCTCCAGTGGTGCGCCGCGCGGTGCGGCGCGGCTGAGGTGTGCGAGGCGGGGCGTGCGCTACGGGCGGGGCAGGCCGGCCGGGTTGACGAGCGACTCGGCGACCGCCTCGTCTTCGAGATCCCAGCGCGCGAGCGCCTCCGCGTAGGTGCCGTCCTCGATGATGGAGTTGAGCACGATCGCTACGGGATCGATGAGGCCGTTGCCCTTCGCCGTGGTGACGCCGATCTGCGCGTTCTCGGGGTAGCCGCCGTTGAGGGTGCCGACGACCTTCGACTCGCCGCCCACGGCGGCGACGTACGATGCGGTGGGGTTCGGCCCGAAGATGGCGTCGACGCGGCCCGAGACGAGCGCCAGCTGACCTGCGGCGTTGTCGTCGTAGTACACCGCCTCGCCCGGCTCGAGACCGTTCCGCTCGTTCTCGGCGAACCAGTCGAGCAGGATCTTCTCCTGGTTGGTGCCGCTCCCGACGACGACGGTGAGACCCGCGACGTCCTCGGGGCCGTCGATGGAGTCGATCTCGCTGTCGGCGGCGACCGAGAACGCCAGCACGTCGTTGCGGTGCGTCGCGAAGTCGAAGAGGTCCTTGCGCTCCTCCGTGACGGTGACGTTCGACACCACGACGTCGTACTTGCCCGATTCGACGCCGAGCGGCCAGTCGGCCCAGGCCACGTTCTCGGGGGCGTACTCGAGCCCGAGTCCGTCGGCGACGAGGTTCGCGATGTCGGGCTCGATGCCGAGCAAAGTCGCGTTGTCGTCTTCGGCCAGGAAGCCGAGCGGCGCCTCGTACGCGGAGTGCGCGACGGTGAGCTTGCCCTCCTGCACGGGATCGAAGCCGCTCTGCTCGAGCGCCTCGACCGCCTCGGGAACCGGGTCGATGTGCAGGCGCTCGTCCGCGTTCGCGCTCGTCAGGTCGAAGGGCGAACCGGCGCCGTCGGCGCCGGTCGTCGCGGCGGGCTCGGCGTTCGCCTGATCCTCGGTGACGAC
>NZ_LDRK01000155.1 GCF_001477055.1 Leucobacter chromiiresistens
ACGCACCCCGGGCGCGCCGCTCACTCGGCGAGGTCGAAGCGCGCGACGGCCCGGATCGGCGAGCCGTCCGATCCGTCGATGCGAAGCGGCAGCAGCGACATCTCGACCGAACCGGGCAGCTCGGCGAGGCCCACGAGGTTCTCGACGATGACGCCGTCGCCCCCGAGCCAGAACTGGTGCACCGGCATCGGGTCGGCGTCGCCCGCGTCGGCCTCCCCCGCCTCGGCCCCCGACTCGGCATCACCTGCGGTCGGGTCGGGGCTGAAGCAGTCCACGCCGAGCACGCGGGCGCCGCGCTCCCAGAGCAGCCGCGCGAGGTCGAGCGAGATCGACGGATGGCGGAGCGCCGCAGCGGTGCCGAAGTGCGCGTCCCACCCGGTCGCGATGCAGACGATCGACGGGAGGCGATCCGGAATCGCGTCGGCGAGGCGACCCTCCGTGATCGACTCCCCCGGGGCCGTCGGCTCGGGCCCCACCCGGAGCACGCGCGCCGCACCGACGAGC
>NZ_LDRK01000156.1 GCF_001477055.1 Leucobacter chromiiresistens
GCATCACCGGTATGACCGGCAGCAGCCGATGAATCGACGGATGTCGTCTGTTCCTCTTCGGGTGAGCTCGGTATGAGAGCCCCCAGTCCGCGCCCCAATCCACGTCGTCTCTCTGCCATGTTCCTCGACCTTCCCACTCGACACTCGTCGCTCCGATTCTACTGGGCCTCGGTGTCATCGAACCGTCCTCCTCCACAGGAATCGACCTCCCACCGCGGGCCATTCGCTCGAACCGGGGCCGGATCGTGTGAATGTACGGCATCCACTGCAGGCTCACCTTCATCGCATGGGTCAGAACCGCCCATCCTCAGTGCCACCGATTCCCAAACCGGCGTGCTGACTCCACCCTCCCCACTGGGGCGCCGAGACCATCTGCCCGGAGGACGCCGGGTTCCCTTCAACAGGAGCACACAGACAGGGGCAGACAATCCGGGCTGCTGCCGGTCGACAGGGCAATATTGGCCGGACGGGTGAAGACCACCTCCTGGACGCTCATCGTGAAGGCAGTAGACAGCGACAGATGGGTCGGGATGGGGGGCCAGACACGTGAAAGCTCTTGTGCCAAGCTGTCCCCCTTCGGAGCGGATCCCCTCAAGTCCGCGTGGAGAGCAGCAGATGGACACCCGAACATAACGACACACGGCAGAGGTCTTCTGCGCCCTTCGGTCTGACCAGCCCTAGGGGCGGACGACACCTGCGCAGCACAGCCGAGCCCCACGCGTTCCCATGGCGAACGTCGAAGGTGCCACGTACTCCTCCGTTTCACGTGAAACGGGCGCTGGATTGGGCGAAAGCGCCTACGCTCCAACTCCGGCAGGGCGCGACTGATCTATGGGTCCGGTACGCAGGGACGTCCGCGCCTCTCCACGGAGAGTGCTTCTCACATCCCTGAGGATGTACCGAGCGAGCCCACGAGAC
>NZ_LDRK01000157.1 GCF_001477055.1 Leucobacter chromiiresistens
ACGTGGAAGTCGCGTGTCGTCGAGGCGCAAGCCCAGGGGCGCGACGACATCGCGCTCAAGAGCGGCCTCGAGGAGATCTTCGACGAGATCTCGCCGATCGAAGACAACGCCGGAACGATGCAGCTCTCCTTCGAGAACCCCATTCTCGACGAGCAGAAGTTCACCATCGAGGAGTGCAAGGAGCGCGGCAAGACCTACGCCGCCCCGCTGTACGTCGAGGCCGCGTTCTACAACACCGAGACGCAGGTGCTCAAGAGCCAGACGGTCTACATGGGCGATTTCCCCATCATGACCGACAAGGGCACCTTCATCATCAACGGCACCGAGCGCGTCATCGTGTCGCAGCTCGTCCGCAGCCCCGGCGTCTACTTCGAGCGGGCGCAGGAGAAGACGAGCGACAAGGACGTCTTCACCGCGCGCGTGATCCCGAGCCGCGGCGCGTGGCTCGAGTTCGAGGTCGACAAGCGCGACCAGGTGGGCGTGCGCATCGACCGCAAGCGCAAGCAGTCGGTCACCGTGTTCCTGAAGGCGCTGGGCATGACGAGCGAGGAGATCCTCGAGGAGTTCGCCGGCTACGAGTCGATCGCCCTCACTCTGGAGAAGGACGCGATCGTCACCCAGGAAGAGGCGCTCAAGGACATCTACCGCAAGCAGCGCCCGGGCGAGCAGGTGGCGATCGAGGCCGCACGCGCGCTCCTCGACAACAGCTACTTCAACCCCAAGCGCTACGACCTCGCGAAGGTCGGCCGCTACAAGATCAACCGCAAGCTCGGCGTCGACGCGCCCATCACCGACTCGGTGCTGTCGCTCGAAGACATCGTCGCGACGATCAAGTACCTCGTCGGCCTGCACGCGGGCACCGAGAAGCTCCCCGGCACCCGTGAGGGCGAGCCGGTCGACGTGCGCCTCGAGACCGACGACATCGATCACTTCGGCAACCGCCGCATCCGCGCCGTGGGCGAGCTCATCCAGAACCAGGTGCGCACCGGCCTCAGCCGCATGGAGCGCGTCGTGCGCGAGCGCATGACCACGCAGGACATCGAGGAGAGA
>NZ_LDRK01000158.1 GCF_001477055.1 Leucobacter chromiiresistens
TGGTCTCTGCGTCGTGACCGGAGTACAGGCGCACTGTGCCCAGGTGGCCCTCGATACGCCCGCCCATCACATCCAGCGGGTAGTGCACGCCCAGCACGATCCGTGTGTTGCCGCCCTCGGAGGAGCGGGTCAGGATCTCCGGGCCGAGCTCCGGCAGCACCATGGCCAGGCCGATGCCGATGCCGTAGGCGTAGGTGGTGTGCCCGGAGATCCTGACCCGCTCCTCCGAGGCCGGCAACAACCGGAGCGTGCTGGGCGTGCACTACCCGCTGGATGTGAGGGGCGGGCGCATCGAGGGCCACCTGGGCACCGTGGCCCTGTACTCCGGTGACTACGCCCAGACCACCCTGGCCCCGGCCCGCGCCGAGCTGACCGACTACCTCACCCAGCGGTGCCAGGAGGCCGGACTGGGTCAGACCCTCACCGCGTGCATCGACGCGACCCGCGCGAACGACTCCGGCGGGTACCGCAACGTGTTCACCGACGCCGTCTCCGCAGCACCGGTCACCGACCGCGCCTCGGCCCTGCAGGCCTACCGGGCCCGGATGACCTACGGCTTCCCGGCCGTCGGCGCCACCGGCCAGGCCCCGCGGGTGCCCGCCGGCGCGGAGTCCCTGCTGGCCACGGCCTTCCCGACCCTGACCGCAGAGCAGCGCCGTCAGGTCCTGGCCGCCACGGAGATCCCCTCCGGCTCCGCCCTGGACTCCTCCTCCGACGGCTGGCAGCGCATCGACCTGCCCGCCGCGATGAGCTCCGAGGTGACCGTGGATGCCGCCGGGACCGTGACCTCGGTGGTCCCGGGCCAGGCCCGCGCCAGTGTGGTCAGCGCCGACCCGGCCCCGAGCCCGACGCCGACCGCCGAGCCGACGGCCACCCCCACCGCGGAGCCGACGGGAGAGCCCACCGGCACTCCCACCG
>NZ_LDRK01000159.1 GCF_001477055.1 Leucobacter chromiiresistens
GCGCTCGTGCTCGTCGTGGTCTCGGTGGACATCGGTGCGTATGCCGCGGGAGTGACGCTCGGCAGGCACAAGATGACGCCGCGGATCAGCCCGAACAAGACGTGGGAGGGTTTCGCGGGCGCCGCGGTGGTCGCCACGGGCGCCGGCGTGCTGGTATCGCTGCTCGCGCTCGGGCAGCCGTGGTGGGTCGGCGCCATCATCGGCATCGTCGTGCTCTTCACGGCCACGGGCGGAGATCTCACGGAGTCTCTGATCAAACGCAACCTAGGGGTGAAAGACATGAGTTCCTGGATTCCTGGTCACGGCGGCTTTCTGGATCGCCTCGACTCGCTCCTGCCATCGGCGGTCGGCGTGTACGGTGTCGCTCTCGCTCTGGGGGTCGTGTGATGCCGCGATCCACTCAGCAGTCGAGTACTGAGCCGGTGCAGAATGGTCGGGTGCACACCTCGTTCCCTCTCGCGACCGGATCGCAGCTCGGCTATCAGCAGGAGCAGGTCGACCGGTTCCTGGAGGAGGCCCGTTCTGCGTATGAAGGCGCCGCAGAGGGCGACGCGATGACGTCGGAGACGGTGCGCAGGCGGGCGTTCGCGGTGAAGCGCGGCGGATACGCGCCGAGGTATGTGGATGCGGCGATGGACCGCCTCGAGGAGGTCTTCTACGAGCGGGAGCGCCGCGCGCGCGTGCGCGCCGCGGGCGAGGAGGCCTGGTGGGACGAGACTCGGCAGCTGCTCTCGGAGGTGCGGGGCAGGATCAACCGGCCCCGCGGTAAGCGCTTCCGCCGACGCGGGCTGTTCGCCACCGGCTACCGGCGGTCTCAGGTCGATGCCTTCCTCGATCGTGTCTCGGAGATGTTCGAGCGGCGCGAGCTCGCGC
>NZ_LDRK01000016.1 GCF_001477055.1 Leucobacter chromiiresistens
TCGCCGGCGCCGCGCAGCGCTCGACGCCTGCGCCGGGGCGGTTTCCCGCCCCCGAGCCGCTGCTCGAGGCGGCCCGCCATGACGGCGCCCGGGATCGCGATGACGGCGTAGACGAACGCCGCCGCGAGGTACACCGACATGTACCGCCAGTTGATCGCCCCGCTGAGGTATGCGGCGTGCATGATCTCGGCGACGGTGATCACGCTCGCGAGCGAGGTGATGTGGAACATGGTGATGGTCAGGTTCACGAGCGGCGGGATCGAGATGCGCGCCGCCTGGGGCAGGATGATGAACCGGAACCGGTCGGCGCGTCCGAGCCCCAGGGCGTCGGCGGCGTCGGTCTGCCCGTGCGGGAGCGCCGCGATGCTCGCGCGGATCATCTCGGCGGAGTAGGCGGCGGCCGTGATGGTGAGCGCGATGATCGCCGAGGGGATCGCGTCGATGAGCACGCCGAGCTGCGGCAGGCCGCGGTACACGATGTACAGCAGCACGAGGGCGGGCAGCCCGCGGCCCGTCTCGACGACCGCGATCGTCGTCCACCGGATCCACCGGCTCCGCGACTCGGAGAGGATCGCCAGGAAGAACCCGAGCGGGTACCCGATCACGCAGGAGACGACGGTGAGCATGATGGCCACGGCCAGGCCGGGCAGCAGGGCGGGGATGTGCGTCGGCCAATCCCAGAGCCATGAGAAGTCGTTCACAGTACGGCGTACCTCCGGGTCAGGCGGGCGTGGACGCCGCGCGACAGCGCACCGAGCGGAACGCTGAGCGCGAGGTACATGAGGCCCGCGAATGCGAAGAAGGTGAGGCCCTCGCCGAAGTACTGCACCTGCAGCCCGGCGACGAAGGTGATCTCGGCGACGCCGATGGTCGAGGCGAGCGCCGACTCCTTGATGAGGCCGACGAGGTAGGTCGCGACCGTCGGGGAGACCGCGCGGAAGAGCTGCGGGTACAGCACGTCCCTGGCGGTCGCGAAGCGGCCGAGCCCGAGTGCCGCACTGGCCTCCCATTGGCCCGGCTTGATGGCGTTCAACCCGCCGCGGTAGATCTCGGCCATGCTCGCGACCGCGATGACGCTGAGCGTGATGAGCGCCGAGGTCACCGCGCCCAGGGTGATGCCGAGCTGCGTGATCCCGAAGAAGACGATGAAGAGCCACACGAGCGTCGGCACACCGCGCACGATGTGCACGAAGCCCCAGTAGAGCGCGCGCAGCGGGGCGAACCGACTGCGCGAGAGCAGCATGACGGGGGCGCCGAGCACGATCCCGATCGCCCCCGACACGGCGGTGAGGAGGATCGTCATGCCCGCGGCGAGCGCGATGGCGAGCAGTGCGTCGCCCATGTCAGCGCCCCAGCACCGCGGAGAGGAAGCGGCCCACGCGCGGGCTCTTCGGCTCCGTCATGATCTGCTCGGGCTGCCCCTGCTCGACGATGGCCCCGTCGACCATCACGATGACGCGGTTCGAGACGTGGCGTGCGAACTCCATCTCGTGCGTCGCGATCAGCATGGTCATGCCCGAATCCGCGAGTTCGCGCATGACGGCGAGGATCTCGGCGCCGACCTCGGGGTCGAGCCCCGAGGTCGGCTCGTCGAAGAGCATGAGCTCGGGATCCATCGCGAGCGCTCGCGCGATGGCGATGCGCTGCTGCTGCCCGCCCGAGCACTGGCTCGGGTAGGCGTCGGCCTTCGCCGCGAGCCCGACCCGGTCGAGCAGGGAGCGCGCCCGCTCGCGCGCCTCATCGGCGCTGCGGCCGAGCACCCGCTTCTGCGCGAGCTCGATGTTCTGCGCGGCGGTGAGGTGCGGGAAGAGGTTGAAGGACTGGAACACCATTCCGGCCTGCCGTCGCAGGCGCGCGACCTGCGCCCGCGCCGGTGCGCTCCCCTCCGCGAACTCGATCTCCTCGTCGCCGATGGAGAGCGCGCCCGAGTCGGGCAGTTCGAGCAGGTTGAGGCATCTGAGGAAGGTGCTCTTGCCGGCGCCCGACGGGCCGATGACGGAGATCACCTCCCCGCGCCCGACGGCCAGGGAGACATCGTCGATGGCGCGATGCTCGCCGAAGCGCTTCACGATCCGCTCCGCGTTGAGGAACGGTCGCAGGGTGGAGCCGGTGTACGTCGTCGTTGACGTATCGATGACAGCCATGGGTTCGGTTCCTCTCGGCCTAGAGCTGTCGGAAGACGGTGTCGTAGAAGCGCAGCCAGTTCTCGCCCATGATCGCGGCGACCTCGGCCTCGGCGAAGCCGCGCTCGCGCAGGCACTCCTCGGCGTTCGGGAACTGCGCGGGGGTGCTGAACCAGTCGAGCGGCGGGGTGGGCCCCGGTTTCGACGGCCCCGAAGCGCCGTACTGGATCTCGCGCGCCCAGCGCCCCTGCCGCATCCATTCGACGTACGCGAAGCCGCCGTTCTGGTCGAGGTCGGTGCCGATGCCGACGCGCTCGATGCCGACCCGGTCGACCGTCCACGCGACCAGTTCGGACCAGCGCTGCGGGGTCGTGTACTCCCCGACGAGATTGCGGTACACGGAGACGCCGATCATGCCGTCGCGGTCGCGGAGCGCGTCGAGTACCCGATCCGACTTGTTGCGGGGGTGCGGGGCGAGCGAGGCGGGGTTCGCATGGGTGATGGCGACGGGGTCGCCGGACGCCTCGATGGCGTCGAGCGTCGTCTGCTCGCCGACGTGGGACAGGTCGATGACCATGCCGCAGCGGTTCATCTCCTGCACGACGTACTGGCCGTAGCGGGAGAGCCCGCTGTCGTGCGGCTCGTAGCAGCTGCCGCCGAGGTCGTTCTGGATGTTGTAGGTGAGCTGCCCGACGCGCGTGCCCATGCGGGCGAACAGCTCGACGTAGCCGAGGCGGCCCTGCAGGAACGACACGTTCTGGAAGCCCAGGATGATGGCGGTGCGACCGGACTCGGCGATGCGCCGGATGTCTTCGGCGCGGTAGGCGATCTCCACGAGGTCGGCGTTGTCCTCCGCCATGTTGCGCCACTTCACGATCTGGTCCATCGATTCGGTCGCGTCCTCCCAGAACCCGACGGTGACGGTGATCGCCCCGAGCCCTCCGGCCGCCACCTCCTCGAGGGAGGGGCGATTGCCGGGGCGCTCGGTCTCGAGCGGTGAGCAGAGCAGGCTGTCGACGTAGATCATCGGTCTCCTTCAGACGGACGCGTGGTGGGCGTTGGCGAGCGGGATGTAGTGGTCGGTGTCGCGGTTCGGGTCGGCGGAGTTCGCGACCTCCGCGGGGTCGAAGAGCCGCGTGAGCTGCTGACCCGGCACGTAGACGTCCTTCACCGTGCCGGTGTGCTGGCGCGACAGGGGCGTATCGGGGTAGAGGCCCGCGTTCCCCGGGTAGTAGACGTTCCACCAGTGCTGGGCGGGAACCTCGATGCCCTCGCGCAGCAGCGCGGCGAAGCCGTCGTCGTAGCGGGCTCGCGCCGATTCGGGATCGGCGCTGCGCTCCGCTCGGAACCGGCCGTCCTCGGCGCGTACCGGCGTCCAGTCGATGCCGACGCGCGCGAGCGCCAGGGCGAGGCCGGGCTCGGCTCCATCGGGCCGAAGGTCGACGAGGTGCACATCGAGGGCCGACTCGGCAGCCGCTGCGGCGATGCGGTGCACGAGCACGTGGCCCACCGTGTGCAGGCTCGCGCCGCGGCAGTCGATGACGAGCGCCCCGTCGGCGTGCTCCGCCGCGGGGGCTCGCCACGCCCGGGCCCGGCCCGTCTCATCGAGCTCGCGGGCCAGCGCGGCGGCGAACCCCGTGATCGCCGACGGGTCCGCGATCAGGGCCGTGACGAAGAAGTCGCGGGCGCCGTGCCACGAGCCCTCGGGCACCTCGAGCGCCTGCATCGCCCGTCCGCCCGCGAGCCGCAGCTCCCGGAACTTCATCGTGATCCGCTCCGCGGGGTCGTGGCGGGGCGCGACGATGGCGCTCACCTTCGGGGAGAGCACGGGCGCTGCGGATCCCGGGGCCGCGGCTGCGGGGTCCTCCGTCACGGCCGGGCGGTAGTTCCACCACCACTCGTCGGCGTGGGCCGTGGCGAGCTCGTCGCGGAACGGGGCGCCGTCGTAGATGAGTCCGAGCACGGAGCGGTTCAGGAAGTCCTCGGTGCGGTCGAGACCGTGGATGCAGGAGTTCATGAGCCGCACGAGCCAGACGGGGACGAAGTCGATGTCGTGGGGGTCGGCGTGCGGCACGGCGTACGGCATTCCGCGCAGCGCGACCGCGGATCGCGCCACGTGCTCGAGGGCCGGTCGCCCGGCGATGACGGATCCGATGGGCGTCTGCGGGTCGACGGCGTCGAGCGCCGCGAGGAGCTCCCGCGCCCGCGTCGGGTAGTTCGGGATCACCTCGTGCGCGCCGGGCACCTCCTCCGCAGGGCCGGAGCGGGGCTCCTCGGCGGCCCGCGACTGGTACCACACCCGGTCGCGGTGCTCGGCGTCGTTGAGCGGCATCCGGAACACCCAGCCGAAGGTGTCGAGCAGCGCCTCCCGCACCGCTGATGCCGGCAGCTGCGGGTCGAGGTCGAGGGTCTCATCGAAGTTCAGGCGATCCTGCACCAGCGCGTCGGCGAAGTCGGGGGCGAGCTCGATCAGGAGGGTGTTGAACGTGCTGAGCGCCTCCGGCGAGACGCGGCCGTTCACGAACCGGTGCGCCGCGGCGAGCGGGGTCTCCCCCGGCGCGCGCTCGATGTCGCCGCGTCGAGCGGCGCGGACGGCTGCGCGGATGCGGCGGAGGTCGGCGGCGAGCTGCTTGCCGTTCGTGAAGACGCGGTACTGCGTGTCTTCGAGGGCACGGTACTGGATGGTGCGGTCGAGCAGGGCCTCGAGCCGCGCGAATCGCGGATCCCCCGCTTCGATCGGCAGCTCCAGCGCGTGCCGGGCGGCTTCGACGGTGAGCGACACGTAGGTGTGGATCAGTGCGGGCCGGTTGTAGACGAACATCACGAGGCCGAGCGCGGAGCCGTTGCCGACTCCGATGTGCCGGCGCACCTCGGGCGCGAGGGCCACCGCGGTATCGGGTGCGTCGAGACGGGCGAGCTCCTCCACGACGTCGACGGAGAGCTCGCGCATCAGGTAGGCCGAGAGCATCTGCGCGTGGTACGACAGCGCGAGGGGGTGCCCGGGCGGAATGGCTGGGAACGACACGGACCCGAAGGTGCCGTTGCCGTCGAGGCCGGTGTTGCGCATCAGGTACCCGACGCGCTTCACCTCGGCGGCGTCGGGCTGCTGGCCCGCGGCCAGCGAGTCGCGCACGTGCTTGAAGAGGCGCAGGCTCTGGTTCGACCGCATCCAGATGAGCGTGCCCTCCGGGGCGCGCCCCTCGTACAGCTTCGGCAGCTCCGCGGCGGATGCCGCGATCTGATCGTCGCTCGCGATGCCGTCGATGAGCGTGCCGATCATGTCCCACGACGACCCGATGATGCGGCCGGTGCGATTCACACCTCGCGGTTCGCTGAGCCAGGCGGCGTAGGTGATGCTGCCCATCGGCGTCTCGATGGTGTAGCGGGCCGCTCCGTTGCCGCGCACATCGAGTTCGAGCAGGTCGCGGCGGATGCTCCATCCCTCCCGCAGCATCCGCGCGAGGAAGCTCCGCGATGCGCTCAGACGCGTCGGCTGCAGGGCTCCGAGGCTGCGCGGGTCCATCACCCGGTCGGGTGAGAACGCCTCGTCGAGGTAGGGATTCCGCATCGTATCCGCTCCAATCATCGTTGATTCATCAAGAGCCCCGAACCGGCTGATTAAGCTATATTTAATCATCATTCAGGTATATTGAAAACAGTAAACAGCCCTCAGCGGCGCGTCAAGAGGGCGCCGCCGAAAATCTCGGCGACAGTGAGAAGCAGCCCTCGCGCCGAGCGGCAGTCCCGGCGCACGATCGGAGAGAGCAATGTCCGGCCACACCACCCTGCAGTCCGTCGAGAAGACGATCCGCGTGCTCGAGGAGTTCATGCACTTCGACCGAGCCGCGATCGCGCTCTCCGAGATCGCGGAGGCGCTCGGGTGGAGCCGGCCCGCCACGCACCAGTACCTCACCACGCTGGTGCACACGGGGTGGCTGCAGCAGGACTCGCAGCGGCGGTACCGCCTCTCGATCCGCGCCGCCGCGTTCGGGCGCTTCGCGACGGCGCACGCGGGCGTGCCCGAAGCCGTGTCGCGGCGCATGCGCGCCCTCGTGGAGCAGCTCGAGGAGCCGATCTCGTTCGCCGTGCGCAACGGCGAATCGGCGCTGATCGTCGAGCGGATCGAGCCGAAGCGCTCCCTGTCCGTGCGTCGCGAGGCCGAGCGGATGCTGCCGCTCAGCTCGACCTCGGGCCAGGTGCTCCTCGCCTTCGACCCCCACGCGTCGGACGCCGAGCGGGAGCCGTACCTCGACGAGCTGACCGCGATCAGGGAGCGCGGCTACTCCGTGCACCGGGCGGTGTGGATGGGCGACGCGATCGAGGTGATCGCCGTGCCCCTCATGCAGGGCGACGAGTGCCTCGGCGCGCTGAGCGTCATCGCCCCCGAGGGGCGGATGGTGATGGAGGAATCGATCACCGTGATGCTCGAGGCGCGCCGAGCGCTCGAGAGCGAGCTCGCTGCCGAACCGGGTGCCTGACCGCGCTTACACTGGGCCCATGAGCGAGATCCTCTCCCCCGACGACGTGCTCCGGATCCGGATGCGCGCCCTCGGCCTCGCCGAGAGCGCCTGGGCCGACGGAGGCCGGAGCGCGAACCACGACATCGCTCCCGACCTCGCTCACGACGTCGCCCGCAGCGGAGCCGAGCGCATCGCCGCCGTCGCCCGGCGCATGCTCGCACTGCAGGGGCAGGACTGGCGGTCCGCGCGGTGGGCGCTCGGCGTGCGCGCCCCCGGCACCACGGCGGCCGACGTCGAGGCCGCGTTCGACACCCGACGCATCGTGCGCTCCTGGCCCATGCGGGGCACCGTGCACATCGTCGCCGCGGAGGACATCCGCTGGATGCAGCTCGCCACCAACCATCGCGTACTGGCGGGAGCCCCGAAACGCCGGGCGTTCCTGGGCATCGACGACGCTGCGCTCGACCGACTCGTCGACACGTCGCTGCTCGCGCTCGCCGCCGCGGGCACCGACGGCCTCGACCGCGACCGCCTCGCCGAGGCGTGGACGGAAGCGGGCATCGACTGGCAGCCCAACTGGCGGTACCACCTGATC
The DNA here is from genome assembly GCF_001477055.1 of Leucobacter chromiiresistens. Taxonomy (GTDB): domain Bacteria; phylum Actinomycetota; class Actinomycetes; order Actinomycetales; family Microbacteriaceae; genus Leucobacter; species Leucobacter chromiiresistens_A. The sequence continues at coordinate 7,179 of NZ_LDRK01000016.1, forward strand.
TGGTGGATCTGCCAGAACGGCCTCGCCGCCTTCGGCCCGATCGGGCCCGGGGGCGAACCCCTGCTCGTCGCGACGGAGCACTGGATCACGGCCTCCCGCGATCTCGCGGGCGACGCGGCCCTGCACGAGCTCGCGGTGCGGTACGCCGCAGCCCGCGGGCCGTTCCGGGAGAAGGATCTCGCGTGGTGGACCGGGCTCACCGTCGCAGAAGCCCGAGCGGGAATCACCGCAGCGGCCGAGAGCGGCGCGCTCGTGCCCGCTCGGGCCCGGGACGCCGCGGGCGCGACGGTGCCCGGCGCCGCGGGGAGGCTGTGGGTCGATCCGGGGCTCCTCGGAGCGACCGACGACCCGACCCGCGAGGGACCCCTCCCGGAGTGGGTGCTTCTCGCAGCCTTCGACGAGCACCTGCTGGGCTACTCCGAGCGCTCGCCGCAGCTCGACCCCGAGCACTTCGCCCGCATCGTGCCCGGCCGCAACGGCATGTTCCTGCCGACCGTCGTGCATCGCGGCGGGGTGGTCGGCACCTGGAAGCGGCGCCGCGGGCGCGCCGGCGGCCTCGACATCGCACCGTTCCCGGGCGCGGGGATCGACGCCGGCGCGCTCGCGACCGCGAACCGCGCATGGGCGGCGTTCCACGGCGTCGCCGCCGGAGACATCGCGCTCGCCGAGTAGGCGGATCGGCCCGTCGCTAGAATCGACGCATGGAAATCGGCCTGATCGCAGTCGCCGCCGTGGTCGTGCTCGTCGGGACGTCGATCCTCGGCAGCAAGATCGGCGTCGCGGCCCCACTCCTCCTCGTCATCGTCGGCATCGGCGCTGGGTACCTGCCGTTCGTCCCGCCCCTCGAGATCGACCCCGAGATCATCCTCATCGGGGTGCTGCCGCCCCTCCTCTACTCCGCGGCCGTGAACGTGCCGCTGGTGGACTTCCGCAGGAATCTGCGCCCGGTGGTCGGCCTCTCCGTGCTGCTCGTGATCATCTCGGCGGTCGCGATCGGCTTCATCCTCCACTGGGCCGTACCCGCCATTCCGCTCCCCGCGGCCATCGCGCTCGGCGCCGTCATCAGCCCGACCGACGCGGTCGCCGCGACGTCCATCGGCAAGCGGCTCGGCATGCCCGAGCGCCTCGTCTCGATCCTCGAGGGCGAGAGCCTCGTCAACGATGCGACCTCGCTCGTGCTGCTGAAGACCGCGCTCGCCGCCGTCGCGGGCAGCTTCGTCTTCTGGGACGCGGCGGGCTCCTTCGGCTTCTCCGTGATCGCCGCCATCGCCATCGGCCTCGTGATGGGCGCGATCACCGTCTGGATCCGATCCAAGCTGCGCAATCCCGTGTACGACACCATCATCTCGTTCGTCGTGCCGTTCGTCGCCTTCATGCCCGCTGAGGAGCTCGGGGCATCGGGCGTGCTCGCCGTCGTGGTCACCGGCCTCTACACCGGGCACCACGCCGCGAAGCGGTTCTCGGCGACGGCCCGCATGAACGAGCGCCTCAACTGGCGCACCGTGCAGTTCGGCCTGGAGAACGGCGTCTTCCTCGTCATGGGCCTCCAGCTGCACACCCTCCTCGACGAGGTGGACGACACCCAGCTGCAGCTCGAGCACGTCGCGCTCGTCGCGCTCGGCCTCGTCGCGATCCTCATCCTGCTGCGGGGCCTCTTCATGGTGCCGCTCATCTGGAGCATGCGCGGCGATCAGGGGCGGTACCAGCAGCGCAGCGACGGGTTCACGCGCATCCTCACGCGCGCCCGCCGCGCCGAGACCACCGAGCGGCGGCTGCGCAAGCTCGAACTGCTGGAGCAGCGCTCCCGCGCCGACCTCGCCCACGAGCGCGAGCAGCAGCTCGGGTGGCGCGACGGCGTGCTCCTGTCGTGGAGCGGCATGCGCGGCGTCGTCACGCTCGCCGCCGCCCAGTCGATCTCGACCGATGTCCCCTACCGCCCCCAGCTCATCCTGATCGCCTTCGCGGTCGCCGTCGTCACCCTGCTGCTGCACGGGCTCACGCTGCCGCTGCTGATCTCGAAGCTCTGGCCCGAAGGGGCGAACGGATCGCGCACCGCCGAACTCCAGTCCCTCGGGCGCGATCTGCTCGAAGCGGCCGACACCGCGCTCGAGGACGAAATCGAGATGGATGCGGAGGCGCAGGACGGCCGGATCGTGGCCGACGACGACGTGGTGAAACGGGTGCGCGCGGCCGCGAAGAGCACGCTCGCGCCCCTCGTGTTCCCCACCGTCTCGACGGGCGCGACCCAGGCGATCGCGCAGGAGACGCAGGCAGCGTGCTATCGCCGGCTCGCGCGCACCGTGCTCGACGCCCAGCGCGACGCGCTGCTCGAGGAGCGCGCGATCGGCCGGTACAGCTCGCAGGCGCTGCGCGCCGCGGAGCTCGCGCTCGACGCGCAGGAGACGAGGATCACGCCGCCCCTCGCGCACTGAAGCGCACCGGTCACGCCCGCATGCGCACCGGGTTCTGGTGGTGGCTGAACACGATGCTCGTGCGGGTCGACGAGATCGCGGGGTGCGCCGAGAGGTGCTCGACGACGAAATCGCGCACGTGGTCGGAGTCGCGCACGGCGAGATGGATGATGAAGTCCTCGACGCCGCCGAGGAAGAAGAGCTGCATGACCTCCGGCAGTCCGCGCAGCTCGTCGGCGAGCTCCGTGATCCGCTGGCGCGCGCCCGACCGCACGGTGACGCTGACGAGCACCTCCAGGTCGAGCCCGATCGCGCGAGGGTCGACGGACGCCGTGAAGCCGGTGATGATCTTCCGGGCGACGAGGCTGCGCACGCGCGCGATGCAGGTCGACGCCGCCACCCCCACTCGCTCGGCGAGCTCGGCGTTGGTGATGCGACCGTTCGCCTGCAGCTCGTCGACGATCTTGCGATCCACATCGTCGAGATCTGCGCCATCACGCAGAATCTTCGAAGTCTCGACCACTTTATCTCGCCTTTCACTCATGTCGCGCTCACATCCACTCTCCACGCCGAAGAGTATTCAGAGCAACTGCAACTCTGACGAATATACTGCACACTGTAGAGGTTCGACCGCAATGGATCGCGCTGCACCCGGCAGGTTCGCGAGTCGGCACCGCATCAGTACAACGCAGATTCCATTGGAGCATCTCATGCGCGTCGGTATTCCCACCGAAATCAAGAACAACGAGAACCGCGTCGCGATCACGCAGGCCGGCGTCGTCGAGCTCACCCGTCGCGGGCACGAGGTGCTCGTGCAGGCGGGCGCCGGCATCGGCTCGGCGATCACCGACGACGAGTACGCCGCAGCGGGCGCGCAGATCGTCGAGGGCGCCGAAGACGTGTGGGCGCAGGCCGACATGATCCTGAAGGTCAAGGAGCCCATCGCGGCCGAGTACGACAAGCTGCGCAAGGGCCAGGTGCTCTTCACCTACCTCCACCTCGCAGCCGACAAGACGCTGACGGAGCAGGTGCTCGAGTCGGGCACCACCGCCATCGCCTACGAGACGGTGCAGGCCGGCCGCGCGCTGCCGCTCCTCGCCCCCATGTCGGAGGTCGCCGGGCGCCTCTCCGCACAGGTCGGCGCGTATTCCCTCATGAAGGCGAACGGCGGGCGCGGCGTGCTGCTCGGCGGCGTCACGGCGACGCGCCGCGGCAAGGTCGTCGTCATCGGCGGCGGCGCGGCGGGCGAGCAGGCCGCTCGCATCGCCTTCGGCATGGGCGCCGAGGTCACCGTGATCGACATCTCGATCCCGCGCCTCAAGCAGCTCGAGGACGAGTTCGGCGGGCGCATCCAGACGCGCACCTCGAACGCGCACAACATCACCGAATCGCTCAAGGACGCCGACCTCGTCATCGGCTCCGTGCTCATCCCGGGCGAGAAGGCCCCGAAGCTCGTCACCGACGAGATGGTCGCGCAGATGAAGCCGGGCTCCGTGCTCGTCGACATCGCCATCGACCAGGGCGGCTGCTTCGAGAACTCGCGCCCCACCACGCACGACGACCCCACCTTCCAGGTGCACAACTCGATCTACTACTGCGTGGCGAACATGCCCGGCGCCGTTCCCGAGACCTCGACCGCGGCGCTCACCAACGCCACCCTCCCCTACGTCGTCGCACTCGCCGACAAGGGCTGGGTCGCGGCGCTGCAGGCCGACGAGTCGCTCGCCAAGGGGCTCAACGCGCATGACGGCGTGCTCACCTTCAAGGGCGTCGCCGACGCGTTCCCCGAGCTCGCCTACTCGAGCGTCGACGAGGTGCTCGCCGCCCACGCGTAACCCGCGTCGCCGCGGCTCCCGCTCCCCGGTGCGCTGTTCACGGTGCAGTCGGGGCTCGCGGAGCGCGTAGTCTGGAACTCATGGATTTGAAGTTCTCCTTCGGAGGGGCGTCTCCCGATCATCATCACGATGACGGGGGCGCCCCTTCGGGCATTCCCCTCCCCTTCACCACGAAGGCGCCCGGGTCGACGAGCAGCGAGCTCGAGGCGACGGTGCGCCGCGAGGCCGCGCAGCTCGTCGGGGAGGTCGTGACGGGCGACGGCGTCACCTATGCTCGGGCCGAGGTGCCGCTGCGCGACGAGCGGCCCGACGCCGCGGCGCTGGCGAAGGCCGCGCGATCCGCACTCGCCCGCGCGGTCGCCGCTCTCGAGGGCCCTCTCGCGGAATCGGTGCGCGCCGTGGTCCTCGCGCTCGGCCCCGAGTCTCGCGAGGCGGCCGAGCAGCTCGGCATCGATCCCGCGGCCCCGGCGGTCGACGACGCGCTGCAGCGCAGGATCGGCGTCGCCGCGGGCACCCCCGTCCGCTTCGACGGCTGACCGCCGGCCGCACTCGGCCGCGCTGCCGGGCTGCCGCTCCGGCGCGTGCCGATCCGGCGCGCTCGTCGGCCCTTCGCGGCACCTCGCCGCCCGGCCGCCGCACCGCGCCGCACGCTCGAGGTCGCTAGCCGTCGTTCTGGAATCGCACGATGCGATCGAGCGCCTCCGCGACAGCGCTCTCGCCTGCCGCGTAGGAGAGCCGCACCGCGCGCGAGCCCGCGACCGGATCGAAGTCGACCCCGGGCACCACGGCGACGTCGGCCTCCGCGAGCAGTCGACGCGCGTATTCGACGGAGTCGGCGAAGCGCTCGAGCTGCGGCCCGAGCTCGGAGTAGTAGTAGAACGCGCCGTCCGAGGGAGCGGCGACGCCCCATCCGAGCGACGGCTCGGCATCGAGGATGAGCTTGCGCGCGCGGGCGAACCCGGCCACGATCGCGTCGCGCTCGGCGTACGACTCGTCCGTGAACGCGGTGAGCGCGAGCTCCTGCGCGGGCGCGGGCGGCGAGAGTGCGAAGTTCGAGGCGAGGGCCTCGAACGGCGCGACCAGGGAGTCGGGCAGGAGCGCCCACCCGAGCCGCCACCCCGTCATCCCCCAGTACTTCGAGAACGAGTTGATGACGATGGCCTCGCGGTCGAGCTCGCGCGCCGTGACGCCCCGGCGATCCTGCCCATCGTCGCCGAACGTGATGCCGTGATAGATCTCGTCGCTCACGAGGCGCACGCCGCGCAGCGAGCACCAGGCGACCAGGGCGGCGAGCGCCGCGCGATCGAGCATCGTTCCCGTGGGGTTCGCCGGCGAGGCGAGCACGAGCCCCGCCAGGTCGCCGTGCTCGCCCACTGCGGCGTCGAGCAGCTCGGGCGTCGGCTGATACCGCGTGTCGGGGCCGGTCTGGATCTCGATCACGTGCACGCCCAGAGCAGTGAGGATGTTGCGGTATGCGGGATAGCCCGGACTCGCGAGCGCGACGCGATCGCCCGGGTCGAATGCTGCGAGGAAGGCGAGCTGGAAGGCCCCCGACGAGCCGGTGGTGATCGCGACCGTCGCCGGATCGACTTCGACCCCGTACCACTGCCGGTAGTGCCCGGCGACGGCTTCGCGGAGCGGCGCCGTGCCGAGCGGGCCTGTGTACCCGGCCGGCTGCAGCGTGCCCGGAACGGCGCGCGCGCTCGGCTCACCAGCGCAGAGCGAGACGACGTCATGCCCGCCAGCCCGCCGCCGGGCGATCTCGTCCGTGATCCGCATCACTTCGAAGGCGGGAATGCTCGACCTGCGCGAGACCCGGGGCGGCACGGTTACTCCTGGGAGGGCGTCTCGGGTGCCGCCGCCGGCATCGTCGCCGTTTCGAGTGCGCGGCGGCAGCGGGCGCGACGGCGGCGTCTTGATGGGTCCTCCGGGATTCACCATGACTCCACGTTAGCGGGGTGCGCGCGTTCCACAAGCCGCAGGTAGCCGGAGAGTGCGGCCACGCCTTCGGTGGTCGTCGGGAGGCCGTCGCCGAGGCGATCCGACGAGATGAGGTGCGCCGACCACTGGGCGCGGCTGATCGCGACGTTCAACCGGTTCCTCATGAGCAGGAACTCCAGTCCCCGCGGCACGTCGGCGGCGCTGGATGCGGCGAGCGTCACGATCGCGATGACCGCCTCCTGCCCCTGGAACTTGTCGACGGTGCCGACCCGCACGGCGCCGAGCCCGGCGCGGTCGAGTTCGCGCGAGACGCACTCGACCTGCGCGTTGTACGGAGCGACGACGATGAGATCGGCGGGCGTCAGCGCGCGTTCGGCCGCTCCCGGGTTGCGCAGCGTGCCGCGGAGAGAGCGGCGCACCACCTCCACCACGTGCCGAGCCTCCTCCTCCGAATGCGTCGCATTGCCGGAGTGGGCCAGGGCGTGCCGGTGGAGGCCCGGGGCGCCCGCGCCGACGACTTCGCGCGCGGTGGCGCTCGGGTGCGCGCGCAGCCGGCCCTCGTACGCCAGTTCGGAGACCACGTCGGCGAGTTCGGGGCGCATGCGCCGCGTCTCGGCGAGGAAGTAGCCGAGGTGCTCCGGGATCGTCTCGTGGTCGCCGAGCAGCCACCCGAGCGCCGAGGTGTCGACGGGCTCCGGGTGCGACCCCTGCGACACCTGGGGCAGCTGCTGCGGATCGCCGAGCAGCAGCACGCGGCGCGCGGAGACGGATGCGGCGATGGTCGGAGCGAGCGAGAACTGGCCGGCTTCGTCGACGACGAGCAGGTCGAGCTGATGCCGACCGATGCGCTCGGGGTTGCTGAAATCCCAGGCCGTTCCCCCGATCACGGCGCCACGCCCCGCGCGCTGGTGACCCGAGAGGAAGGGGGCCTGCCCGCCGCTGCGCAGCACCGTGTAGGGCGCCGTCGCGGTGTCCGCCGGGTCGGCGCCCCGCTGCGCGGCCTTGCCGACCCGGGCGGAGGCGAGACCTGCGCTCACGACACCCGAGAGCACGTTCTCGACGACGCGATGCGACTGCGCGACGACCCCGACGACCCAGCCGTCCTCCTCGACGAGCCGTCGGATGACCCGCGCGGCGAGATAGGTCTTCCCCGTCCCGGGCGGCCCCTGCACCGCGAGCGCCGACCGGTCGAGTCGGCGCAACGAGGCGATCACCGCTCCGATGCGTCGCCCGTCGGGATCGCCGCCGCTCGCGGCGAGCGCCGCGTCGGATCCCGGCGCGACGAGCGCCGCATCGCCTGCGAGGCGGGGCGGCTCCCGGCGCAGCAGGTCGACGGCGGGGTCGGCCGGGAACGCTCCGCGATCGAGCGATCGAGCGAGCGCTGAGCCCCACTCCTCGATCGCACCCTTCTGCGCTCCGGCTCGCGGTGGCGGGCCCGGCGTCAGCGCGATCGGCAGCTGCGCGTAGTGGTCGGCGCTCGGCGGCAGCGTCTCCTGAATGGTCGCCCCCTCGTCCCGCGCCTCGACGATTCTGACCGGGCGCGCACCGCGGGATCCGGGCGCTGCGCCGTACTGCGGAAACGGCGCCGGATAGGCGTAGAGAGCGAACGCCTCCCCGTCGGGGCGGAAGCGCGACCCGGGGGCGGGCTCTCCGCCGAGACGCACGAGTCGCCGCTCCGCGCGCGCACGCGGAGGCGTGTGCCACTCCGCCTCGATGCGGCTCGCCTGCGGGTCGACGACGAGCACGTCCCGCGTGTCGGCCCAGTCCTCGACAGGATCAACCAGTCGCGCGAAGTGCGCCCACCAGAACGACTTCTGCTCGCGCTCGTGATAGTCGATGGCGCTCGCGGCGATGGCTGCCGCAGCACGGTCGCGCGGCCGGCCGAGCTCGGCGAACCGCTCCGCGTGCGCGGCGAGCTCGGAGCTCGTGCGGCTGAGCTCGAGCCGCGGCCCGCCGGAGTGCTCCGGTGCTGACTGCTCGGGCGCGAACGGGGCGACGCCGTGCTGCTCCGCGAGCTGCAGCAGCCAGTCGCGCAGTCGGAGCGTCGAGACGCAGTCGTACCGGTTGTACTCGCCGATCGCCTCCATCCGTCGCCGACCCTCGGCCCGCGCCGCGGGATCGTCCGAGACGAGCTGCGCGCTCGCCTCGGCGTACTCCGTCACCGACTGCTCGCCGCTCGTCACCCCGCCGGCGTCGCGCAGCTCGGCGCCCATGTACAGCGGTTCGAGCTTCTTGATCGAGTACGAGCGCGTGCCGACCCGCAGCGCGGCGCGCACGATCGGGTACAGGTCGACGAGCACGTGCTCGCGCAGCAGCGCATCGACTTCCGCCTCGCCCACCCCGTGCCGCGCCGCGATGGAGGCGAGGTGCGTGCGCTCGTAGGCCGCGTAGTGGTAGATCTTCATCGCGGGGAATCGTCGGCGCCGCTCGGCGACGAGCGCGAGGAACTCCTCGAGCGCTCGGCGCTCGGCGGCGAGGTCGTGCGCCCAGATCGCGGTGAAACGCTCTTCGACGTCGACCATGCCGAAGAGGTAGTCGATGCCCCACCGGGCGGTGTCGTCGGGGCCCGGTGCGCGGAACAGCGGGTCGCCCTCGAAGTCGAAGAACAGGTCCCCCGCGTCGGGGGCGGGAATCGCCGCGAGCGCCTCGGGCCGCGTGACGAGGAACGGCGGCGCCGATCCCCCATCGGCCGCGTCCCCGCGCTGCTGCAGCTGCGCCTGCTCGGCGAGCCGCTCCAGCACCGGCGCGGCGATGCCGGCGACCTGCAGCGCGCCCGATCGGGCGGCGCCGAGGCTGTCGGCGACGCGGTCGAGCGTGCGCAGACCCGCCGCGACGAGCGCGTCGCGCTGCGTCGCGCGGATGCCGGCGATGAGCAGCGGGTCGCGGGTGCGCTCGACCTCGGGCGCGCACACCTCGCACCGCCCGCAGGCGACGATGCCCGCAGCACCCCAGGCGACGGCCTCCGCGTGCGCCCGCACGCCGTCGTCGCCCGCGGCGCGGAACCGGTCGACGATGAGCGCGTGCAGACGGGCGCGGCGGGCGCGGAACACGGGTGCGATGTCGGAGATGCGATGCCGCGACTCCGCGCCGTCGCCGAGGATCAGCACCGCCGTCTCCGAGACGGGAACGCCGACGCGCTCGAGCTGCTCGGCGTACGCGGCGAGCTGCATCACGGCGGTCACCTTCGCGCGACGTGCGAGCTTCGTGTCCTGCACCTCGTACCGGCCGTCGGGTCGGCGCCGCAGGAAGTCGGCGAACCCGACGAATCCGATCTCGGGGTCGCCGCCGCTCGCGGCGCGCTGCTGCGGGTCGAAGAAGGTGGCCTGGAACACGACCTCCGCGCCGCCGGCGAGCGCGGACACGGTCTCGAAGGCGACGACCCCGAGGTCGTCGGCCGACATCGACTGCGGGCGCGGCACGGAGACCACGCCGCCGGGCGCACCCGCCTCGCCCGCGCCGAACCGGTCGACGTACGCGGCGAGCACGCGCTCCTCGTGCGCATCGCCGAGTCGCGCCGCGCGCCGCAGCATCGGGTCGTCGTCGGGGGGCACCGAGACGTCGCGCCCGAGCTTCGCGTCGAGCCGTCTCAGGAACGCGAATTCGCAGCGACTCGCCGCCGTGAGGTCGCTCGCGCTGGTGACGATGCGCTGCCCGGCGCCGTCCGGGCGATCCTGCACGAACATGCGGGCTCCTCTCGTTCACGGCGACCTCCGCCGACTCGCCCGACGCTGCCGGGCGCCCCCGACGCTTCCGGTGGCCCCCGACGCTACCGGGCACCCCCGACGCTACCGGGCACCCCCGACATCGCACGTCGGACGCCCCGGGCTCCGCTCGGCGGACGCCCGCTACAGGCGTGCGAGCGACTCGATGTCTTCGAGGAACGCGTCCTGCTGCTCCTCCGACACCGTGGCGCGCGTCACCGAGAGCGCCGACAGGTAGTCGTCGGTCGTGAGATCCGTGCGCGACGATGCGGATGCGGCGGCGACGGCCGCGTCCTCCCCGCCCCGGAGCACGCGGGCGAGCGCATCCTGCGAGGCCCGCCGCGCCGCGTACTCGATGTCGGCCGGGGTGAGCCCCTCGCTGACGCGTACGAGCTGCGCGAAGTCGATCGCCGCGGAGACGCTCGACGGCACGTAGCGTCGCCAGATCGCCTCGCGCGCCTCGGCATCGGGAAGCCCGATCGGCAGCACGTAGTCGAAGCGCCCGTGCCGCAGGAACGCCGCGTCGAGCGCGCGCACGAAGTTCGTCGCGCACACGAGCAGCATGCCCTCGCGGTCGCGGAAGTCGGCGACGACCTTGAGCAGCTCGTTGGTGACTCCCTGCGTCGGCGTGGGCGGGTCGCTCCGCTGCGATGCGATCTCCTCGACCTCGTCGATGAACACGACGCCGTGCTCGAGCTCGGCGATCTGCTCGAAGACGGCGCGCAGCGACGAGGCCATGCTCGTCGCGCCGTCGCCGAGCCGCGATGGGAAGACCTCGATGAACGGCCAGTCGAGGCGCGACGCCACCGCCTTCGCGAACGTCGTCTTGCCCGTTCCCGGAGGCCCGAACAGCATCACCGCGTGCGGCGGTACGACGCCGTAGCGATCGGCCAGATCGGGCTGCGCGAGCGGCGTCACGAGCCGCTCCTCGAGCAGCCGCTTCTCGTGGCGCATGCCGGCGACCTGCTCCCACAGATGGCGGGGCAGGATCCGACCGCCCAGGTCCTTCAGCAGTTCGAGCTCGCGTCGCTGCACGGGCATCTGCCGTTCGAGGTAGCGCAGGTTGTGCTGCAGCTGGAAGCCGTTCGAGGTGAGCAGATCGATGCGGCTGCTCTCGGGCGTGAGCACGGAGAGCGTGCCCAGGCCGAGCGGCGCCATCTTCCGCTCCAGGGCGTCGAGCAGCGCGCCCGAGGTGTTGTCGCTGCGCGCCTCCTCCTCGACCCCGAAGAACACGATCCATCCCTGCGCATGCGCCGCGCGCCCGACCGCCGCGGCCACCACGTGCTCGTCGCGCACCGCCACGACCGCGTGATCCTCGCGGCACGACGCCGTGACCTCGGCGAGCGAGTACACGGGCTGCTCCGACGAGGAGTGCGCCTCCCACCACAGGCGCACCACCGCATCGAGGTCGTCGTCGTGGAAATCGCGTATCGTGATCCGTCCCATGCGCTCATGCTGGCAGACGGCGCCCGCGCTTCCGCGCCGTCGCGTCACAAAACGTCCGAAAGATCGCCCGGATTTCCGCACGGGAGAAAAGTCGCGCCGCTCTCCGCTCCCAGACTGACCCGCTAAGCTGGCGGTTGCGAGTCGACCGAGTCGGCTCGTGCGTCGCTGATGCTCAGCAGGCGGCGGTCGAAACCTCGACTCGCCGAGCCTCCGACTCTCTGCGGCGAACGGATGCGCAACCGCGCACTCGCCGATCCGGCCGCGACGCCGCGTGTCATGCCCGCCAGAGCCGTGCGCTCGGGGCTCGACCACGGCTCGCGCCCATGCACGAAAGGTCCCCGTGACCGAACAGACCACCGCCCCGACGCCCTCCTTCCAGGAGCTCGGGGTTCCCGCCCCCATCGCCGACGCCCTCGCCAAGAACGGCAAGGCGGCGCCCTTCCCGATCCAGCGCGACACGCTCCCCGACACGCTCGCCGGCCGCGACGTGCTCGGCCGCGGCCGCACCGGCTCCGGCAAGACCATCGCGTTCGGCATCCCGCTCGTCGCGAACCTCGCCGACGACGCCGCCCGGAAGCGCCGCCCGAGCCGCCCGCGCGCCATCGTGCTCGCGCCGACCCGCGAACTCGTCACGCAGATCGCCGAGACGCTCAAGATGCTGGCCGATCCGATGGGCGTCAAGGTGACGACCATCTTCGGCGGCGTGCCCCAGCGCCGCCAGGAGGTCGCGCTCGAGGGCGGCGTCGACATCGTCGTCGCGGCCCCCGGACGCCTGGATGATCTCATGAAGCAGCGACTCGTCGATCTCGGCTCGGTGGAGATCACCGTGCTCGACGAGGCCGACCACATGGCCGACATGGGCTTCCTGCCCGTCGTCACGCGCATCCTGAACGCCACGCCCCAGCGGGGCCAGCGCCTGCTCTTCAGCGCGACGCTCGACAACGGCGTGGACAACATCGTGAAGAAGTACCTGCACAACCCGATCCTGCACTCCGTGGACTCCGCCGAGTCGCCCGTGCCGCAGCTCACCCACCACGTCTTCGAGGTCGCGGGCAAGGAGCAGAAGGACGCGCTCATCGAGGCGCTCGCCTCGGGCACCGCCCGCCGCATCTTCTTCACGCGCATGAAGCACCAGGCGAAGAAGCTCGCGAAGCAGCTCACCGCCGCAGGCATCCCCGCGGTCGAGCTGCAGGGCAACCTGTCGCAGAACGCGCGCGACCGCAACCTCGCCGAGTTCGTCAGCGGCGAGGCGCGCGTGCTCGTCGCCACCGACGTCGCGGCTCGCGGCGTGCACGTCGACGGCGTCGATCTCGTCGTGCACATCGACCCGCCCGTCGAGCACAAGGCGTACCTGCACCGCTCGGGCCGCACCGCTCGCGCGGGCAACGAGGGCGACGTCGTCACGCTGGTGCTCCCCGAGCAGCGGGGCGAGATGCGCCAGATCATGCGCGCCGCCAAGATCCGCGTCACGCCGCGCCCGGTGAACCCGAGCGCCGCGAACATCGATCCCGAGGTGCTCGCGCTCATCGGCGAGCTCGCTCCCCGCGTCGATCCGCGCGAGACGGAGCGCAAGCGCGCCGCCGCGCAGGTCGCTCAGCAGCGCGCGGCGGGGCACGCCCCCGCCGGCGAGGGGTCGAGCACGGGTGCGAACGCCAAGCGCAAGCGCTCGCGCGGCGGTCGCGGTCGCGGTGCCGGATCGGCGGGCGCCGGGCAGCGTCAGGCGGGCGACGGCCAGGCGCGCCGCTCGGCGAGCTCGGGCGGCGGCGCTCAGGGCGGCGGCGGGCAGCGCCGGGGCGGCCAGGGCGGCCAGGCGCAGGCGAACGGTCAGGGCGGCCGGGGTCAGCAGGGCGGCCAGGGCGGTCAGTCTCGTCAGGGTTCCGGTTCGGGCGCCGAGGGCGGTCGCCGTCGGTCGGGCCGGCGCGCGCAGAGCTCGGGCGGCACCGTCTACTCCACGAGCAGCCCGAGCCGCTGACCCGCACGCACTCCCGGGTGCGACACTGCCGGGCGGAGCCGTCGTTCGACGCTTCGCCCGGCAGTGCTGTATGCCCGCCCGCTGCTGCTCGACCGCGTTCGCGCAGGAGATCCGGCGTCGCGCGGGCGCCGCGGCGGGATTTCATCCGCGCAGCGCCGGATCTCCTGCACGACGCGCGGCCGCTCCGCCTGCGCGACGCGCGAGCCGGATCCCCTGCGCGACGCGGGCCGCACGCCCGACACCCCGGATTCGCTCGATCTTCACGGAGAATACGCGCGAATCAGTGGAATGCGGGCTCGAATATGGCCGATACCACGCATATACTCGTCTGATGGGCTTGTATCGTGATCTGGGGAGCAACCCCGGCGTGTTCCGCGTGCTCGGGTCGCAGCTCATGGCGCGCTTCCCCTTCGGCATGCTGTCGATCATCGTGCTGCTCCACATCCAGCTGGCATACGGCGACTACACCTCGGCCGGCATCGTGCTCGCATCGCAGAGCATCGGCCAGGCGGTCTCCGGCCCGCTGAGCAGCCGACTGATGGGCAAGTGGGGCATGCGCCCCGTGCTCACCGCCACCTCGATCGCCTGCTCGGTGCTGCTCGTCGTGATCGCCGTCGTGCACCTGCCGCTGCCGGTGGTCACGGCGATCGCGCTGCTCGTCGGGCTGACGACGCCGCCCATCACCCCGGCCGTGCGCACCATGTACCCGAAGCTGGTGCCCGGGAAGCAGCTGCAGGCGCTCTTCTCGCTCGACGCCGCGGCGCAGGAGATCATCTGGGTGATCGGCCCGGTGGTCGCCGTGTTCGTCACCTCGCAGTTCAGCACCGCGGCCGGCCTGTGCGTCGCGGCCGCCTTCATGCTGCTCGGCGGCGCCTGGTTCATCTCGAGCCCGGCGCTCGGCAAGGTGAAGCTGCTCCCCTCGAAGCGCGGCCTCGGCGCCGTGCTCCGCTACCCCACCGTCGTCATCGGCACCGTGCTCAGCTTCTTCTTCGTCGCCTCGTTCGCCGCCATCGAAGCGGGCATCGTCGCGGCGTTCGCCGGCCCTCACGGGGGTCACGGCAGCATCGAGTCGGGCGTGGTGCTCGCGATCTTCGCCGGCGGCTCGCTGGTCGGCGGGCTCCTCATCGGGCATCGCGAGATGCGCCCGTGGTCTCCGGCGCTGCGCATCGTGCTGGTGCTGGCGGGCACCGCCGCCTGCCTCGTGAGCCTGAACATCTGGTGGCTCTGCGCCGTGCTCTTCATCGGCGGCATGGGCACCGCGCCGACGTTCGCGGCGATCTCGAACATCGTCAGCTCGACGGTGCGGTTCTCGGAGACGGCCGAGGCGTACGGCTGGATCGGCACCGGCACGCTCGTCGGGGTCGCCACCGGCTCGGCGTTCGCCGGCATCGCCATCGACATCGGCGGCGCCCACGGGGCGATCATCGTGTCGGCCGGGCTGCTCGTCGTGTGCGCGATCATCGCAGTCGCCACCCTGCGCTGGATGCCCGACCTCAAGGGCCGCTCCATCGAGCCGCCTCCCGAGACCGGCACGCTCACCATCCCGCTCCCGTAGCCCTCTCCCGATCGGCACGCGGCGCTGCACGCGGCGCGGCACCGGCACGGCACACGGCGCTGCGTGTGGCTCGGCACACGTCGCTGCACCGGGATCGACACCGGGATCGGCACGCGGCGCGGCTCGGGGCGCCGGCGCGGGGCCCCGCCCAGGGCTACGACGCCGTCGACGCCGGCGCTGCGGGGGCGAGCTCTCCGAAGTCGAGCTCGCGGTCGAGGATCCGCGCGGCGGCCCGACGCCCCGAGTAGAGCGCAGCTGTGACGGTGGCGGGATCCTCGGCCCACGTCGCCTCGCCCGCGATGTGGAGCACGCCGCCCGATCCGTCGGCTCCCCCGAGCGGAGTCGCCAGCACTTCATGATCCTCGGGTCGCGCACCGACCGTCAGGTAGGCGTACGATCCGCGCGCGTAGGGGTCGCTGCGCCAGCGCGTGACGCGCACCGACTCGGGGTCGGTCACGGCGACGCCGTAGATCTCGCGGAGCGAGGCGAGCACGGACGCGGCGATCTCCTCGTCGCTCCACTCGCGGGTCGCCCGGGCGCTCGGTCCGGCGGCGAAGGTGAGGAGCGTCGGCACTCCGTGGAGGTCGGTGAGGTCGTACCACGAGTGCCACCACAGCGCCGAGGGCCCCTGTCTGCGGATGGCGTAGACATCCGCGTCCCAGAAGCGCTCCGGGAATCGGAGGAACACCTTCTCGAAGTCGTTCATCTCGAGTCCGGCGAGCGCCGACGCGACCGGCTCGGAAAGTGCGGGGTCGAAGACGAAGTCTTCGGATCCGAGCACTCCGACGGGAACGGTGACGACGACTCGATCCGCCGCGAACGTTCCCTGATCCGACTCCACGGTCGCCCCGGAATCCGACCACGCCACGCGGCCGACCACATGCCCGGTGCGCACGTCGAGCTCCGCGGCGAGGCCGCGCGCGAGCGCGTCGTACCCTCCCGGGAAGACGACTTCGTCCCCCTCGACCTGATCGTCGTCGAGACCGTGCGCGTCGAGGCGCTCCGCGTCCACGCCGTACTGCTCCTCCGACCGATGGCGCAGGAACTCGCGCACGCGCGCCGCGCGCTCATCCTCCCAGTCGAACTCGGCGAGCGCGCGATCGACGGCGTCGGCGTACGAAGACCCCTCGGGGGCCGCGTCGATCACCGCGACGAGCACCGCGTCGACCTCGCGGAGGTCGGCGACGAAGGCCGCCGCAGCTCGATCGTCGAGCAGCCCCCCATCGGGGCCGTAGTTCGCGATCGGCCGCCCGTCGGGCTGGTAGCTGCCGACGGTGAACTCGACCGCGTGCATGTCGAACGCCCGCGTCAGGCTGTAGAGCGCGTTGTCGTCGATGCCGTGGATCCAAGAGGCGCCGATGTCGGTGACGACGCCGTCGACGAGCTCGCTGCAGGTGCGGCCGCCGACGCGATCCCGCGCCTCGAGCACCACCACGCGCTGTCCGTGGTTCGCGAGGAACCTCGCCGCCGTCAGTCCGGATACCCCGGCACCGACGACCACCGTGTCGAATCGCTCCATCGTGACCTCCCGACGCTCGCGTGGAGACTCGCTGCGCCCCCGCAGTCCTCCTCAGCGTAGCGGAGTCCCGCGCCGGGGCGAGCGGATTCAAGGCTGCCCGTGCGCGGGTACCGGTGCGCGGGAGTCGCGGCGGGCGGGATTCGCGGCGGGCGGGAGTCGCCGGCCCGGGATCGCGAGGGCCCCGCCTCCTCTGCGCCGCGGTGCGGAGCGGCCAGGGCGTCGAGCCGCGCGCAGAGCTCCCGCTCGATGCGGGACTGCGCCGGCGTGCGCCGCAACCACGGGGCCAGCAGTCGCGTCACCGCGGGCATCATGACGAGGCACATGATCGGGGCGACGACGGTCACGACGATGGCGGATCGCGCGGGCAGCGATACGCCTCCCCACCACGGCAGCATCGTGATCACCCACGACGTCGCCACGTTGACGGGGTACATGCCGATCCAGATCGACAGGACCTTCTTCCACTGCAGCCGCTCACCCATGCCCCCTATTCCACGGGAGGCGCGTTACGGCACGGTCACGGGCGTCGCGCAACTCCGTGACCGGGCCGTAACGGATCGCGACTCACTCGTCGGGAACGAGGATCGGGGTCTCCCGGTTGAGGCTCTCGCCGCGGAAGAACGGCTTCGCCGCGGGGCGCAGCGACCAGATGCCCATCAGCACGAATCCGAGGAGGAGTGCGCCGACGCCGATGACGAAGGCGCCTCCGATGCCGAAGATGACGGTGTAGCTGTAGTCGACGCTGATCATGTCGATGCACGACTGCACGAACGCGTACGCCAGAATCAGGCCGCCGAGCACGGGGAGGATGCCGCGCATCCACAGATTGCGCGCGCTGTCGCGGAGGGTGTCGCGGAAGTACCAGGCGCACGCGAAGGAGGTGATGGCGTAGTAGAGCGCGACGGCGAGCCCCATCGAGGTGAGCGAGTCGGCCAGCATGTCCTCCGAGAGGATCGACATGCCGACGTAGTACACGATCGCGGCGGCGCCCATCACGGTCGTCGAGAACCACGGCGTCTTGAAGCGCGGGTGCAGCTCCGCGAACTTCGCGGGGAGGGCGCGGTACACGGCCATCGAGAGGGTGCCGCGGGCCGTCGGCAGGATCGTCGTCTGGGTCGAGGAGGCCGCCGACAGCATGACGCCGAGCAGCAGGAACCAGCCCCACGGGCCGAAGAGCGCCCCGCCGAGCACGGTGAACACGTCGTCGAGATTCGCCTCGTTGGTGAGGCCGAAGCCCGTGTCGCCGAAGCCCGCGAACATCATGACGGCGACGGAGATGCCGACGTACAGCACGATGAGCACGACGATCGTCGAGAGCGCGGCGCGCCCCGGGGTCTTCCGGGGGTTCTTCGTCTCCTCGTTCAGCGCGAGGCACGTATCCCATCCCCAGTAGATGAAGAGCGCGAGCAGCACGGCCTCCATGAACCCGGACCACGAGGTGAGCTCGCCCGGGTTGAACCACTGCCAGTCGAAGGCGATGGAGCCGGCGTTGCTGCCGTCGAGCGCGTGCACGAGCGCGAGCACCCCGAAGAGCAGCATCGCGACGATCTGGATGGTCATGAGCACCATCTGCAGCTTCTCGCCGATCTGCACGCCGATGGTGCTGATGAACGTCATGAGCGCCATGAACACGACCGACGTGGCGACGACCACGACGCGGTTGTCGGCGAACTCCTCGTTGCCGAGCAGCAGCCAGAAGTACTGGCCGGTGATCTCGCCCACGTTGGCGAGCACCATCACCGCCGACACGGCGACCGCCCAGCCGCCGATCCAGCCTGCGACGGGCCCGAACGCCTTGGCGCCCCACACGAACGTCGTGCCGCAATCCGGCATCTCGCGGTTGAGCTCCTGATAGGCGAACGCCGCGAACACCATCGGGATGCAGGCGACCACGAAGACCAGCGGGGCCTGCGCGCCGACCGCGAGGATGACGTACCCGAGCGTCGCCGCCAACGAGTACAGCGGCGCGGTAGAGGCGAGTCCGATGATCGTCGACCCGACGACTCCGAGCGCGTTCTGGTTCAGGCCCTTGCCGACGTGGATGTGCCCGGTGTCGGTGGCATTGCTGAGCGTGTGTTTCGCCAAGGCGGGTCCTCCTCTATGAGGTCGGGGGGTGCGACAGCGATCATCATAGTGCCGTCCGAGTGGGTTCCCGGCCCGGTGATCCGGATCGCGCCGCATCGAGCAGCACGACGGATTCCGCAGCTCCTCCCCCGATCGACGTTCGAAATGGCCGGTCGATACCCGGCGAATTCGCATGATCCGATCCATCCGGGCGGTAGTGCTGCGGACCACCCGTGTGGGAGACTGGGCGTGCACAACACCGACGATCACTAAGGAGTGAGTCACCTATGAGCACGTTCGCCGTCATCAATCCGGCTACGGGCGAGACAGTCGCCGAGTACCCCGACGCGACCACCGAGGAGATCGAAGCCTCGCTCGCGTCGGCGCATGAGACGTACCAGAACTGGTCGCGCAAGACCACCGTCGCCGAGCGCGCCGCACTGGCGCAGCGGGCGGCAGAGCTGTTCGAGGAGCGCAAGGACGAGCTCGGCGCGATCATCAACCGCGAGATGGGCAAGCCCATCGATCAGTCGGTCGGCGAGGCCGAGTTCTCGGGCGCCATCAGCGCCGCCTTCGCGGCGAACGCGGAGAAGTGGCTCGCCGACGAGCAGCTCGAGGTGGAGGACGGCCTGAAGAGCTTCTTCCGCTTCCAGGGCACCGGCGTGATCCTCGGCATCATGCCGTGGAACTACCCCTACTACCAGGTCGCCCGCTTCGCCGTGCCGAACCTGATCCTCGGCAACACGGTCATCCTGAAGCACGCCGCGCAGTGCCCCGAGTCGGCACTCGCGCTCGAGCAGCTCTTCCTCGACGCCGGGTTCCCGAAGGGCGCCTACGTCAACGTCTTCGCGACCCACGACCAGATCGAGGGCATCATCGCCGACGATCGCATCCAGGGCGTCTCGCTGACCGGCTCGGAGCGCGCCGGCGCGATCGTCGCCGAGCAGGCCGGTCGCGCACTGAAGAAGTGCGTGCTCGAGCTCGGCGGCTCCGATGTCTTCCTGGTGCTCGACACCGCTGATCTCGACCACGCGGTCGAGCACGCCGTGGGCGGTCGCATGGAGAACACGGGTCAGGCCTGCAACGGCTCGAAGCGCATCGTCGTCATCGATTCGCTCTTCGACGAGTTCGCCGAGAAGTACAAGGCCGCCATCGCCGGCCAGTCGTACGAGGCCGGCGACTTCGGCCCGCTCTCCTCCGCGGGCGCGACGAAGACGCTCACCTCGCAGGTGCAGGGAGCGATCGACCAGGGCGCCGAGGTGCTCGTCGGCGACAACACCCCCGACGGCAACCTCTACACCCCCTCGATCCTCACGAACATCACGCCGACGATGGACGTCTACAGCCAGGAGCTCTTCGGCCCCGTCGCGCAGCTCTACAAGGTCTCGAGCGACCAGGAGGCGATCGACCTCGCCAACTCGTCGCCCTACGGCCTCGGCTCGGTCATCATCTGCGACGACCTGGAGCGCGCCGAGCAGGTGGGCAACCAGCTCGACGTGGGCATGGTCTTCATCGGCGCGGCCGGCCTCGAGGGCGCCGACGTACCCTTCGGCGGCGTGAAGAAGTCGGGCTACGGCCGTGAGCTCGGCAAGGTGGGCATGCTCGAGTTCGCGAACAAGAAGCTCTTCCGCTTCGCCGCGAAGTAACGCGCACCGCTCGCTCGAGGGCCCCGGGATCCCCTGCGGATCCCGGGGCCCTCGCGCGTCCCGGGTTCTCTGCGGATCCCGGGGCGTTCGCGCGTTCAGGTGCCCGCGCGCCGGACGCGGACGCGACGGCGCGGCACCGGGCACGGGCCCGTTCGATGGGCCGCCTCATCTCGGCGCCGTCGCCCGCGCGGTACAGTAGCCCCACATCGTTCCACAGGCGCCGCAGCCGCGAGCGATGCACCCCGACTCTCGAGCACACGACAGGAAACATCATGGCGCAGTTGAACACCGAAGCTGTCGCATCGATCGGCGACGATCCGCGCGATCACGGCGAGGGGCTGAAGCGCGTCATCGGGCCGAAGCTCCTCCTGCTGCTCATCATCGGCGACATCATCGGCGCCGGCATCTTCGCGATCACCGGGCGCGTCGCCGGCCAGGTCGGGGGCGTCGCGTGGCTGCCGTTCCTGCTCGCCTTCATCATCGCGACGCTGACGGCGTTCTCGTACCTCGAGCTGGTGACGAAGTACCCGCAGGCCGCCGGCGCGGCCCTCTACGCGCACAAGGCATTCCGCGTGCACTTCGTGACCTTCATCATCGCCTTCGCCGTCGCCTCCTCGGGCATCACCAGCGCTGCGACGTCGGCGACGCTCGTCGGCAGGAACCTGCTCATCGGGCTGAGTCAGTTCATCGACGGCGTGCCGCAGGATGCGACGGCGACGATGTTCGCCGCCATCGCGATCATCCTAGTGCTCGCGTTCATCAACCTGCGCGGCGTCGGCGAGAGCGTGAAGTTCAATCTCGTGCTCACCCTCGTCACGATCGCGATCATGGCCGTCATCATTCTGATCGGCGTCATCGCGATCGCTCAGGGCAACGGCGACGTCTCCCGGCTCGTCGTCTTCGAGACGCCCGCGGATCGCGGGGCGTTCGCCGCGGTCACCATGGCGACCGCGATCGCATTCTTCGCAATGGTCGGCTTCGAGGATTCGGTGAACCTCGTCGAGGAGTGCAAGAATCCGCAGCGCGACTTCCCCCGCATCATGCTCACGGGGCTCGGCATCTGCGCGATCATCTACATGCTCGTCGCCGTCACCGTCATCATGGTGATCCCGCCGGGCGACCTGCTCGACCCGAAGAACCCCGATGCCGGCATTCTGCTCGACGTCGTGCGGATCGGCGCTCCCGGCATCCCGGTCGACGCCATCTTCCCCTTCCTCACCGTCTTCGCCGTGGTGAACACCGCCCTGATCAACATGCTCATGGCCAGCCGCCTGCTCTACGGCATGGCGAAGCAGGAGGTGCTGCCGAAGGTGCTCAGCAAGGTGCTGCCGAAGCGCCGTTCGCCGTGGGTGGCGATCGTCTTCAGCACACTCCTCGCGATCGGGCTCGTCGTCTACGTGAATCTGAACTCCGACAACGGCATCGTCGGCGCGCTCGGCGGCACGACCGGCCTGCTGCTGCTCTGCGTGTTCGCCGTCGTCAATATCGCACTCCTGGTGCTGCGGCGCGAGCCGTCGGAGCCCGGCGCGTTCCGGGCCCCGACCCTGATCCCGATTCTCGGTGCGGTGCTCTCCCTCTTCCTGGTCGGACCATGGGCGCGCAGCGTCGAGGACTGGATCCAGTACGAGATCGCCGGGCTCCTCCTCGCGATCGGTGTCGGGCTCTGGGTCGTCACCTGGGCGGCCACCGCCGTCAACCGGAGGCGCAGGGCTTCGCGTCAGCGCTGAGGCAGGAATATGCCGCTCAGGTAGGTTCCGAGATCACTCGTCGCCGTGAGCGGGAAGATCGCGGATACGTACTGGTCGGGCCGCACGACCACCACGGCGCCCTCGCGGCTGATGCCGCGCGCCTCGAAGATGTCGTCGCTCGGGTGCGCCGCGTAGATCTTCTCGTAATCGGTGAGCCCGTACGGGCCGGAGGCGGGGAGGAACAGGCGGGAGACCCGCGCGATGTCGACGTCGTGGTGATGCTGCTGGAACACGGCCTTCACGTCGAACACGGCGTCGATGTCGCCATCGGCCGGGGTGAAGCGGGCGAGCGGCGATTCGGCGTCCTCCAGCATCCACCGCGCCCACGCGTCGAGGCGCTCGCCCTCCGCGTCGGCGAAGGCGTAGATGCGGAAGCGCCCGTCGGCGCGGTGGTGATGGCCGAGGTGCACATCCACCGCGTCGGACACGCGCGTCGTCAGCACGGATTTGAAGCGCTTGCCGAGCGTGAATCCGCTCGCGAGCTCCTGATGCGCGTCGGTGCCGATGAGCATGGGGTTCGTATACTGCGTCATGAAGCCCGCCGGGAACTCGGCGGTCTGCACGTAGAACTCGGCCACCTCGTCGGGTGACGCGAATTCCTCGGGCTTCTTCGCCATCAGCGTCGACCACTGGTGGTCGAAATCGATGAGGTTCTTCGACGTCACCCAGCGCTCGTCGGAGTAGGTCTTGAGCAGCGACTCCGGGCTCCGCCCCTCGAGCACGTAGCCGAGCTTCCAGCCGAGGTTCCACCCGTCCTGCATCGACACGTTCATGCCCTGCCCGGCCTTGGCGCTGTGCGTGTGGCAGGCGTCTCCCATCAGGAAGACGCGGCCCTTGCCGTCGGGCGAGGTCGCCGCGTCGTCGAACCGATCGGTGAGGCGGTGCGCCACCTCGTACACGCTGTGCCACGGCACATCGCGCACGTCGAGCGTGTACGGGTGCAGAATCGCGTTCGCCCGCGCGATGATCTCGTCGAGCGAGGTGCCGCGCACCTGCCCGGCATCGTGCTCGTCGGTCTCCCCGAGATCGACGTAGATGCGCACGAGATGGCTGCCCTCGCGGGGGATGTGCAGGATGCTGCCGGCCGCCGAGTGGATGATGCACTTCTTGCGGTAGTCGGGGAAGTCGGTGGTGGCGAGCACGTCCATCACGCCCCACGCGTGCAGCGACGATGATCCGGCGAGCGATCCGCCGATCGAGCGGCGCACCGAGGATCGCGCTCCGTCGGCCCCGACCACGTACTTGGCGCGCACCGTCACCGCCTGGCCCTCGTCGTCGTTCACCTTCGCGGCGTTGATGCCGGCTCCCGTGAAGCCCGAGATCTTGCGGAGCGTGACGCTCACCGGGTACTCCCCCTCCCCGGTCACCTCCAGGTCGACGAATTCGTAGCCGTAGTCGATGTCGCCCCGAGCCGGAGCGCGTCGGGCGTACTCTGCGAAGTAGTCGATGACGCGGGCCTGGTTCACGATCAGGTGCGGGAACTCGCTGATGCCCTTCGGGTCGTCGGGAGTGACGGAGCTGCGCACGATCTCGGCCGGGTTCTCGGGATCGGGGCTCCAGAAGTCGGTCTCCGTGATCTGGTACGCCTCTTCCATGATCTGCCGCGCGAAGCCGAACGCCTGGAAGGTCTCCACGCTGCGGGCCTGGATGCCGTCGGCCTGCCCGAGCACCAGCCGCCCCTCGCGGCGCTCGACGACGCGGGTCACGACGTTCGGGAACTGCGCGAGCTGTGCGGCGGTGACGATGCCGGCGGGCCCGGAGCCGACGATCAGCACGTCGATCTGCTCGGGCAGGTCGGCCGGACGGTCGACGCCCACGCCCGCTGCGGGAAGGATGCGCGGATCGGTCGAGACGTACCCGTGGTGATGGAACTGCACTGTTTCTCCTCACTACCGCGACCTGCGCCGCGCTGCGGTGTTCACTATATGAACACTCAGTCTGAATACTGCACAGAAAGAATATGTCGCCCGCCGCCCCCGCGCAACACTCCCACGACTTCGCATCCGACAGAATAGAAACCATGACCCCCGCGAGCGAGACCGGCCCCACCGCCGGCTCCCAGACACTGTCCCGCGGCCTGCGCGCGCTCGAACTGCTCGCCGAGGCCGAGTCGCCGATGTCGATCGCAGAACTCGCGGCCGGGCTCGACGTCCACCGCTCCAACGCGTACCGGATCCTGCGCACCCTCGAGCAGCACCGCTTCGTGGTGCGCGACGAAGCGGGTCTGATCCGACTCGGCCCCAAGCTCACCGTGCTCGCCCGCGGCGTCGCCCCGGCGCTCCACACCGCCGCCATGCCGGTGATCACAGAGCTCGCCTACGAACTCGGGATGACCACGTTCGTCACCGTGCTCGACGCCGACGAGGTGGTCACCCTGGTGACGGCCGAGCCGTCGAACGTCGCCGCCACCATCGCGCGCAACCCCGGAGTGCGGCACCCGCTGCACCGCGGCGCGCCGGGGCACGCCATCGAGTCGTCGCTGACGCGCGCCGAGCGGAAGGCCTATCTCGGCGACCCGGAGATGAGCCGCGCCGGCAGCGAGGCGCGCCGGAGGGGGTACGCCCTCAGCCGAGCCGAAGTGATCGACGACGTCACCGGCATCGCGGTGCCGCTGCGTATCGCCGGCGAGCCGCCGGCCGCGATCGCCGTCGTGCACTTCAAAGTGCCCGAGACGATCGGGGAGGTCGTCGATGCGCTGCAGGAGGCCGCCGAGCGCATCGCGCAGAGCTACCGGTAGGCTGCGCGGGATTCCGCGGGGGCTGCGCGGGTTCGCGGCAGCGTGTTCCGCGGGGCTGCGCGGCTCACTAAGATGAAGGAGTCCAGCTCGGTCGGGTCTCCTCCGGCCCTGCCGGGGAAGGCGCTCGAAAAAGGGGCGCTGCTGCCAGGGCGACGCCGCCCGGCGAGACATACACGGTTCCCTGTATCTCGTATACCCTCTCGAAGGACCTGTGATGTCTGACACGACTCTGGTGCGCGCGCTCGCCACCGCTCTCGCTCCCCACTCCCGCGTGGCGTTCGGCCTGATGGGCAACGGCAACGCCCACCTCATCGAGCAGCTCGGAGATCTCGGCGTGCGCTACGTCGCCGTGCGGCACGAAGCCGGCACCGTGGCCGCCGCCGACGCCTACACGCGGGTGAGCGGAGAGCTCGCGATCGCCACCACCACGTACGGCGCCGGGTTCACGAACACGCTGACCGCACTGGCCGAGGCCGCGCAGGCGCGCACGCCCATGCTCGTCGTCGTCGGCGACGCTCCGAGCACCGGGCCGCGCCCCTGGGACGTCGACCAGGAGATGCTCGCTGCCGCGCTGGGCATCCGCACCCACACGCTGTCGGTGACGAACGTCGCGCGCACCGTCGAACGCGCGACGGCCTACGCGCTGCGCGTGCGGCGGCCCGTCGTGCTCGCGATCCCCTACGACCTCGTGAACACGCCGGTCGTCGACGCGAGCGCCGCCGGATCCGGGGCTTCCAGCGCGCCGAGTTCGCCGGGCGTCGATCTCTCCGACCCGGCCGTGCTCGCCGCGCTCTCGGCCTCGGTGTCGGGCCTCGAACCCGCGCCGCAACCGGAGCGCCGCGACATGAGCCAGGCGATGGACGCCTCCTCCGCCGCCGCACCGCATCCTCGCCCCGCTGACCACCAGATCGAGCTCGCCGTCGACGCCCTGCTCGAGGCCGAGCGCCCGCTCGTCATCGCCGGGCGCGGGGCTCACCTCTCGGGGGCCGCCGTCGAGCTCGGCCGGATCGCCTCCGTTCTCGGTGCACCGACCGCCACGACGGCACTCGGGCGCGGCATCTTCCCGGAACACGACTTCGACCTGGGCGTCACTGGCGGGTTCGGCCAGCGTCAGGCGATGGAGGTGATCGCGTCGGCTGATGTCGCGCTCGTCGTCGGAGCGAGCCTCAACCAGTTCACCATGCGCTTCGGCGATCTCTTCGGCGCGGGTACGACAGTGATCCGCGTTGACGCAGAGCAGGTCGCCGCTCCGAAGACGAATCGCCCGATCACGCACCAGTTGCTGCAGGGCGACGCCCGCGATGTGCTGCAGCAGCTGACCGCCGGAATCATCGCCGTGCGCGAGAGCGCCGAGGGCGCCGCGGGAGCCGAGGGCGCAGCGGAGGCCGAGGGGACCGCGACGGGGTGGCGCACGACGATCGCGGGGCTCGAACCCGGCGGAGCGCTGCGAGAGCGGACCACGGGCGTTCCGGGCGGGGTGTGCCCCGACGGCAGACTCGATCCTCGCACCGTGGCCGCGCGCATCGGCGAGCTCCTCCCCGCCGAACGTCACGTGACGACCGACGGAGGCCACTTCCTCGGCTGGGCGAACATGTACTGGCCCGTCGCATCGCCCGAGCGCATGATCATGGTCGGCACTGCCTATCAGACGATCGGTCTCGGTTTCTCGACGGTGGCCGGCGTCGCCGCAGCGGTTCCGGGCACGACGACCGTGCTCAGCACGGGCGATGGCGGCGGGCTCATGGCGCTCGCCGACCTCGAGACCGCGATCCGATCCGCCTCCAGCTGCATCATCGTCGTCTGGAACGACGGCGCCTATGGTGCGGAGGTGCACCTCTACGGCGAGATGGGGCTCGACCAGGAGCCCATGCTGATTCCCGAGGTGGACTTCGCGGGCGTGGCCGCAGCACTCGGTGCGACGGGAGTGCGCGTGCGCAGCCTGCGCGACCTCGACGCCCTGCGCACCTGGACGGAGGCCGGCGCCTACGGCACGATTCTGCTGGACTGCCGGGTGTCGCGCAGCGTGGTCGCCGAGTACCAGCGCGAGATTCAGCGGGTGAACGGCCTCGACGTGCCCGCCGACGCGGAGTAGTCGGCCGGGGCTGCTGTGTCGTCTCTCCGAGAATCCCTGCGGAGCGCCGGCTAGACGACCCGGAACACGCGGATGACCACGTGCCCCGGTTCGGGCCGCGCGTAGCCGATGAACTGCGAAGCGGTCAGCCACTCGAGTGCGGGGTGCTCGGTCTGGAAGACGAATGCCGTGCGGTAGTAGAGCTGGCGCTCGTCGAGCTCCTCGCCCGCCTCGAGCCGGGTGATCCCGGCTTCGTCGGTGCGCCAGTAGCCGCGATTGACCACGTCGACGGCGGCGGTGGCGCCGTCGCCGAGCTCGGCCTCGATGACGTAGCGCGCGTCGAGGCGCACGGTGAGGCCGCGGCCGGTCCACCAGTCCCCCCCGCCCGGCAGGATCCGGCCTGCGAGCCGCGGGCCTGCGAACGTGCCGCCCGTGATCGGCGCGAAATGCAGGCCCTCCTCGGGCGTGGAGCCGCCGATCGGGAAGGCGTCGTCGACGGCGACGCGCAGTTCGAAGCAGTACTCGAAGTCGGGGGTGATGAGGGGTGCGGTCATGAGAGGTCCTTCTGCAGATGGATGGATCCGATCGGCGCCGCGTCGAGCGGCGAGCGGGCCGGTGAGGGCTGGAATCGTCGACGTACGATCGAGCCTACGGCGGCCCGCGCACGACGGCGGCGCGCCCCCGCCGCGCACCCCGCGGTCAGCGCGCGGCGAGACCGTCGACGAGGCGGGCGAACGCGGCGAAGCACGCGTCCGACTCCGCGGGCGCCGAGGCGATGCGGATCGCCGATTCGCGGAGCGCGCCGACGAGCAGCAGCGCGGTCGCATGCGCATCGACGTCGGCCGCCACCTCGCCGCGGCTCTGCGCCTCGCGGAGTGCGTCGGCGATCATCGACGCGCTGGCCCCCGACCCGATGCCGCGCTCGGCGCCGTCGACGACGAGCGTCGGCCCGGAGACGTTGTAGAAGTGCCCGAGCCGGGAGTCGGCGGCGAGGTCGAACAGGGATCGCGCGTGCGCTGAGAGCTGGTCGCGCCACTCGCCCGCCGCATCGGCTGCGGCGCGGGTGCGCTCCACGAGGTCGCGCCCGAGTCGCGCGTATGCGTCTCGGAGCAGTGCGTCGCGTCCGCCCGGGTAGTGCGCGTACACGGTTCCGCGCGAGATGCCCGACACCTCCGACACGCGCTCGATGGTGGTGTCGGCGAGGCCGCGCTCGGCGATGATCGCGAGCACGGCGTCGACGAGGTCGTGCCGGGTGCGCTCCTGCCGTCGCTCGCGCGGGCTGGGCCCGCGGGTCGCGGGCCCAGGCCCATCCGTCGGAGGCGCTGCTGGGGTCACGCGCACCAGTCTACAAAGCCGGGAGCACGCTTGTGAACGCTGCGTATAGTTTCTATACTCTGAGTACAGTTCGCCGATCGAGGCCGTCGCGAACCCGACGAAAGGACGCCGATGCCCGCAGTGACGCTCGAGATCGCCGAGAGCCTTGCCCGCGCAGCACTCTCGGAGTGGGGGTTCGACGATTCGGCACCCCTGGTGCTGCTGAAGAACCGCGAGAACTTCGTCTACCGCCTCGATGCCGACGGGCTGGCGTACGTGGTCCGCGTGCACCGGCAGGGCTACCACTCCGACGCGGAGCTCGCCTGCGAACTCGACTTCGTGCGCGCGCTCCACGCCGAGGGGGTGTCGGTGCCCGAGTTCATCCCGGCCCCGGACGGCAGCGGATTCGTGGTCGTGGGTGATGCGCGCACGGGCGGCCGCCACCAGGTCGACCTCCAGCGGCTGATCCCGAACTCGGGGATGTTCGGCGACGAGCGCTCTGCGGTGGCGGGCACCGCGGACCTCGACCCCGCCGACTTCCGGCGACTCGGGCGGCTCCTCGGCGAACTGCACGCCGCCACCGAGCGCTCCGGGTACACGATGGCGGTGCCGCGCGACGACTGGGATCTCGAGGGTTTGATCGGGAGCGAGCCCGCCTGGGGCGACCCGCTCCGCCTCGCCGAGCTCGCGGGCGAGGATCGTGCGCTCGTCGCCCGTGCGATCGAGCGGGTGCGCGCGCGGCTCGACGCCTACGGCACCCCCGCCCATCGCTTCGGCCCGATCCACGCCGATCTCACCCCCGAGAACGTGCTCCGCACCGAGACGGGGCTCGTGATCATCGACTTCGACGACTTCGCAGCCGGGTGGCACCTGTTCGACCTCGCCACCGCTCTCTACTTCTTCACCCCGCACCCGCGTGCGGCGGAGTACCGCTGTGCACTCTTCACGGGGTACGAATCCGTTCGGCCGCTCGACGCGGCCGATCACGACGTGTTCCCAGCGGTCCTCCTCGCCCGCGGGCTCACCTACCTCGGCTGGTCCGCGGATCGTCGCGGCGAACCCACCGCCGAGTGGCACGCCGGCACGGTGCTGCCGCACGTGGTCCGTCTCGCCCGGCGCCTCCTCGACGATTGACCGATCCCGCGCCGCGCTCCCCCGCACTCGCTCCAGCATCTCGAACCCGTTAGGACCCCATGTCTTCCACCGCAGACCTCCTCGCCCGCCGCGCCCGCACGATCGGCCCCTACTCCCCGCTCTTCTACCGCGAGCCGCTGCACTTCGTCTCGGCGCGTGGCGTCTGGTTCACCGAGGCCTCCGGCGAGCGCTACCTCGACGGCTACAACAACGTGCCGCACGTGGGGCACGCGAACGAGCGCGTGGTGCGCGCGCTCGCCGATCAGGCGGCCACGCTCAACGTGCACACCCGGTACCTCAACGAGCGCGTGATCGACTACTCCGAGCGGCTGCTCGCGACGTTCGCGGACGACCTCGACCGGGTGTTCTTCGGCAACTCGGGCTCCGAGGCGAACGAGCTCGCGCTGCGCATCTCGCGGCAGCTCTCGGGAGCGACGGGCGTGCTCGTCTCCGATTACAGCTACCACGGCACCACCATCGCGCTCGCCGAGATGACGACGGGCCTGGAGACGCGCGAGCCCCTCGGCGCGCACGTGCGCGCGATCCGCATCCCCGACCTCGACCGCGACGCGCGGGCCGAAGCCGTCGTGCTCGCAGAAGCCCTGGCGCAGGTGGATGCCGCGATCTCCTCGCTGCAGGAGGCCGGATTCGGCGTCGCGGCCTGCCTCTTCGATCCGCTCTTCTCGACGGAGGGGATGCCCCGCGTTCCCCGGGGCCTGCTGACGGGCATCGCCGATCGGGTGCGCGCCGCGGGCGGATTCGTCATCGCCGACGAGGTGCAGAGCGGCTTTGGCCGCACCGGCAGTCACATGTGGGGGCACGAGTACGCGGGGCTCGCACCCGACCTCGTGACGATGGGCAAGCCGATGGGCAACGGCCACCCGATGTCAGCCGTCGTCACGAGCGAGGGCGTGCTCGACGCGTTCGGATCGCGCAACGAGTTCTTCAACACCTTCGCGGGCAATCCCGTCTCGGCGGCGGTCGGCGAGGCCGTGCTGCTCGAGATGGAGGATCGCGGGCTCCGCGAGCAGGCGCGCGATCTCGGCCTGCAGGCGCGCGCCCGGCTCGCTGCGCTGGCCGAGCGGCACGAGTTCGTGCGCGCCGCGAAGGGCGTCGGCATGTTCCTCGGCCTCGACTTCGCCGTCGACGGCACTCCCGCACCGGAGCTCGCGGT
>NZ_LDRK01000160.1 GCF_001477055.1 Leucobacter chromiiresistens
GTGCGGGCGGTCCTGCAGACCCCCGCCTGGCGCCAGGCCGGGGTGCAGCTGCTGCACATCACCGGGCGCGGCAAGCAGCTGCTGGACGATCAGGGCCAGCCGGTGCAGGCCCCCCGCTACCACCAGGTCGAATTCGTCGACGGGATGCACCGGGCCTACGCCGCCGCGGACCTGCTGGTGGCCCGGGCGGGAGCGGCGACCGTCAGCGAGGCCGCGGCCGTGGGCTGCCCCTCGGTCTTCGTCCCCCTGCCCATCGGCAATGGGGAGCAGGCCCTGAACGCCGAATCCCTCGTGGCCGCCGACGCCGCCCTGCTCGTCCCGGACGCGCAGTTCACCCCCGGCTGGTTCCTGGACCACGTCCTGCCGCTGGCCCAGGACCCCGAGCGCCTGGAGCGGATGAGCCGCGCCGCGAGCCGCCTCGGGGTGCGCGATGCCGCCGAGCAGATGGCCCGCCTCGTGCTGGAGGCCGCCGAGTCGTCGCAGAACCCGAAGGAGCAGAGCCGATGAGCACCCCCGAGCCCACGAGAC
>NZ_LDRK01000161.1 GCF_001477055.1 Leucobacter chromiiresistens
TTGTAGTTCGTGCCCTGGTTCGAGCGGTCGAACTTGCGCATGAAGTAGCTCTTCGTGCCGCCCTCGTCCTCCTGGATGGTGACGAAGTCGGCCGAGACCTCCTCGACCACGCCCGACTTCGCCGCGGTGATCACGTCACCCGCGTCGATGGCGGCGTAGCCCTCCATGCCGGTGCCGACCACCGGCGATTCGCTGCGCACCAGCGGCACGGCCTGACGCTGCATGTTGGCGCCCATGAGCGCGCGGTTCGCGTCGTCGTGCTCGAGGAACGGGATCAGCGAGGTCGCGACCGACACCATCTGGCGGGGCGAGACGTCCATGTAGCCGACGCGCTCGGCGTCGACCATGATGACCTCGGAGCCGCGGGGGCGTGCGAGCACCTGCTTCTCGGCGAAGGCGCCGTCCTGCGTGAGCGGCGCGCCGGCCTGCGCGATGAGGTACTCGTCCTCCTCGTGCGCGGTGAGGTAGTCGACCTGGTCGGTGACCTTGCCGTCGACGACACGGCGGTAGGGCGTCTCGATGAACCCGAAGGCGTTGATGCGCGCGAACGTCGCGAGGGCGCCGATCAGGCCGATGTTCGGGCCTTCCGGGGTCTCGATCGGGCACATGCGGCCGTAGTGCGACGGGTGCACGTCTCGCACCTCGACGCCGGCGCGGTCGCGGGAGAGACCGCCGGGGCCGAGCGCGGAGAGGCGGCGCTTGTTGGTCAGGCCCGCGAGCGGGTTGTTCTGATCCATGAACTGCGACAGCTGCGACGTGCCGAAGAACTCCTTGATCGCCGCGAGCACGGGCCGCGTGTTGATCAGGGTGTTCGGCGTGATCGCCTCGATGTCCTGCGTGGTCATGCGCTCGCGCACGACGCGCTCC
>NZ_LDRK01000162.1 GCF_001477055.1 Leucobacter chromiiresistens
CGGCGATCGCCGCATCCAGGCGCTCGAGCAGTTCGCGGTTGAGCACCGGCTTGCCGTCGGCCTTCCGCCAGCCTCTGCGCTTCCACCCCGCCATCCACTGCGTCACGGAATTGATCACGTACTGGCTGTCGCACAGGATGCGCAACGATTCATCGGCACGATCCTCTGTAGCGAGCAGCAGGTCGAGCACCGCCATCAGCTCGCCCTGGTTGTTGGTGGCGCGCGGCCATCCGCCGGCTCGCCACTGATCGTCGTCGACGTACCAGGCCCACCCCGCCGGTCCGGGATTGCCGAGTGCTGAGCCGTCAGCTGCTGCAGTGAGTGCCATGGAGTCCATCCTGCCAGAGCCGGCGCCGGTCTCCGGATAGGCTGGTCGGGTCGGCTGGAGCGAAGCGGAGGATGCGGACGATGGTGGAGATCTCGAGTAATACTGTGCTGCGGTCGCGGCGAGAGGACATCGAACTGCGCACGGCGGACGGTCTCACCCTCTACGGCGAGCTGGCGATGCCGCTCGACCGGGAGCCGCAGGCCACGCTCGTGACGCTGCACCCGCTGCCCACCGCCGGCGGATTCATGGAGTCGCATATTCTGAGGAAGGCGGCGAATCGCCTGCCCGAGCTCGCCGA
>NZ_LDRK01000163.1 GCF_001477055.1 Leucobacter chromiiresistens
ACTCCGGCACGTGATCCGTGGGCCCCAGCACATCCAGGGTGAAGTCCTCCACCCCGCGGGAGATCAGCAGGTGCAGGGCATCCAGCAGGTCCGCGAGCCCCTTGATGGGCACCACGCGGGCGATGAACACCAGCTTCCAGGTGCGTCGGGCGGCCCCCTCCGGGGTCAGGGCAGCGATCCGCTGCGTCTCCTCCAGGCGCAGGGCGTACTGCTCGTTGAACTCGGAGAGCACCGTCCCGTTGGGCAGGATGCTCACCCGCCCGGGGTCATCCACCGGAGCATCCAGTCCCCGCGCCTCCTCCACCGCCTTGGGGTACAGGTAGGTGATGCGATCCGTGCTCGGATAGCAGAACCGGCCCATCTCGATCCACCAGGCCATCCACGCCCGCTGCACGGGCGTGACCGCCTCGAAGTCCCGGTAGTCCCCGGTGCGCACCGGCAGGGCCATGTTCCGGCCCAGGAGGGTGTTGACGGTGTCGCGCACGTAGAGGTTGTGCTCGGTGAGCAGGAACGCGGCGTCGTGGTCCCGGGCCGCGGCCGCCGCGACCAGCGACGCGTACCCGGTGGTGTGCGCGTGGTATACCCGAGCCCACGAGAC
>NZ_LDRK01000164.1 GCF_001477055.1 Leucobacter chromiiresistens
CGAGCAGACGTCGCGGCGCGCGCCCCGCGTCGTCGGGGTCGGCCAGCCAGGCGTCGAACCCCAGGGCGAGCTGCTCCACCACGCGCGCCCGCCCCCGCTGCGGCTGCGCGAGCTCAGGCCGCTCAAGCACGAAGTGCGCGTGCACGAACTTCAGCACCATCACCTCGTGCCATGCCTGCGTGTTCAGGCGCACGTGGCCGCTGCGCACGTGCGGGCGCTCCTCCACCACGATCGACGTGCGCAGATGGTCGATCCAGCGCCGCGTGAAATCGGAGACGGATCGCTCGCTGTCGATGCCGCCGTCGTAGGGGGCCGCCAGGAGGGTCTCCCCCACCTCCTCGCTCACCCGACGCACGGCGGCGCGGAACGCATCGCGATCCGCGATCCAGCCGTCTTTCGCGTGCAACCGCCGCCAGAGCAGCTCGAGCGACCGCCCCGGGGTGCGCCACTCCGATCGCACCGCGGCATCGGGCTCACCGGCCAGGGCTCCCGCATGGTCGAGCCACGCGCGGAACTCGCCGGCGACCGACGACTGCTGCAGCACCCCCGCCCGCGTGAAGTCGTCGAGATCGTGCACCGCGTAAGCGATGTCGTCGGCAAGATCCATGACCGCGCACTCGACCGTCTGCACGCCGTCAGCGATGTGCGGGAATGGGGCGAGCGCCGTCTCCATCTCGGCGACGTCGAGCGCGTACACGGAGAACTTCTCGGCGCCGTTCTCCGCATCGACTCCGACGCCGCGGGGGCGATCGGGCACCGCACGGTCATTCGTCGAGACGCCGACCCAGGCCCCGCGCGTCCACGGGTACTTCAACGTCGCCGCGCGCGTCGCCGCCGTGAGGTTCAGGCCCGGGAAGTCGCGACCGAGCGTGTCGAGCTGCGTCAGGATGCGGAAGCTCTGCGCATTGCCCTCGAACCCCTCGGCGAGGCCCAGCCGATCCCGCGCCACCCGGTCGAGCACCCGTTCGCCGAGATGCCCGAACGGCGGATGCCCGAGATCGTGGGCGTGCGCCGCCGCCTGCGCGACGATCGTGTCGCAGCCGCCGAGGCGGGCGATGATCGCGCCGACCCCGTCGTCCTCGGGGAGATCGCCGCGCACGAAGTCGGCGTGGCGGGCGGCGCGCCCGGCGAGCTGCGCCGCGATCACCCGCGCCACAGCGCTCACCTTGAGCGAGTGCGTGAGCCGGTTGTGCATCACCGGCCCCACCCCCGTCTGCGGCACCACCTGTGTCACGTCGGAGAGCCGGGCGAAGTACGAGGAGAAGCGGATGCGCTCGAGGTCGACCCGGTACTCCTGCGGCTCGGCCGACGACCCCGCGTCATCGGCGGGCCACTGCGAGTCGGCGATGCCGGCGGGCCGGTGCTGCGACGACACGTGCTCGACATGGCGGCGCCCCTCGCGCCCCGCCCCCGATGCCTCCATGCCCCTTATTCAAGCATGCGCCGCGACGCTACACTGACCGCAACGCGCAGCGCGCAGCGCGCAGCGCGGCAGCGCACCGCACCGCACCGCAGCGCAGCGCGGCAGCGCAGTGCACGACGGCGATCAGCGAAAGGCGGCCCATGAACGAGGCGAACCGCACCAGACCCGAGAGCGTGGCCGCGATCGAGCGGGCGACGGGGCGCGAGTGGAGCGCGTGGGTGGCGCTCTTCGAGGCGCAGGGCGCGCCCACAC
Organism: Leucobacter chromiiresistens; assembly: GCF_001477055.1. Lineage (GTDB taxonomy): Bacteria > Actinomycetota > Actinomycetes > Actinomycetales > Microbacteriaceae > Leucobacter > Leucobacter chromiiresistens_A. The sequence continues at coordinate 1,676 of NZ_LDRK01000164.1, forward strand.
TCCAGCATCCCGCCATCGCGAAGATCGCTCGAGCGGCCCTCACCGACGACCTCGGCAATCCCGACTGGTGGGCGCAGGCCATCGCGATCGCCTACGAGCAGCAGGCCGGCATGCGGGTGCCAGGGCAGTCGTCGACCGGAACCTTCCGCGTCAGCGCGAGCCGCACACTGCCGACCGACCGAGACGCCGCAATCGAGGCCTGGAGCGCGGCGCACGGCTCCCTGCCCGAGCACCTCGGCCACGCGGTATCGTCTCCGCGCACGTCGCGCACCGAGAAGCGCAGCTTCCGGCGTTTCGATCTCGAGGGCGCGGGCCGGGTCGAGGTGTCGGCCACCCCGAAGGGCGACAAGACGACCCTGGCGGTCAGCCACGACGGCCTCGCGGACGGAGATCGCATCGAGGAGTGGCGCGCGCACTGGAAGTCCCTGCTCGCGGCGCTCTGACGCGCGCCGATCCCGCCCGCGCACCGCCCGCGCACCGCCCGCGCACCGCCCGCGCACCGCCCGCGCACCGACCGCGCACCGACCGCGCACCTCTCCCAGCATCCTCCCGGCCTTCCCCGGGCGTCCTCCGGGCGCGCGCTGCCAGAGTGGACGTCAGAGGGCCGGGTCCACCGCAGCGGGCAGACGCCGCGGTGGGGTTCGGCCGACCGCAGCGCGAGGCCCCTCCGCGCCGATCCCCGGGAGACACCGTGAAGCAGTCCCAGAAGGTCCTCATCGGCGTCGGCGCGGGCGTCGTCGTGCTCGCCGTCGCCGCGGCCATCGTCGGGCCCGTGATCTACCGCGACCTGATCGCCGGGCCGGCGGCCGATACGCCGTCGCTCGCCTCGGAGCCTGCGTCGCCCGGATCCCCCGATCAGACGGCGGAGGGCGACGCCGCCGCGACCG
>NZ_LDRK01000165.1 GCF_001477055.1 Leucobacter chromiiresistens
CACCACCTAGAGTTCAAAAGGGTGGTTCGTCGGCAGCGTAAGATGGGTAGAAGAGACAGGGGTCAGCGCTGCGGCGGCGAACTCGTCGCCGCCGAGCCGCGCGGTCACGATGCCGAGCTCTTGCCTGCGGTGCAGATTCTCTGCGGTGCCCCGCAGCAGTTCGTCGCCGGCTGCATGGCCGAGCGTGTCGTTGATCCGCTTGAAGTCGTTGAGATCGATGAGCGCGACCGCGAACGGCGCGGCATCAGCGGACCATTGGCCGAGCTCGGAGAGGAACGCCGAGCGGTTCCACATTCCGGTGAGCGGGTCGGTCGACGCCGCCCGCCTGAGCGCATTCGACGCCTCTCGCGCCACCGTCACGTCGCGCGTGATCTTCGCGAAGCCGATCACGTCGTCCCGGTCGTCGCGCACGGCGTTCACCGTGACATGCGCCCAGAACCGCGAGCCGTCTTTGCGAATCCGCCACCCCTCGGTCTCGAAGCGACCCTCGCGTCTCGCGACCGTGAGGACGCGACCGGGGAGGCCATCTGCGCGATCTTCGCCCGTGAAGAACGTCTCGAAGGATTTCCCGATGATCTCATCCGGTCGATATCCCTTGATGCGCTCCGCACCGGCGTTCCAGGTGGTCACGATGCCACCCGGCGACAGCAGGTAGATCGAGTAGTCCTGCACCGCCTCGACGAGGTAGCGGAACATTTCGGCATCGCTGTTCATTGCGGCCTCTCCGATATTGATGCGACCGCCCCACCGATCTCTCCACTGCGGCTGCGCGTCTCGTAGCCGTCGATCCCCTCTGCGATTGTACGTCCACCTGCTCGGGCGGCTCGCCGCGCCGTCATCGCGCTCGAGCGGTACTCCGGGGAGTCGCAGCGGTGACGGAAATGCGGCGACACTCGCGAGTTCTCGCGGTCTTTTCCGGTGGCATGGCGCACCATCACGCGGATTCGAGTGAAATTGTCATTAAGTTGCTTTCTCACTTGCTTAAATTATGTGACACTTGCTGTATGGGATACATGCTGCACGGTGGCCGTGAATACGAGTTCGAAGATCGCACGCTCGCTCATCTGAAGACGGTGATGGGGATGAAGCTCTCGAAACGCGAGGGATTCTTCCTGAGCTGGTCGGTCGACGCGAACCGGGGAAGCGGGCGCCACGAGGTGTGGATCTCGGAGCACGCCCCCATCGCCTTCCGGTTCAACGGCGGCAAAGCGCCTCAGCTCAACCCTGCATGGATCAAGGCCCTGCTGGCGG
>NZ_LDRK01000166.1 GCF_001477055.1 Leucobacter chromiiresistens
CGGCGACGAGTTCGCCGCCGCAGCGCTGACCCCGGACTCCCGAGCCGTTGACGACTTCATCGACGGAGTCACCACCGCGATGCGCGAGCCGGTGCTCTTCCACGGGAGATCGAGCATCGTTCCCGCCAGCATCGGAGTCGCCCGGTTCCCGGCGGATGCGAGCGACATCTCCGAGCTGCTGGTGCGGGCGGACGCCGCCATGTACGACGCCAAAGAACGCGGGGCCACCGAGGCCATGCGCTACCGCGAGGGGCTGCTCGAGCACTCGGCGTCCCGTCGTTTCCTCGGCCGCCAGATCCTGGGAGCGATCGCACGAGACGAATTCACGCTCCTGTATCAGCCCCAGTCGTCGCTGAAAGACGAAGCCGTCGTCGGGTGGGAGGCGCTCATCCGGTGGCAGCATCCGGTGCTCGGACTGCTGCACCCCGGCGAGTTCATCCCCATCGCCGAGACGAACGGCACGATCGTTCAGTTGGGCGAATGGGTGCTGCGACATGCGTGCTCCGACGCTGCGAACTGGCAGAATCAGGCCCGGATCGCCGTCAACGTCTCCGCCGCACAACTCACCGACGATCACTTCCTCGCGTCGGTGACGCGCTCGCTCGAGGAGAGCGGGCTCGAGCCCG
>NZ_LDRK01000167.1 GCF_001477055.1 Leucobacter chromiiresistens
CGTGCGCGGGCAGGCGGCGACCCTGTCGAGCCTCTTCGCCTCCACCGCCGCCGTGGCCGAACCGCAGGTGCTGAAGGGCCGCCGCTTCGGCAACGTCGTGTTCATCGCCTCCGACACCGACCTGGAATCCCTCGACTGGCTTCCACGGCTGCTCGCGGGCGGCCCCCACCCGGCCCGCATGGTCGTCGGCGCCGAGTTCGACGAGCTCGTGCGCAGCGCCGCCCCCGTCACCGATGCGACGGCCGTCGACTCCCCCGAGCCGGCGCGGGCGCTCTTCGAGCGGGGCTGACGGGATGGCGGATCTCGCACGCGTGCGCGTCTGGGCGGAGGCGCTCATCGCGATGCACCTGAGCGCCCCCGATGCGTCCGGCGCTCCCCCGGCGGAGCGCTGGACGTTCGCGTTCGACCACGCCAAGAAGCGCGCCGGGCTCTGCAACTACACCGACCGGCGCATCACGGTGTCGCGCTACCTCGCCGAGAAGTTCGCGGACGACGAGATCCATCAGGTGCTGCTGCACGAGGTGGCGCACGCGCTCGCGGGGCCCGCCGCCGCGCACGGCCCCC
>NZ_LDRK01000168.1 GCF_001477055.1 Leucobacter chromiiresistens
ATCGGCGCGGCAGGAGGGCGGGGAACGCCCGGTGCACTGCGGTGGCGACGATGGCGACGATGAGGGTCTTCGCGAGGTCGCCGGGCCAGAAGGCCAGGTCGAAGAGGAAGGCCGATCCGACGCTCATGTCGGCGCGCCAGGCGAGACCGAGCGGCCCCAGCGTGTGCACGAAGACGAGGTTGGCGAGGAGGCCCGCGGCGAAGATGAGGGGCACACTCGTCGCGGTCTTGCGGCGGGGCAGGCGTTCCACGACGAATCCGATGAGCCAGGCGGCGAGGGGGAAGCTGACGAGGTAGCCGACGGTGGGGCCGGCGAACGGGGCGAGCCCGGCCGTTCCGCCGCTGAAGACGGGGAGCCCGGCGGCGCCGACCACCAGGAAGAGCAGCACCGCGAGCGTGCCGCGGCCGGCTCCGAGTACAGCGCCGGCGAGCATGACCGCGAGCGTCTGCAGCGTGATCGAGGCGGGGCCGAGGCTGATGCCCGGGATGATCGAGCAGACCGCGATGAGCGCTGCGAAGGTCGCGATGAGGGCGAGGTCGGTGGCGACGTGCCGGCGGCGCGGGGCCTGCCGGGCCTCCTGCTGCGGGGTGGTGAGGTCTGCGGTGGTCACGATGCCTCCGGGGTCTGGCCGTCTGGCGGCTGCGGGGTGCGGTGGTGCGGGGGCCGACACGGCGCGTGCCGGTCGACGAACCTGAACAGTGTTCTGGTGAACGGTGTTCAGGTTAGCGGTAGGCTGAGGAGATGCGCAACACGCTCGCCGACGTGGTATCCGCGGCGCTGCGCGTGCTCGACGAGCAGGGCCTCGAAGGCTGCTCCATGCGCCGGGTCGCCGCCGCGCTCGACGTGCAGCCGAGCGCGCTCTACCACCACGTGCCCGACAAGCAGACCCTGCTCGCCCGCATGGCCGATGTGATCGTGGGCGGCGTGAGCGCGGGCGGGCCGCCCGGAGCGGGTCCGAGCGACGCGACGGCTGCGGCCCGAAGCATGTGCCTGGAGATGCGGCGCGCGATGCTGGCGGTGCGCGACGGCGCCGACGTCGTCGCGACCGCCGCCGCATTCAGACTCGGCTCCTCGGCCGTCGAGCAGCGGCTCGCCGAGCGGGTCGGCGCCGACGGCGCGCGTGCGCTGCTCTTCTACACGTTCGGGCAGGCGCAGTCGACGCAGACGCACCTGCAGGCCGCCTCGTTCGGCGCCCTGATCGGACCCGAGGGT
>NZ_LDRK01000169.1 GCF_001477055.1 Leucobacter chromiiresistens
CCTGCGCCCTACGAGATCTAACTAGCGTAGGTCGTCGGCAGCTTCAGTTGTGTATAGGGTGCAGGTCGGGGCGGGGGCCGAGGGCGAAGTCGGGGTCGGCGTGGTCGATGCGGGCGTCGAGGTAGCCGCCGTCGACGATGGTGTCGGCGAAGAGGCGGAGTTGGACGGCGGTGCGGGTGATCTCGCCGGTGAGGCGGGTTTCGGTGAGGCCGGTTTCGCGGAGGGCGATGCGGACGAGGTCGGGTGCGGCGGTTTCGAGGGCGTCGGCGATGGCGACGAGTGCGCGTGCGCGGTGTTCGGCGGTGGTGGTCGCGAGCAGGGGTGCGGCGGTGGTGGCTCGGGCGACGACGGCCTCGAGATCAGCGGGAAGCGCTTCGTGGGACATGCATCGTTCCTTACGTGGCGGTGAGTCTGCGGTGACGGGTCTTCCGCTCATTCTGCCAGCCGCGCGCGTGCACGAGCGGTGCGCCTTCGCACAGTGGGGCTGAGCCGCACGGTGCGAAAGCGCGCCGCCCGCGGGCTACCTCCGGTCCGCCCGGTCCCGACCCGGCAGCACGATCTCCATCGTCTCCGAGAACTCCCGCTCGATCTCGGCATCGGGGCGCTGCGTCGCGAGGCTCACCAGCAGTGCGGCCGCCAGTGCGACGACGAAGCCGGGGAGCAGCTCGTAGAGGCCGGTGCCGAGCGCCTTCCAGACGAAGACGGTCACCGATCCCGCGACCATGCCGGCGAGGGCGCCCCAATTGGTGAGCCGGCGCCAGTACAGGCTGAGCAGCACGATCGGCCCGAACGCGGCGCCGAACCCGGCCCACGCGAAGCTGACGAGCCCGAGCACCGAATCGTTGGGGCTGATCGCCAGCAGGGCGGCGATGAGGGCGACGACGAGCACACCGCCGCGGCCGAGCAGGACGAGCGCGCGATCGCTCGGAGGCGTCTTGCGGGCGAGGCGGTAGAGATCCTCGACCAGCGCGGAGGAGCACACGATGAGCTGGCTCGACAGGGTGCTCATGATCGCCGCCAGCACCGCGGCGAGCACGAAACCCGCGACGAGCGGGTGCAGCAGCACCTGCGACATCAGCAGCACGACGGTCTCGGGATCGGCCGGAGCGCCGCCGAACTTCTCGAAGTACGCCGCACCCACGAGGCCCGAGGCGACGGCGCCGAGCAGCGACAGGAACTGCCAGCTCGTGCCGATGCGGCGGGCCGACGCGGCCTCCTGCGGCGTGCGCAGCGCCATGAATCGCACGATGATGTGGGGCTGTCCGAAATAGCCGAGGCCCCAGGCGAGCCCCGACACGACGACGAGCACCACGGCTCCCGTCGACAGCGTGCCGTCGCCGAAGAGCGACAGCTGACCCGCCGACGCGCCGACACCGGTCGCCTCGCCCCACCCGCCGATGGTGATGATGGCGACGACGGGCACGACGATGAGGGCCACCACCATCATGAGCCCCTGCACGACGTCGGTGAGGGAGGCGCCGAGGAATCCGCCGAAGAGCGTGTAGGCGAGCGTGACGACCGTGACGAGGAGCATGCCGACCCAGTAGTCGCCGCCGAACGTGGACTCGAAGTACTTGCCGCCCGCCACCATGCCCGACGAGGCGTACAGGGTGAAGAAGACGAGGATGATGACGCTCGAGATGGTGCGCAGCAGGCGGGTGCGGTCGCGCGTGCGGTTCTCGAAGAAGCTCGGGATCGTGATGGAGTTGCGCGACACCTCGGAGTAGGCGCGCAGCCGAGGAGCGACGAGCCGCCAGTTGAGGTACGAGCCGATGAGCAGGCCGATGGCGATCCACCCCTCGATGAGCCCCGACGCGTAGATCGCGCCGGGCAGGCCCATGATGAGCCAGCCCGACATGTCGGAGGCGCCGGCGGAGAGCGCCGCGACCCAGGGCGGCAGCCCCCGCCCGGCGAGCATGTAGCCTTCGTGGCTGCTCGTGCGCCGGAAGGCGAGCCAGCCGATGAAGAGCATGACCGCGAAGTAGATGGCGAGAGCGAGGTAGAGGTAGAACTGGGCGGACATCGTCGTCGCCTTTCTGTGATCGGCGCGCGGCTCGGTGTCGCGCAGGGGGAGGGGCGGGGATGACGGGGCAGCGGCAGCCACCGATGGAGTCCGTCAGTCGCCCCGCCCCGAACCCCAGACACCGAACCCCGTACCCCCAACTCCCACTACACCGCGCGCCCCCGCAAGCGTAGCGACTCGATCAGCCTAACGACCCTCATCCCACTCCACCCACACCACCCCCCGAGCGACACCCAACTATTACAA
>NZ_LDRK01000017.1 GCF_001477055.1 Leucobacter chromiiresistens
AACGCCCCGAACACCCCGAATGACCCCTGCGAGTGCGGCACCGACGCCGCCCGCGCAGTTCGCAGAAAGGCCGGCATCATGCCCATCACCTCCGTCACCACCGACACCGACGCCTGCACGCTCACGGTCGTCGCCGATTTCACGGTGCCCGTGCGCCGTCTCTGGGACGCGTACACCGATCCTCGTCAGATCGAGCGCTTCTGGGGGCCGCCCGAGTACCCGTCGACCTTCACCCGGCACGACGCAGTGGCGGGCGGGATGAGCGCCTACGTCATGACCGGGCCGGATGGCGACAGCCACGGTGGCTACTGGGAGTGGGAATCGGTCGACGCGCCCCGCTCCTTCGTCGTGCGCGACGGCTTCGCCGACGCCGACGGCGCCCCCAGCACCGAGCTGCCGACGGTGCTCATGGAGTTCGCGTTCGCCGAGACCGCGCTCGGCTCGCGCCTCACCACCACCTCGCGGTTCGGCTCGCTCGAGGCGCTCGAGCAGCTCGCGGCGATGGGGATGGAGGAGGGCATGCGCGCCGCGATGGGACAGATCGACGCGGTCGTCGAGGATCTCCGGTCGTTCGCCGCGGGCCGGTCGACCGAGGTGCAGCTGCTCGGGGAGACCCGGGCCCGCGTATCGCGCGTCATCCGCGGCACCGTCGACGAGGTCTGGCGCGCACACACCGAGCCCGCGCTGCTGCGGCGCTGGCAGCTCGGCCCCGACGGGTGGAGCATGCCCGTCTGCGAGTTCGGCGCGGAGGTCGGGCAGCGACTGCGCACCGAGTGGCAGAACGATGAGAGCGGCGAGCGCTTCGGGTTCGCCGGGGTCGTCGCGGAGTCGGTCGCACCGCGCCGCCTCGTCACCACGGAGCGCATGATCTCGCCCCAGGATCCCGAGGGCGCGCAGAGCCCGGAGACGCTGAACGAGCTGACGCTCACCCCGGTCGCGGGCGGCACGCTGGTCGCGTACGTCATCACCTACCCCGACGCCGACGTGCGCGACGCCGTGCTCGCGACCGGCATGGCCGAGGGGATGGAGACCGGCTATCAGCGGCTCGAGCGCGAGGTGCTGTCCGCCTGAGCGTGCGCCGCCGCAGGCGCGAGCGCGGCGGCGTTCCCCGCGCGAGCGCGGCGGCGGGCTGCGCGCGCGGCGCCGCCGCACGGAGCGCCCCCGCTTCTCAGGGGGAGCGGCTACTCTAGGGGACTGTGCTGCTGACGGATCTGGAAAACTATTCGACCATCGCCCTGTACTCGGCGATGATCGTCTACGCCATCGCCTTCGTGTTCTACGCGGTGGATCTCGCGAACCGCAGCGGGGACGCCGCCGCGGCCGAGCGCGCCCCGGTCGCGGAGGCGCAGACCGCAGCCGCGGGGGGCGGTGTCGCCACCCTCGTGCGCCAGGCGCCGCCGAGCCGGGCCGGCGCTTCTCCGCTCAAGCCGCGGCGATCCCGCTCACTGCGCATCGGCTTCTCGCTCACCGTGCTCGGATTCCTGCTGCACCTCGGCGCCACGGTGCTGCGCGGCATCGGCGCGGAGCGCGTGCCGTGGGCCAACATGTACGAGTTCGCCCTGACGGCGACCTGCGCGATCGTGCTCATCTTCCTCGTCGTGCAGTTCTTCGTCGACCTGCGCTTCCTCGGCGCGCTCATCACCGGGCTCACCATTCTGTTCCTCGGCGTCACGAAGGTGAACTTCTACGTGGCGATCGTGCCGCTGCAGCCGGCGCTCGACTCCTACTGGCTGGTCATCCACATTCTCGTCGCCGTGCTGGCGGTCGGGTTCCTCACGCTCTCGTTCGGCCTCTCCGTGCTCCAGCTGATGCAGACGCGGCGCGAGGCGCGCGACGCGCAGGGCGGCACGCCCACGATGCGCTTCCTGTCGACGTTCCCCGCAGCCGTGCGGCTCGAGGATCTCGCCTACCGGCTCGCGATCATCGGCTTCGTGTTCTGGACGTTCACGCTCATCGCGGGATCGATCTGGGCCGAGGCCGCGTGGAGCCGCTACTGGGGCTGGGATACGAAGGAGGTGTGGACGTTCGTCATCTGGGTGCTGTACGCCGGGTACATCCACGCCCGGGCGACGCGCGGCTGGCGCGGCACGCGATCGGCGTGGCTGTCGATCATCGCCTACACGGCGGTCATCTTCAACTTCACCATCGTCAACGTGTTCTTCAAGGGACTGCACGCCTACTCCGGCCTGTAGGCCGCCGCGGGCCGCGCAGACCGCCGCGGGGCGCGCCCCGACTCCGGCAGCGCTCGGCCCGCTGCCGCGCCCCGGCTACTGCAGCACTTCGATCATCTCGGCCGGATCGATGAGGCGACCCGCGAGCCCGCCGCCCGCAGCGGCGTCGCGCGCCCCAGTGCCGCCCGCATCGCGCAGGTGATCGATGATCGACGCGAGCGCCTCGGCCTCGTGGGTCACGATCCAGTCGGCGTCGCCGATGCCGCACGACGCCGCCGCCTGCACGGACACGGCGCCCGCGGTGTTCGCGAAGCCCGGCCGCTCGGCCGCTGCGCGCACCGCCAGCCACTGCTTCGGCGCCTCCGCGGCCTCCGGTGCGTCGACCACGAGACCGAGCGCGCTCCAGGTGCGGATGAGCGGCTGCAGGATCGCCGTGCGCCGCAGCTGGCGCAGCGACCACTGCAGATCCTCGGGCGCGCGGCCCTGCAGCCACACGAGCACGTCGGCATCGGAGCGCACGCCGCTCGCGTCGTACCAGCCGCGCACGACGACGCCCTCGTCCTCGATCTCGCGGGAGACGTCCTCGAGCTCGCGCACGGAGCCGGGAACGTCGCGACCGTCGAGCACGACGGGGTGCGAGGAGCTGACGCGGAAGGCCGCGAACAGTGAGAACGTGCGCTCGGGAACCCCGCTGTCGAGGGCTTCCGAGGGGATGGTCGCGGGGGCGGTTTCGGGTGCGCTCATGCCTCCATGGTGGTGGGCCGCGTCGGGCGATGCAAGGGGGTCGCCGTCAGCGCACGAGCCGTGCGATCGCAGCCGAAGCCTCGTGCAGCTTCTCCGCGGCGACGGCGCCGCCCTCCGCGGCGGCCGAGGCCACGCAGTGCCGCAGGTGGTCGTCGAGCAGTTCGAGCGCGACCCGCTCGAGCGCCTTCGTCGCCGCCGACACCTGCGTGAGGATGTCGATGCAGTACTCGTCCTCCTGCACCATCCGCTGCACCCCGCGCACCTGTCCCTCGGCGCGGCGGAGGCGCTTCAGCAGTGCATCCTTGTGCTCGATGTAGCCGTGCGCGTGCTCCGCATCGGCGGCATCCATGACTTCGCTCATGCGAGAACTGTACCCGGATCAGCCGTCCGTGCGCCGACGCCGCAGCAGGCCGGCCACCCCGCCGCCGATGAGTACGAGCACCGCCAGCCAGATCGCGAGGTAGAGCGGGTACTCGGCCGGGGGGATCCGCTCGCCGTTGAGCATCGATGCGACGACGAGGAGAGCCGGCTCGAGGTAGCCGAGCAGCCCGAACACGCTGATCGTGAGGAGGCGCGAGGCGAGGATGTAGCAGACGAGCGCGACACCGGTGCCGATGCCGAAGACCGGGCCCAGCCAGAGCAGGCTCGGGTTCGCATCGAGCGAGGCGCCCGCCGCGAGCTCCCGGACGAGCAGCACCGCCGCGATGGGGCTCATCGCGACGAACTCCCAGAACATGCCGCCGAGGTGGGCGAACCCGAGGGTGCGGCGCAGCACGAAGTAGACGGGGTAGCCGACGGCGACGAGCAGGGTCTCCCACGAGACTCCGCCGGCGCGCACGAGCTCGAACCCGACGCCGACCGCGGCGATGCCCGCGGCCGTCCACTGCCACCAGAGCAGGCGATCCCGGTAGACGAACTTGCCGACGAGCACGAGCATCAGGGGGAGCAGGAAGTACCCGAGTGCGACCTGGAGCCCGCGGCCGTGGAGAGGCGCCCAGGTGAACACCCACAGCTGCACCGCGATCAGCGCGCCGCACGCCACGACGCCGAGGCCGAGGAGCGGGGCGCGGCGCACGCGGTGCCCCAGCTCGGCGACGAGGTACCATTGCCGCGCGGCGAGGAGCGCCAGCGCGACGATGGGGATCGCGCACAGCGTGCGGAGCGCCCAGATCGCCTCGGCCGGCGCGGGGGCGAGCAGGGGCGTGACGAAGTAGATGCCGGCGAACAGCACTGAAGAGGCGACCGAGACGATCGCCCCTCGTGATTCGCGGCTCGGGGAGCCGGTCACCCCTTACAGGTCGATTGCGCCGATGACTTCGCCGTACGGCGTCTCGCCGATGGGGGCGAAGCCGATGTGCAGGAAGAAGCCCTCCGGGCCGTCCTCACCCCGCTCCCAGAGCACCGTGACGCGCTCGAACCCGCGGCGACGCGCCTCCTCGATGAGCGCGTTGACGGCGAAGGTGCCGACGCCGGTGCCCTGCTCCTCGGCGTCGACGTTGATGCGCCAGAGCGCGGCCTTGAACTCCTCCTGCGAGGCGTCGGGATCGAAGTTGCCGTGGATGAACCCGACGACCTCGTCGCCGCGCAGCACGACGCGCTGCCAGGCGGTGTGCGCGGGCGTGACTGCGGCGGCGGCGGCGTACGAGACGGGCGTGATGAACTGCTCCTGGCCCCGCTTCAAGCCCAGCGTATTCACCGCGACGATGGTCGCTGCAGAAAGCTCTTCGAGTCTCAGGTCGCTCATGCTCCCAGGCTAGCGCCTCGCGGCGTTCGCGCAAGGATCGCGTGCAGGATCTTCGGCGGTGCAGCGGCGGTGCGGGGGGCCGCGCAGCGGTCGCGCTGCGCCCCCCCCCCCGCATCCGCCGGCGTCAGGAGAGGCGGGCTCCCGACTCGGCGTCGAAGACGTGCACGCGGGCCGGATCGGGAGCGAGGGTGACGACGTCGCCCGCCTCCGGGTGCACACGACCGTCGACGCGGGAGACCACATCGGTCCGCACGCCGTCGACATCGGCGTGCCCGTAGAGGTAGCCGTCGGCGCCGAGCTCCTCGACGAGGTCGACCTCGACGCTCATCCCCGGGCCTCCGTCGGTGACGACGTGCAGGTCTTCGGGGCGCACGCCGACGGTGACCGCGCCGCCCCGCGCGGCACTGCGGACGGCGGTCGGGAGGGGCACCTCCAGCGATCCGGATCGCGCCGCCTCGCCCGCGACGGTCGCCGGGAGCAGATTCATCGCGGGAGACCCGATGAAGCCGGCGACGAACACGTTCTTCGGGGTCTCGTACAGGTCGCGCGGCGTGCCGATCTGCTGCAGCACGCCCTCCTTGAGCACCGCGATGCGGTCGCCCATCGTGAGCGCCTCCGTCTGGTCGTGCGTCACGTAGACCGTGGTCACCCCGAGTCGGCGCTGCAGCGAGGCGATCTGCGTGCGGGTCTGCACGCGCAGCTTGGCGTCCAGGTTCGACAGCGGCTCGTCCATCAGGAAGACCTGGGGCTGGCGCACGATCGCGCGCCCCATCGCGACGCGCTGCCGCTGGCCGCCCGAGAGGGCCTTCGGCTTGCGGTCGAGGAACTCCTCGAGGTCGAGCATGCGCGCCGCCTCCCGCACGCGTTCGTCGCGCTCCGCCTTGCTCACGCCGGCGATCTTGAGCGCGAACCCCATGTTGTCGGCGACCGTCATGTGCGGGTACAGCGCGTAGTTCTGGAAGACCATCGCGATGTCGCGATCCTTCGGGGGCACGTCGGTGACGTCCCGGTCGCCGATGAGGATGCGGCCGCCGTCGATCTCCTCGAGCCCCGCGAGCATGCGGAGCGTGGTCGACTTGCCGCAGCCGGAGGGGCCCACGAGCACGAGGAACTCCCCGTCGCCGATGTCGAGGTCGAGCGCGTCGACCGAGGGGCGCGATGCTCCCGGGTAGACGCGGGAGACGCTGTCGAATGTGACTGTTGCCATGATGTACTCCTCTGCCGGCAGGCACGTGCCGGACGATCCGTTGCAGTGGAAGACGGCTGCATCGCCGTCGGTACCCGGTTCGGGTGATCCCACCATAGGGGAGCGCGGGCCGGGGGCGCTACGGGCGGATCGCGGTCGGTGCGATCCCCCGGGCCCGCCCGCCGCGCGCCGCGATGCGGAGAAATATCTCGATGTCGAGATACTCAGACGGACTCGGGTAGGATGGTTCGCGGCCGATAAACGACGAACAACGGGAGATGCGTTGGAGAAGATCAAGGTTGCAGGCACGGTCGTCGAACTCGACGGCGACGAGATGACCCGCATCATCTGGCAGTTCATCAAGGACCGCCTCATCCACCCCTACCTCGACGTGACCCTCGAGTACTACGACCTCGGCATGGAGCACCGCGACGCCACCGACGACCAGGTCACGGTCGACGCTGCGAACGCCATCAAGAAGCACGGAGTCGGCGTGAAGTGCGCCACGATCACGCCCGACGAGGCGCGCGTCGAGGAGTTCGGCCTCAAGAAGATGTGGCGCAGCCCCAACGGCACCATCCGCAACATCCTCGGCGGCGTCGTCTTCCGCGAGCCCATCATCATCTCGAACATCCCCCGCCTCGTGCCCGGCTGGAACAAGCCGATCATCATCGGCCGCCACGCGCACGGCGACCAGTACAAGGCGACCGACTTCAAGGCCGGCGCCGGCAAGGTCACGCTCACCTACGAGCCCGCCGACGGCTCCGAGCCGCAGCAGTTCGAGGTCGTCACGCTGCCCGAGAACGGCGGCGTGATCCAGGGTCAGTACAACTTCAACGACTCGATCCGCGACTTCGCGCGCGCCTCGTTCAAGTACGGCCTCTCGCGCGACTACCCCGTGTACCTGTCGACGAAGAACACCATCCTGAAGGCGTACGACGGCCAGTTCAAGGACATCTTCCAGGAGGTCTTCGACGCCGAGTTCAAGGAGCAGTTCGAAGAGCGCGGCCTGACCTACGAGCACCGCCTGATCGACGACATGGTCGCGTCGGCGATGAAGTGGGAGGGCGGCTACGTCTGGGCCTGCAAAAACTACGACGGCGACGTGCAGTCCGACACCGTGGCGCAGGGCTTCGGCTCGCTCGGCCTCATGACCTCCGTGCTGATGACGCCCGACGGGCAGACCGTCGAGGCCGAGGCCGCGCACGGCACCGTGACGCGCCACTACCGCCAGCACCAGCAGGGCAAGCCCACCTCGACGAACCCGATCGCGTCGATCTTCGCCTGGACGCGGGGCCTCGCGCACCGCGGCAAGCTCGACCAGAACCAGGAGCTGATCGACTTCTCGGAGACGCTCGAGGACGTCGTCATCAAGACCGTCGAGTCGGGCAAGATGACCAAGGACCTCGCACTGCTGGTCGGCCCGGACCAGGGCTACCAGACGACCGAGGAGTTCCTTGCGTCGATCGACGAGAACCTCGCTGCGCGTCTCGGCTGAGACGTCGCGCCCGTGAGACGGGGATCGGTGCTTCGGCGCCGGTCCCCGTTCTCGTGTGCGGGGGTGGGGGTGCGCGGCCGGTGCGGGCGTGGCGTGCGGCGCGAACCGCGCGCGTGGTCGGCGCGGTGTCTGTGAGGGATTCGGCCTCGGTGAGGGATTCGGCCTCGGTGAGGGATGCGGCCTCGGTGAGGCGCGCACCGGGGCGAACGTCTCACGGACGCAGAATCTCTCACGGAAGGAGGCGCCGACCCCCCCCCGGGGGTCGGGGCGAGCCCGCGGGTCAGCGGGTGGTGGACTCGCGGATGTCGAGGGTGGCGCGGGGCACCTCGAGCGGCACCGTGAGCTCTGCCCCCTCGGCGAGCTGCACCGCGACCTCGACGGCGCGGGCGGCGATGCCCTCGGGGTGGAGGTCGAGCGTGGTGACGCTGGGGTGCGAGATGCGGTTCTGCAGGGCTCCCGAGCCGGCGGCGAGCAGCAGGTCCTCGGGCACCCGGATGCCGCGCTCGCGCGCGGCGGCGTTGAGGCCGGCGGCGTGGCGGCCGGTCAGGCAGAAGAGGCCGTCGGGGCGCGTCGCATCGGGCGAGCCGAAGAAGCGCTCGATGGCGGCCGGCCCGATGCGCTCGCCGTCGGCCTCGGGAAACGCGGCGATGTCGGGCTCCTGGCCGCGACGGGCGCACCAGTCGCGGTAGGCGGCCTCCGATTCACGGTTCCACGCGTTCTGGTCGGTGCCGGTGAGCAGGGCGACGCGCTCGGCGCCGGCCCCGGCGAGGTGGTCGAGCGCGAGCACGGTCTCCTCCCAGTCGCGGGTCGCGAGTTCCACGAACCGCCCCGGCCGGGCGGGGTCGGAGCCGACCGACACGAAGGGGATGTGGCGCTCGGAAAGCATGGTGAGCACCGGGTCGTTCTCGAAGGGCTCCGACACGATGTAGGCGTCGGCCGCGGTGGCGCTCATGGGGGCGCCGGGCCGGGTGGGGTCGTCGACGAGCATCATGCTGTAGCCGCGCTCCATGGCGGCGAGCGAGGCGGCTCCCGCCATGCGGAGGAAGTAGTCGACGCCCTCGGGGAGGAAGGTGTCGAGCGAGCGCAGCGGGCGGATCACGAGGGCGAGCAGGCCGAGGCGCGAGCTCTGCAGCCCCTGCGCGATGGGGCTCGGGCGGTAGCCGATGCGGGCGGCGACCTGCGCGATGCGGTCGGCGGTCTCCTGGCGCACCACGCCCTTGCCGTTCAGGGCGTGCGACACGGTGGTCGGCGAGACGCCCGCGGCTTTCGCTACGTCTTTGATGGTCGGTCGCCCGGTCGGTTGCACGTGGTCAGGATAGCCGGTCCGCGCTGGGCGCCCGAGGTGACGAGCCCGGGGCGGCAGCCGGGGCCGGTGAATCCGGGGCCGGCCCGGGGGAGAAGCCGATCCCGCGACTGCGACCGGGCGAACGTCACCGAACCGTGATCACCAAACCGTTTTTCACAAACCGTTTTGGGTGCTAGCATCAGCCGTGGGTCTTCGCTCGGCGCTCGTCGGGATGAGGAGCTTCAACGATGAAACTTCGAATGGAGAACAACGTGAAATTCGCACCGATTCGGGCGTCGATCGCCCTGCTCGCCGTGGGCGGCCTCGCCCTCGCAGGTTGCGCCACGGGAAGCCGCGGAGGCGACGCGGGGTCGCCCTCGGGCGGCGGCGAGCTGCTGCAGACCACCCCCGAGGCAACCGCGGAGGCGGAGACCGTCACCTGGAACTCGACCTACGGCGAGCTCGCCAGCCTCGATCCGGTGAAGGCCTTCAACTACCCCGAGAACACGATCGTCTCGAACCTCTGCGAGCCGCTCTTCGAGATGCAGCCCGACTTCTCGGTGCAGCCGAACCTCGCCACCGAGGCGAACACCGACGACGGCAAGACCTGGGTCTTCGACATCCGCGACGACGTCACGTTCTGGGACGGCACCCCGATGACCGTCGACGATGTCGTCTACTCGATCAACCGACACCTCGACCCCGCCGAGGGCAGCTACTGGGGCGGCGGCGTCGTCGCGAACATCACCAGCGTCGAGGCGACCGGCGAGCACGAGGTGACCATCACGCTCGAGACCGCCGACTACACGCTGCCGTCGTCGCTCAGCACCATCATCGGCGTCGTGGTGCAGCAGGCGCAGCGCGAGGCCGCGGGCGAGAACTACGGCAACCCCGAGACCGGCGTCATGTGCACGGGCCCCCTGAAGTTCACGCCGGGCGACTGGCAGCAGGGCCAGTCGATCACGCTCGAGCGCAACGACGACTACTGGGACGAGGAGGGGCGGGCGATGGCCCGCGAGGTGCAGATCGGGTTCGTCGTCGATCCGACCGCGATCGCCAACGGGCTCGGCACGGGCGAGATCCAGGGCTCCTACGACGTGCCGCTGCCGGCCCTCAGCCAGCTCGAGACGAGCGAGAGCGGCGAGCTGTACGCGGGGCAGGGCATGCAGAACATGGCGATCATCTCGACGGGCGAGGGCGTCTTCGGCGACCCGGCCGTGCGGCGGGCGCTGACGCGGGCGACGGATCGCCAGGCGATCGCCGACACCGTCTACGAGGGCACGGGCACCCCGGCCCGCTCGATCGTTCCGCAGTCGCCGTGGGACGCCGTCGAGGAGTCGGCGCCGGGCGTCGCCGAGCTGCGCGACGAGCAGCTGCCCGATCTGAGCTTCGACATCGAGGCGGCGAAGGCCGAGCTCGAGGAGGCCGAGGTCGACCTGTCGCAGCCCATCAAGATCGCGTACCCGAGCGAGCGCAGCTTCTACGCCGACATCCTGAACGAGATGGCGAACGGGGCGAAGGAGCTCGGGATCACGCTCGAGCCGACCGGCGTGCCGAGCGCGCAGTTCGGCGCGTTCTTCTCCGACCCGCAGGCGCGGGCCGGCTTCGACGGGTTCGTCACGACCAACTACCTGAGCGCGCCCGATCCGCTGCTGCACCTCATCAGCGTCGCCAAGACCGGGAGCGACCAGAACTACTCGGGCTTCTCCGATCCCGCGGTGGATGCGGCGCTCGACGCCGCCATCGGCGAGAGCGACGACGCCGAGCGGGCGAAGCTGACGGTGGAGGCCGAGGCGCTCATCATGCAGCAGCAGCCGTGGGTGCCGATCAACGACCTCGCGGTGCGCATGTACATGGACGAGAGCATCACGGGCGCCCCCGCCTCCTTCGTGTACCTCTACTACCCCTGGGCCGCCGACCTCGGCGCGGCAGCCTGAGCGGAGCTCTCCGCAGGAAGGGATCGTCCATGATCTACGTAGGCAAACGGCTCGGAGCACTCGTCGCGGTGCTCGTCGTCTCCAGCTTCATCGTGTTCTCGGGGATGTACCTGGCCCCGGGCAGCCCCGAGCAGTTCCTGGTGCAGGGGCGCACGGTGAGCCCCGAGGTGCTCGCCGCGATCCGGGCGCAGTACGGTCTGGACGATCCCTTCCTCATCAGGTACTGGCACTGGCTGATCGACGTGCTCCAGGGCGACCTGGGCCGGTCGCTGATCACCCAGCAGGACGTCACGACCCTCGTCGCGGCGCGCATTCCGACCACCCTGTACCTCGCCGGCTTCGCCGCGCTGCTGATCGTCGTGTTCGGGATCGGGCTGGGCGTGCTCGCCGCGACCCGGTCGGGCGTCTTCGAGAAGATCGTCGTGTTCGGGTCGAACCTGGGGTTCGCGGTGCCCACGTTCTTCGCGGCGCTGGTGCTCATGTTCATCTTCGGCTCGAACCTCGGGTGGTTCCCCGTGTCGGGGTCGGGCCAGGGGTTCCTCGACCGGCTCTGGCACCTCACCCTGCCCGCGATCGCGCTCGCGTTCCCCGGCATCGCGGTGGTGGCGCGGATCACGCGCACCGCGGTGCGCGAGGAGCAGGGGTCGGAGCACGTGGTCATGGCGATCGCGCGCGGCGTGCCGAAGCAGCTCGTGCTGTGGCGGCACACCATCCGCAACTCCATGCTCCCGGTGACGACCGTCATCGGCACGCAGATCGCGGGCCTGCTCGCGAGCGCTTTCGTGATCGAGTACGCGTTCACGCTCGACGGCATCGGCTCCCTGCTCGTGAACTCGGTGCAGAAGAAGGACTTCGCGGTCGTGCAGGCGATCGCGCTGGTCATGGTGCTGGCGTTCGGCATCGTCAACCTGATCGTCGATCTGCTGTACTCCGTGATCGATCCCCGAGTTCGACTCAGCAAGGGAGTGGCGGCACGATGACCACGCAGAAGCCCGCGCGCGAACCGGGCACCGGCACCCGCGCGCAGAACACCATCGCCGTCCAGCTGCTGCGCAAGCACCGGAACGACGTGCCCGTCTCGGGCTGGCGCCTCCTCGCCCGCCGCCTCGGGCCGGTCGGCGTGGGCAGCCTCGTCGTGATCGCGCTGGTCGTGCTCATGGCGATCCTCGCCCCCGTCATCGCCCCGTACGACCCGTACGCCGGCGCCGTCACCGCACGGCACGAGGCTTGGAGTCTCGCGCACCTGATGGGCACCGACCAGTCGGGGCGCGACATCCTCTCCCGCATCATCTGGGGTGCGCGCACGAGCCTCATCGGCCCGACGATCGTCGCCGTGGTGACCGCGGTGCTCGCGACCCTCCTCGCTCTCACCGCCGTCTGGTTCGGCGGCCGCGTCGACGCCCTCATCAGCCGCGTGCTCGACATCCTCTTCGCGTTCCCGAACATGCTGCTCGCGATCCTCGCGGTCGCGATCTTCGGGCCGTCGATGCTCACCGCGTCGCTCGCGCTCGCGATCGGCTTCGTGCCGTACTCGGCGCGCGTGATCCGCTCGGTCGCCCTCCGCGAGCGGAACCTGCCCTACGTCGCCTCGGCCCGCCTGCAGGGCATCTCGGGCTTCCTCATCACCGTGCGGCACATCCTGCCGAACGTGCGCACGCAGATTCTGACGGGCATGACCATCAACTTCGGCTACGCGATGATCGAGCTCGCGGCGCTCTCGTTCCTCGGCCTCGGGGTGCAGCCGCCGACGCCCGACTGGGGCCTCATGGTCTCGAACGGGCAGGCGTCGCTGCAGCAGGGGTACTGGGAGCAGAGCATCTTCGCGGGCCTCGCCATCGTGATCACCGTCGCCGCGTTCGGCTACGTCGGCGAGCAACTCGGCGGTCGCCGCGCCGCAGGAAGGATCCGCTGATGCTGCACGTCGATTCCCTCGTCCTCACCGTCACCGACCCCGACACGGGGCAGTCCACCGAGATCCTGCACGGCAACTCGTTCGCGCTCGGCGCCGGCGAATCGCTCGGGCTCGTCGGGGAGTCGGGCTCGGGCAAGTCGATGACGCTGAAGTGCATCCTCGGCATCGAGCCGTCGGGCGCCCGCGTCACGGGGTCCATCGCGCTCGACGGCACCGATCTGCTGAGCGCCGGCGGCGAGGAGCTCCGCCGCATCCGTGCGAACGACCTCGCCCTCATCGCGCAGAACCCGCACGGGTCGCTGAACCCCGTGCTGCCCGTCGGCCGCTTCCTCGTCGAGGGCATGAGCGATGCGCGCTCGCTCCCGGCGGCGGAGGCGCGCACCCGGGCGGCCGAACTGCTGCGGCAGGTCGGCATCACCGACACGGAGCGCGTGCTGCGCTCGTACCCGCACCAGCTCTCGGGCGGCATGCTGCAGCGCGTCGTCATCGCGGGGGCGATGTCGGGGGAGCCGAAGCTGCTGCTCGCCGACGAGCCGACCACGGCGCTCGACGTCACGACGCAGGCCGAGGTCGTGGCGATCCTCGACGAGAAGCGGCGCGAGCACGGGCTGTCGATGATCTACGTCACTCACGACCTCGATCTCGCGGCCGCGGTCTGCGATCGCCTCGCCGTCATGAAGGACGGCGAGATCCTCGAGATCGGCACGCCCGAGGAGATTCGGGATCGGCCGAAGACCGACTACACGCGGGCGCTCATGTCGGCTCGGCCCCAGCTCTACCCCGAGGGGAGCCCCGAGCCGGCGCTCGGCGGAAACACGCCGGCGCTCGGCGGCGACGCCCACGCGAACACGGAGGACCGCGCATGACCACGACGCCCCCGGATGCGGCGCACGACGGCGCCGAGCCGATGATCGAGGTCGAGCACCTCGAACGTACCTTCCACCTGAGCCGCACGGCGCGCGTCACCGCGCTCGACGACGTCTCCTGCACCCTGCGGCCCGGCACCTGTCTCGCGGTCGTCGGCGAATCGGGGTCGGGGAAGTCGACGCTCGCCCGCGTGATCGTCGGCCTCGAGACCGCCGACGCGGGCACGGTGCGGATCGCCGGAGCCCCCGTGCGCCCCACCACATCGCGGCGGGCGCTGCACGAGCGCGCGAAGCTCGTGCAGATGGTCTTCCAGGATCCGCAGGGGTCCCTCAACCGTTCGCTGCCGGTCTCGGCGACGATCAACGAGATGCTGCTCGCGCACCGCCCCGACCTCGATCGCGCCGGCCGGCGGGCGCGCACCCTGGAACTGTTCGCGGAGGTGGGGCTCACCGAGCGCCACGCCGACGCCAAGCCCGAGGCCCTCTCGGGCGGGCAGAAGCAGCGCGTCGCCATCGCACGCGCGCTCGCCGCGGAGCCGCGCGTGATCGTACTCGACGAGGCGGTCTCGGCGCTCGACGTGTCGGTGCAGGCGCAGGTGCTCGCCCTGCTGAAGCGGCTGCGCGCGGAGCACGGCCTGTCGTACCTGTTCATCACCCACGATCTCTCGGTGGTGCGCGACATCGCCGACGACGTCGTGGTGATGCGCTCGGGCCGCATCATCGAGCGCGGCAGCGTCTCCGACATCCTCGATCGGCCGCAGGATCCGTACACGCGGCTCCTCCTCGCCTCCGCGCCGCGGCCCGGGTGGAAGCCCCGACGCGGCCTGCGCGACGCGCTCGCCGCGGGCCCGTCCGCATGATCCGCGGCTCGGATCCGTCCGCATGATCCGCGGCGCGGGTCCGTCCTCTTGATCCGCGTCGCGGGTCCGTCCGCTTGACCCGCGTCGCGGGTCCGTCCGCTTGACCCGCGCCGTCCCCACCCGGCGGGCACCCGTCCGCCACGCACAGAAAGCACCCCTGCATGACTGCACAGACCGAACGCCTCCACCTCGACGTCACCGGCGCGAACGCCCGCGCACTCGGGGTGAGCCGCGGCGCCGCGCTCCGCGGCACGCTGCCCACGGCGTACGAGAAGTACGCCGAGCTGTTCCGCATCCTCGGAGTGACCGAGGCGATGGAGCTCGACGGGGTCGCCCGCGTGGTCGCGGCGGTCGATCCCTGGCGGCCCGAGCTGATCGAGCAGCTGAGGGGCGTCGCCGAGGGTGCCGACGTGCCGTTCGAGCAGGTCGTGGCGCTGAACGCGCGCACGGAGCTGATCGCGCTCGGCACGCGGAGCGCGAGCGAGTGCTCGACGGTGACCGCCCGTGTCGGCTCTCACCGGCTCGGGGTGCAGACGTGGGACTGGCACGTCGAACTCGACGCGTACTGGCACACGCACACCGTGACCGGGCACGGGCTCCGCTACGCGGGCCTCACCGAGCAGGGCATCCTCTCGAAGATCGGCGTGAACGAGGCGGGCCTGGCGCTGCACTTCAACATTCTGGGGCACGCGAGCGACGGGCCGGACGGCGTGCCGATGCACCTGCTCTCGAGCGCGGTGCTGTCGGAGTGCGCGTCGGTCGACGAGGCGGTCGCCCTGGTGCGGGCCGCTCCCATCGCCTCGTCATCCGCCTTCACGATGCTCGACGGGACCCGCGCCGTCTCGCTCGAGATCAGCCCGGTGGGCGTCTACGAGATTACCGAGCTCGACGGGTCGGTGCAGCGCACGAACCACTTCCAGCACGCGGAGCCGCACGCGCGGCAGAAGACGGAGCTCTACGAGCCCGATTCGAGCGATCGGCTCGAGCTCGTGCGCGAGCGGTTGTCGTCGGGCCTGCCCGAGTCGCCCGCCGAACTGGTGCGCCTGCTGCGCTCGGGGCCGGGGCAGCCGCCGCTCACCTGCGTGCCCGACATGACGAAGGAGTACGGCGATCGCTGGGCGACCCTCGCGACGATCGTCTCCGACCCCGACGCGCGCACCATCCGCATCTTCGACGGCATGCCCGAGGCGTCGGAGTCGGGGGAGTGGCGGGTGCTCGCCGTCTGAGGCGGCACCCGGCGCGCGGTGCCCGCCCGCTCCCGTGAGGGATTCGGCTTCGGTGAGATGAGATCCGCTCGAACCGGCTCACCGAAGCCGAATCGCTCACCGAGGCGGGCTGCAGCACGGGCCGCCTCTGGCATAAAACGTTTTACGCTCCTAGGCTGACGATATCGTCCGACCCGAGGAGCCCCACATGCACACGTACCCGAGCTACGTCGCCCCGTCCGGCCGCGCCATCGCCGAGTTCGTCAAGGATCACCCCTTCGCCGTGGTGGCGACCTCCACCGAGGGGGCGCCCGTCGCCACCCACACGCCCGTCGTGTTCCCGCCCGGGCTCGAGCCCGGCGACACCCTGGTCGGCGCCCGCCTGTGGGGGCACATCGGCCGGGCGAACGCGCACTGGACGCACTTCGCGGAACACCCCGAGGCGCTCCTCGTGTTCTCCTCGTCGCACGCGTACGTATCGCCGAGCGCCTACGAGTTCACGCCCGCGGTGCCGACGCTCGACTACGCCGCGGTGCACCTCACGGGCCGCGTGACCGTGCTCGAGGAGCCGCACGAGAATCTCGCGGTGGTCGAGCAGACGGTCGCCCGCCTGGAGGAGCTGCGCTCGCGGCCGTGGGACCCGGCGGGGTCGCGGCACGTCTTCGAGAAGATCCTCGACGGGATCGTCTCGTTCACGATCGACATCGAGAGCGAGTCGGCGATGTTCAAGCTCAGTCAGGACATGCCTGCCGACGTGCACGGGCGCGTGCAGCGCGACCTCGTCGAGGGCGACCACCGCCACCCCGACGTCGCCGCGCTGATGGATCGGATCGGGCCCGCCTGCCCGCATCAGGGGCGCGGCTGACGCGCGACGGCGCCCCCGCTGCGAGCGCAGCGCGCGTCAGCGCCCCCGCTGCGACGAACGGCGCACGATGAGCTCCGATGCGACGAGGCGGCGCCCTGCGGGGGACTCGCCGCGCGTGATCTGGGCGAGGAGGGCGACCGTCTCCCGGGCCAGCACCTCGGGGCGCAGGTCGATCGCCGTGATCGGGGGCTCCGCGGTGCGCGTCTGCTCGGCGTCGGTGCCGCACGCGAGCAGGTAGTGCTCGGGTGCGGTGTAGCCGCGCTCGCGCATCGCCTCCTGGATGCCCGCGGCGTGGCGGCCGGTCAGCGAGTAGATCGCATCGGGCACGCCCCCGTCGAGCAGTCGGGGCACCAGCTCGCGCCCGCCGGTCTCCCCGAGTCGCTCGGGGCTGCGGAAGAGCCGGGGCGTACTTCCGCGCGCGGCGCACCAGTGCAGGTAGGCCTCCTCGGCGTCGGCGTTCCAGGAGTTGTCGTCGGTTCCGCCGACGAAGGCCACATCGTGCGCCCCGTGCTCCGCGAGGTGGTCGAGCGCGGTGCGCGTGGCGGCGGCGTCGTCGGAGGCGACCCAGTTCGCGGCCTGCGGCTTGCCCGGGTCGCGGCCGAGCGTCACGTAGGGGATCGATCGGCTCTCGAGGAGGTCGACGACCGGGTCGTCGCGCACCGGGTCGGTGACGACGTAGCCGTCGAGGGAGAACGCCAGCGGCGTGACCGGTCCCTTCACGAGGTCGGCGACCTGCATGAGGCTCAGCCCGTGGCCGAGCGCGCTCACTGCCGCGGCGCCGGCGAATCGGAGGAAGTAGTCGACGCCGGGCGGGCTGTAGTCCTCGAGCGCGTCGAGGGGTCGGAGCACGATGCCGATGACGCCGATGCGCGACCGGCGCAGGCCGCGGGCCAGGGCGTCGGCCTGGTAGCCCATCGAGGTCGCGATCTCGCGGATGCGCCTGCGGGTCTCCTCGGCGAGAGTGCCCTTGTCGTTCAGCGCGTGCGACACCGCCGTGATCGAGACGCCGGCGCGGGCGGCGACGTCTTTGATGGTGACATTGCGGTGCGCGGCCACGGGCCCTCCTTGCTTCCTGACGCAAGCGTACCGCTCGCGCGTTGCATAAACCGTTGCATGCATCGATACATGCATCGTTTCATGACGATTTGATCACAGCGTTGCATAAAACGATTTACGAAGCTAGCTTGAGTCACCAGGGCGATCCGCGCCGACGCGGAGCCCCGGGAGTCGTGACGCTGCGATCCCGCTCACCACAGTTGTCGAAGGAGTCAGTACGGTGTTGACACAATCACGCACACGCGCCCGGGTCGCCTCGGGCGCCGCACTCGCGCTCGGCCTCGCCTGTGCGCTCAGCTCCTGCGCCGCACCGGCCGGCACCGGCGCCGGCGAGCCCGTCCCTTATACCCCTCTGACCCTTCCCCCCATCCTCTCTGTTTTAAACCCATCTGTGCGCACTCCA
>NZ_LDRK01000170.1 GCF_001477055.1 Leucobacter chromiiresistens
GGTGGGTATCGCGCGCACCCCGGGTGCGCGCGATACCCACCGGTCTGAGCAGCACGCGATGTCGACGTCGTCGTCGGATCGGTGAGGCACGGGGAGACCGAGGATCACGGCCGCGGTGGCGTGGCTGAAGAACTGGCCGGGGGAGAGCGTTCTCGAGATCGCGCGCGCGTTGGCGATCTGCTGTCGGCGCCAGCGCGCCGCGCGGTGCTCGTCGGCCTCATCGGGGCTCGCGACGCCGAGGCGGCGGTACACGCCGCGCGTCACCCGCGCGACATCGGGGGCGGCCAGACGGCGTGCGGAGAGCCCCGCGATTCGCGCTTCGGCGGCGGTGAACGCAGTGCCCAAGGCGTCGGGGAGGGGCGTGCGTACTCTGGGCATATGCCGAGCCTGACATGTCCCGTGCGCGCGCGACGAGCGGAGCCGCGATTCGTGGAAAACCGTGCGCGCCGAGCTCCGCGCCAGCTCTGTGAGCGGTGCTTCTGCGGAGCAGCTTCCGGCTCTGCGGGGTGAGCGGTCAGTAACGTGCGCTTCACTGCCCGAATAGCACGCCGACCTGACCGATCACCCCGCAAAGCCCGAAGCTGCTCCGCACAACCACCGCTCACAGAGCTGGCGCGCAGCTCGGCGCGCACGGTTATCCACGAATCGCGGCTCCGCTCGTCTCGCGCGCACAGGGACTGCCCGGCTCGGCCTCATCTTCTTGTCCACATCTGACCGTGCCGAAGCTCACCGCTGATTAAACCTCGGAGATCACCGAACAA
>NZ_LDRK01000171.1 GCF_001477055.1 Leucobacter chromiiresistens
CCCAGGGCACGGACGTGCTGCGGGTCTTCCTCATCACCTTCTTCTCCGTGGTGCAGTCCATCATGATGGTCTACGCCCTGAACTACGCCTCCAACGTCGTCGGGCTGGACCGCTCCCGGATGCTGCTGGTCAACGCCGTGGCGATGGCGGTGTCCATGGCCGCGATCCCGCTGCTGGCGGTGCTCTCGGACCGGGTCGGGCGCAAGCCCGTGCTGCTGGTCGGCGCCCTGGGCTGCATCGTGAGCGTCTGGTTCTACTTCGAGGCCATCCACGCCGGCAGCTGGGGGCTGATCTTCCTGCTGTGCATCGTCAACCAGGGCCTGTTCTACTCCTGCTGGAACGCCGTGTGGACGGTGTTCTTCCCGGAGATGTTCGCCGCCCCCGTGCGCTACACCGGCATGGCCATGGGCAACCAGCTGGGTCTGGTGCTCATCGGCTTCGCTCCCTCGATCGCCGCGATCATCGAACCGCGCTTCGGCTGGCAGGGCGTGGTCGTCTTCGTCGTCGTCTCCATCCTCATCAGCTGCGTCACGATCCTCTCGGCCCGGG
>NZ_LDRK01000172.1 GCF_001477055.1 Leucobacter chromiiresistens
GCGCGCGAGCGGGTCGGCGGTGTCGGCGAGGTGGTGGAAGTTCATCCAGGAGTCGATGAGCGCATCGGCGGTCACCTGCGAGTCGGCGACGAACGGTGACGCCGCCGTGAAGCCGGCTTCGGTGATCGTCACGCGGGCGCGCGGGCCGATGCAGCGCACGAGGCCCGCCTCGGCGAGCGCGAGCAGCTGCCGGTTGCGGAACGCGGGCGGCCCCGATCCGGCCATGCCGCCGACGGCCATCAGCATCGCGAAGCCCGAGCCGCGCGATTCGGCGTCGAAGCCGCCGAGCGAGCCGACGCGGTTCGCGACGCCGCGGGCCGAGCTCACCGACCACAGGCCCGCCTTGAACGCGCTGTCGCGGCCGAGTGCGGCCTCGTCGAGGTCGTGGGCGACGCGCCGCTGCACCCAGGCGTCGAATGCGGCGGCGCTGTCGCAGACGTGCTGCACCGGGCGCATCTCCCCGAGCAGGTCGAGCCGGTCGGCGGGGGCGGGCACGAACGGTGCGACCGCGTCGGCGACGTCCGCCGCGACCGCTTCGAGCGGCGTGTCGGCGCCGTGCACGGGGTCGCCGTCGAGGTGGGGTCGGATCGCGGCGGACGGCG
>NZ_LDRK01000173.1 GCF_001477055.1 Leucobacter chromiiresistens
GGCCGCCGCGATCGACGCGCTGCTCGAAGCCGCCACCGCGCGCCGCGACGCCGGATCGCTGCCCGACCGCCGGGCGTGGGTGGAGGAGACGCAGGCCCGCAAGGGCACCCTGCTGCGCAAGACGAACTTCGACAACGTGCCCATCAAGCCGCAGCGCGTCTACCAGGAGATGAACCGCGCGTTCGGGCGCGACACCCGCTACGTGACGACGATCGGGCTCTCGCAGATCGCCGGCGCCCAGATGCTGCACGTCTACAAGCCGCGGCACTGGATCAACTGCGGGCAGGCCGGACCGCTCGGGTGGACGCTGCCGGCCGCGCTCGGCGTGGTCGCCGCCGACCCGAAGACGCCCGTCGTCGCGCTCTCGGGCGACTACGACTTCCAGTTCATGATCGAGGAGCTCGCCGTCGGCGCCCAGTTCAAGCTGCCCTACATCCACGTCGTCGTGAACAACTCGTACCTCGGCCTGATCCGCCAGGCGCAGCGCGGCTTCGAGATGGACTACCACGTGTCGCTCGCCTTCGACAACGTCAACAGCCCCGAGACCGACGGCTACGGCGTCGACCACGTCAAGGTCGCCGAGGGGCTCGGGTGCAAGGCGATCCGGGTGCGCGAGGTCGACGACCTCGCGGTCTCGCTGCAGCGCGCCAAAGACCTGATGGCCGAGTTCCAGGTCACCCGTGGATAGGCTA
>NZ_LDRK01000174.1 GCF_001477055.1 Leucobacter chromiiresistens
TTTGGTGGCGGTCCCCCTGGGCTGTCCGTAGGCAGTTCGAGGCGACATTGAGATGTGCATAACCGACGGTCATCACCCCGTGGAACTTCCCGATGACGATCGCCTCGTGGGGGTTCGCGCCCGCGCTCGCGGCCGGGAACGCGGTGGTGCTCAAGCCCGCCGAGTGGACGCCGCTCACCAGCCTGCGCCTCGGCGAGCTCGCGCTCGAAGCGGGCCTCCCCGAGGGCCTCTTCCAGGTGCTCGCCGGCCGCGGCTCCGTCGTCGGCGAGCGCTTCGTGACGAACCCCGCGGTGCGCAAGGTCGTCTTCACGGGCTCCACCGAGGTCGGCAAGCGCATCATGGCCGGCTGCGCCGATCAGGTGAAGCGCGTGACGCTCGAACTCGGCGGCAAGAGCGCGAACATCGTGTTCGCCGATGCCGACATCGAACGCGCCGCGGCCACGGCGCCGTACTCCGTCTTCGACAACGCCGGCCAGGACTGCTGCGCGCGCAGCCGCCTCCTCGTGCAGCGCAGCGTCTACGACCGGTTCATGGAGCACTTCGAGCGGGCCGTGCAGGGCGTGCAGGTCGGCGATCCCGCGCTCGAGACGACCGAGGTCGGGCCGCTCGTCACCGAGCAGCACCGCGAGAGCGTCGCCGCCTTCCTCACCGACGACGTCCCGGTCGCCTTCCGCGGCTCGGCTCCCGACGGCCCGGGCGCGTGGTTCGCTCCGACCGTCGTCACCCCCGAGCGCGGCGCCCGCATCGCCACCGAAGAGGTGTTCGGCCCGGTCGTGTCGGTGCTGCCCTTCGACGACGAAGCCGATGCGGTGCAGCTCGCGAACGACTCGGAGTACGGCCTGAGCGGGTCGATCTGGACGTCGGACCTCGGGCGCGGCATCCGCGTGGCACGCGGCGTCGAGGGCGGCAACCTCTCCGTCAACTCGCACTCGTCGGTGCGGTACGCGACCCCGTTCGGCGGCTTCAAGCAGTCGGGGCTCGGGCGGGAGCTCGGGCCCGACGCCGCCGAGCACTTCACCGAGACCAAGAACGTGTTCTTCGCGAGCGAGTGACCGCCGCACCCCCCGAACCCCCGACCTCGAAGGAACCCCTCATGAGCGACATCACCCCCATCGACCTGACGCAGCGCCTCGCCGGCAAGGTCGCCGTCATCACCGGCGGCGCGAGCGGCATCGGCCTCGCGACCGCGAAGCGCATGCGCGCCGAGGGCGCCCGCATCGTCATCGGCGACCTCGACGCGACGAGCGGCGAAGCGGCCGCAGCCTCGGTCGACGGCATCTTCGTGCGCGTCGACGTGACCGACGAGGCGCAGGTGAACGAACTGTTCGACACGGCGGCGCGCGAATACGGCTCCGTCGACATCGCCTTCAACAACGCCGGCATCTCCCCCGACGACGACGACTCGATCGAGGTGACCGAGCTGCCCGCATGGGAGAAGGTGCAGAACGTGAACCTCAAGAGCGTCTACCTGTGCTCGCGGGCGGCGCTCCGCCACATGACGCAGCAGGGATCCGGCTCCATCATCAACACGGCCTCGTTCGTCGCCGTCATGGGCTCGGCCACGTCGCAGATCTCGTACACCGCGTCGAAGGGCGGCGTGCTCGCCATGACGCGCGAGCTCGGGGTGCAGTTCGCCCGCCAGGGCATCCGAGTGAATGCGCTCTGCCCCGGGCCCGTGAACACGCCGCTGCTGCAGGAGCTGTTCGCGAAGGATCCGGAGCGCGCCGCCCGCCGACTCGTGCACGTGCCCGTCGGTCGCTTCGCCCGGCCCGAGGAGCTCGCCGCCTCCGTCGCGTTCCTCGCCAGCGACGACGCGTCGTTCATCACCGCGTCGACCTTCCTCGTCGACGGCGGGCTGACCAGCGCCTACACGACGCCGCTCTGAACGGCGCGATGTGACCGGGGCGACGGAGGGGATCGAGCTGCTCATCCGAGCGGCTCGTCCGACGAACGCCTACGAGGAGACGATGCAGCGGCTGCTCCAGTCCATTCGGCTGGGGATGATCGGGCCCGGTGAGCGGCTGCCGGCGGAGCGGGATCTCGCCACCATGCTGAAGGTGAGCCGCGACACCGTGCGCGAGGCGCTCGCGACGCTTGCCGAGGCCGGGTACGTCGTCTCCCGGCGCGGGCGCTACGGGGGCACCTTCGTCGCCGAGCGGATTCCGCACGACGCCGCGCTGGGGAGCGCCGGGGCCGCGCCGGGCGCCGCGGAGGTGGAGGACGTCACGACGCTGCGCCGCGTGCTGGAGGTCGGGGCGGCGCGGGAGGCCGCGGGGCGCGAACTCACCGCGGAGGAGCGCGCCGCGCTCGCGCGCGCGCTCGACGAGTGCTCGGGATCCGCCGTAGGCGACCACCGGCGGCTCGACTCGCGGCTGCACCTGCTGATCGCCGAGCTCTCGGGGTCGCCGAGCCTCGTCCCCCTGGTCGCGAATCTCCGCACCCGCGTCAATGCGCTGCTCGAGGAGATCCCCGTGCTGCAACCCAATATCGCGCACTCGAACGACCAGCACGAGGCGATCGTCGCGGCGATCCTCGCCGGAAGACCCGCGGCGGCGGCGGAGGCGATGCTCGAGCACGTCGAGGGATCCTCCGCGCTGCTGCGGGGCTTCCTGTCGCCCGACGCCGCCGCGGGTCTTCCGG
>NZ_LDRK01000175.1 GCF_001477055.1 Leucobacter chromiiresistens
ATCCTCGCGAGCTGCGCGATGCCCCCGCGCACGAAGCGCACGTCGGTGAACCCCTGCGACGCCAGCGCCTCGGCGGCTCGGATCGACCGCGGATCGCGTTCGCAGTACACCCGGATCGGCGCGTCGACACCGCCCGATTCCCGCCCGCCCGACCCGTCGCCGGCGAGCCCGGCGAGGTCGCCCGATTCGATGCGATCCACCCCGATCCGCGTCGCCGAACCGACGCGTCGCTCCGCGAACTCCTCCGCGGTGCGCACATCGATGACGCGGGTCGCCGCTCCCGCTCGCAGCTCCTCGGCGAACTCCGCGGCGTCCGTCTCGAGCGCGTGCGCGGTCGGCGCGGACTGCGCGGCACCGCAGAACCGCTCGTAATCGATCAGCTCGGTGACGGGAGCGGCCGCAGGATCGCGCCGCACCTGGAGCTCCCGCGTGCGCGCCGCGAGCGCGTCGTACAGCAGCACCCGACCGATCAGAGGATCGCCGATGCCCGTGATGAGCTTGAGGACCTCCGTCGCCATGAGCGACCCCACCGTGCCGCAGAGCCCGGGCAGTACGCCGCCGACCGCGCAGTTGAGCACGCTCTCGGCGGGCGGGGGTGCGGGGAAGAGATCGCGATACCCGGGCCCGTGGGCGTGCCACGCCACGCCGACCTGACCCGAGTACTGCAGAATGGCGCCCCACACGAGCGGCGTGCCCGAGAGCTCCGCCGCGTCGTTCGTGAGGTACCTCGTCGCGAAGTTGTCGCTCCCGTCGAGCACGAGGTCGTACGCG
>NZ_LDRK01000176.1 GCF_001477055.1 Leucobacter chromiiresistens
GTACGAGCTGATCGGCTTCGCCCAGTCCCTGTCCGCGCAGATCATCGCGCTGGCGATCGTCGCCCCGATCGTGTTCTTCCTCGCCCGCGCCCTGATGTACGCGCAGATCCGGCTGAGCGGGGTGCGGATCACCCCCACCCAGTTCCCGGAGGCCTACCGGATGGTCGTGGAGGCCGCCGAGGCCGCGGGTCTGCGTCGTGTGCCGGACGCCTACGTGATGCTGGGCAACGGCCAGATCAACGCCTTCGCCGCCGGTCACGGGCACCGCCGCTTCATCGCCGTGTACTCGGACCTGTTCGAGATCGGCGGGGCGGCGCGGGACCCGGAGGCGCTGCGGTTCATCATCGGGCACGAGGTCGGGCACATCGCCGCCGGCCACGTCCCCTACTTCCGACTCCTGGGGCTGTCCCTGTTCAACCAGATCCCGGTGCTGGGCAACATCCTCTCCCGCGCCCAGGAGTACACCGCGGACAACTTCGGCTACCGCTTCTGCCCGCAGGGGGCGCGCGGGCAGATCAAGGTGCTCGCCGCCGGCAAGTACCTGAACGCGGACGTGAACTTCGACGAGTTCGCGGACCGCGCCGTGTACGAGCGCGGCCTGTTCACGTGGCTGGCGAACCTGGGGATGACCCACCCGGCCAACACCTGG
>NZ_LDRK01000177.1 GCF_001477055.1 Leucobacter chromiiresistens
GTTCCAGGTGATCCCGAAGTCCTTGCGGGAGATCGTGGTGGAGGCGGAGAAGCCCGCGCGGGTGGTCCCGAAGGGATCCACGGCCCCGCCGCCGAACTCGCCGGTGAAGGTCACGGGGCGGGTCTCGCCCTTCATGGTGAGGTTGCCGACAAGGGTCAGGTCCTCGCCGTCGGCGGTGATCTCGGTGGACTCGAAGACCAACTGCGGGTGGTTCTCGGCGTCGAAGAACTCGGGACCCTTGACGTGCCCGTCGCGGCCCTCGTTCTTGGTGTTGATGGAGGCGATCTGCACGGTGGCGCGCACGGAGGAGTCCTGCGCGGTCTCCCCGGCGTGCAGCTCGGCCTCGGTCTGCTCGAAGATGCCGCGGACCTTGGAGATCCCGGCGTGGCGGACGGTGAAGGCCACCTCGGAGTGTGCGGGGTCCAGGGTCCAGGTGCCGGCGGTGAGTCCTTCGAATGCGGTCATGATGTGCTCCTTCGATGTCGATCGTGCGTTCGTCGATTACTTTACGCATCAACTGTTTACGGCGCAAGGGTATTCCCAACCGTGTCCGCCGCGCCGACCGGATGACCTCCGATGGCTCCGCATGACATCCGCACACCCCGGCCCCGCTGGCCCGGTCCGCCCCCGGTTAGGCTGGATCCACCGCCGTCCCCGAGCCCACGAGAC
>NZ_LDRK01000178.1 GCF_001477055.1 Leucobacter chromiiresistens
ACTGCCCACCTCGACGACTTGCCCCAACCCGTCGAGCCGCACCGGCACGGCCTCGACGTACATGATCGGCATGCGCCCGCGCACGAAGCTCAGCTCGTCGTCGCTCAACCAGCCCGGGTTGCCGGGCGGCGTCGGCCGGTCCTCGGGGCCCTCGGGGTCGGGCAGCTCGGCCGTGTCGATCGTCATACCCCACCCGTCCCGTCGTGATCGCCCCCGGATCGCGGCGCGATCGGGCACGTCCATCCTGCCACGCCCGCTCCTCCCGACGCGCGTGGCGCGCCTCGCCTAGGCTGTGAACCATGCACGCGCACCCGAGCCCCGCGACCCCCGGCCCTCGACGGGTCGCCGTCGTCCAGATCGCCAGCCCCGACGACGAGTCGCCGAAGGCGCGCATCGCGCGGGTCGAGGCGATGCTGCGCGAGATCGAGGGCGCCGACCTCATCACCCTGCCCGAGCTCTGGAGCGCCGGGTACTTCGCCTTCGACCGGTATGCGGAGCGCGCGGAGACGCTGGACGGCCCGACGGTGCAGATGGCGCAGCGGGTGGCGCGGGATCTCGGCAGCGAGGTGCACCTCGGCAGCATCGTCGAGCGCGGCGCCGACGGCGGGCTGCACAACACGGCCGTGCTGGTCGACGCGACGGGGCGCGTGACGCAGGCCTACCGCAAGATCCACGTCTTCGGCTACCAGTCGCTCGAGTCCCAGCTGCTCACCGCCGGTCGCTCGCTGAGC
>NZ_LDRK01000179.1 GCF_001477055.1 Leucobacter chromiiresistens
GCACGATCCGGTCCACGTCCCATCTCAGGCGACGGCCCGGGCGTGGGCCAAGAGCTCCGGGGGCATCGGACGGTCCAGCTCCCACAGAATCCGCATGGGCTTCTCCCCCTGATGCTCCCGATACCGCACCGTCCCCAGGCAGGTGAACGGCTCCGTGCCGATATCCCCGGCGGTGGCCTCCCGCACGCACAGCAGCACCTGGGACCCTCTCTGCTCATGCGTCCGATACCTGAGTCCGGTGGGACTGCCCGCGGCGGTGGAGCTCTGGGACTCCCAGTGGAACAGCGACTCATCCACCGCATAGTCCCTATAGAGGGTGCTCGGGGAGAACTGCGCCTCCGATTTGCGCAGGGTCACCAGCAGCAGGTCCACCCGCGCCTCGGGAAACCATCGGACTCCGGAGACCAGTGACCCCGGGGTCCCCTTCGTCCGCGTGCCCAATCCCAGCGCGGCGGCGAGCTCATCCCTCGAATATCGGGCATGGCTGCGCAGCGGACTGCTCTCCAGCGGCCCGTTGAGCCTCTCCGGCAGCGCGCGCGTCTCGGTCTCGCACACGTCCAGCAGCTGGAGCAGCTCACGCCTCACGTGGACGGATCTCGCCAGCCGCTGCAGCGCCTCAGTCATGCCCTCCGGGGCGCCCTGAGGCCAGAAGGAGAAGTACAGCATCGGCGCGAAGGGATCCTCCGCCCGCACCCGGGGATCCAGAGCGGGGTCCAGCAGGCGTCTGTAGGCGCGGATCCGCTCCGGGTCATCCACATGCGTCAGCCCCCGGATCCTCCGGAGCAGATCGTATTCTGCGGACAGCGGTGGGAGAGCGTCATCCGGCCGAGCCCACGAGA
>NZ_LDRK01000018.1 GCF_001477055.1 Leucobacter chromiiresistens
AGGAGTATAGGGGAGAGCGTCGGGCCGGGTCGGAGCGGGCGGCGGCGCGCGGCGGGGCCGGTCAGACAGTCGCGCAGGCTCCGGGTCAAGGGGCGGCATCAACGACTCTGTGCGCCCGTCCATCAGCACGCCCGGGAACAGCCTCGGGCTGCTGGCGGCGCCAGCGCGCCTGACCACAGCCCGTCAGGGGCCCTGGCGGCGCCACCGCACCCATTCACCCATTCACCCATGCACCCATGCACCGGGCTAGCAGGCGCCCGACGACAGCCCGCCGCGCTCCTGGAGCGCGAGCGGCCTAACCTACCGCGACGGGGGCCGCAGACGCGGTCGCCGGGCGCTTGAGGCGCAGTACCACAACGGTCATGGCGGCCGCGGTCAGCGCCGCGAGCACCATGTGCACGCCCACCGCGAGCGGGGGCAGGCCGGTGCGCGCCTGATAGATGCCGATCGCGATCTGGA
Source organism: Leucobacter chromiiresistens (assembly GCF_001477055.1). GTDB lineage: Bacteria > Actinomycetota > Actinomycetes > Actinomycetales > Microbacteriaceae > Leucobacter > Leucobacter chromiiresistens_A. The sequence goes on from NZ_LDRK01000018.1 coordinate 460, forward strand.
CGACGAGCGCACCCATGAGCGCCGCGATCCACCGGAGCGGCCGCAGGCGTCGCGCCGCCGCCCAGACGAGCAGCGCGAGCGTCAGGGCGAACGCGATGTAGCCCGGCCAGGCGTGGATGTGGCTCATCAGCACGGCGTCGATGCCGTCGCGCTGAATCGTCGCGTCGCCCGAGTGCGGGCCGCTCCCGGTGGTCAGCACGCCGAAGAGCACGGTGACGGCCATGGCGAGGGTCGTGATGTGGGCGAGGATCGCGAACCCCTTCGGCACGGCTCGCTCGCGCGGCCCGCCCGCCTCGTACATCCGGGTCAGGTACGCGGCGGTGATGCAGACGAGGGTGAGGGAGATGACGTAGTGGATCCCGACGAGGTTCGCGTTGAGGTGCAGCCACACGATCACGCCGCCGATGAGCGCCTGCAGCACCACGAGGCCGAGCACGACGGCCGAGATGGCGAAGAGGTCGCGCCGGGCGGCGCGGATGCGCCAGGTGAGGAGGAGGACGAGGATCGCGCTGACCAGCAGCGGGCCCGAGATCGTGCGATTGCCGAACTCGATGAGCGAGTGGTAGGTGAGCTCCTCGGTCGGCACGAGCGAGCCGGGGGCGCACAGCGGCCAGTTCGGGCACCCGAGACCGGAGCCCGTGAGGCGCACGGCGCCGCCGGTTCCGATGATCACTGTGTTCAGCACGAACGACACCCATGCGACGACTCGGAGGAATCGGGAGGGGAGTGCGGCGGCGGGCGCGGTCGGCCCCGGCGCGGTGGTGCTTGCAGTGGGCGCGCTGGACAACGGGTCTCCTCTCGGCTGCTTCCCAGAGTCATGCGACGCCCAGAGCGGACATCTCCCGAAACCATCGGAAACCTGTAGAATGGGAAGCTGTGGTTGCGAACGTCGAGCCGCCTGTTCGATGCCCGGCATCGGATCGTCCCGGTCGCGTTCGAAGCCCAGAATACTGCACCGCTGCAGGGAACCCGATGTGCGCGTCGATCTCACGCTTTCGCGCACGCCGCCGGCCGGATCCCTCCGGCTCGGCCGGGGTTCTCCGGGCGAGACGAAGAATGAGGGAGGGATCATGCCAGAGGTACTGATCGACCGACCCGAGCTCGAAGGCTTGGGCCAGTACGAATTCGGCTGGCACGACAGCGACGAAGCCGGCGCGATTGCGAAGCGCGGGCTCAGCGAGCAGGTCGTGCGCGAGATTTCGGCACTGAAGAACGAGCCCGAATGGATGCTCAAGCGTCGCCTGAAGGCGCTGCAGATCTTCGACCGGAAGCCGATGCCCGCGTGGGGCGCGGACCTGTCGGACATCGACTTCGACAACATCAAGTACTTCGTCCGCTCCACGGAGCAGCAGGCGACCACGTGGGAGGACCTCCCCGAGGAGATCAAGGAGACGTACGAGCGCCTCGGCATTCCCGAGGCCGAGCGCCAGCGCCTCGTCGCCGGCGTCGCCGCGCAGTACGAGTCGGAGGTCGTCTACCACCAGATCCGCGAGGATCTGGAGGAGCAGGGCGTGCTCTTCCTCGACACCGATACGGCGCTCAAGGAGCATCCGGAGATCTTCGAGGAGTACTTCGGCACCGTCATCCCCTCGGGCGACAACAAGTTCGCCGCGCTCAACACGGCCGTCTGGTCGGGCGGATCCTTCGTCTACGTGCCGAAGGGCGTCCACGTCGAGATCCCGCTGCAGGCCTACTTCCGCATCAACACGGAGAACATGGGCCAGTTCGAGCGCACGCTCATCATCGCCGACGAGGGCAGCTACGTGCACTACATCGAGGGCTGCACCGCGCCGATCTACAAGTCGGACTCGCTGCACTCGGCCGTCGTCGAGATCATCGTGAAGAAGAACGCCCGCGTGCGCTACACGACGATCCAGAACTGGTCGACCAACGTGTACAACCTCGTGACGAAGCGCGCGATCGCCGAAGAGGGCGCCACCATGGAGTGGGTCGACGGCAACATCGGCTCGAAGGTCACCATGAAGTACCCGTCGATCTATCTCACGGGCGAGCACGCGAAGGGCGAGACCCTGTCGGTCGCGTTCGCGGGCCCCGGCCAGCATCAGGACACGGGCGCGAAGATGATCCATCTCGCCCCGAACACCAAGTCGTCGATCCTCGCGAAGTCGATCGCCCGCGGCGGCGGCCGCACCGGCTACCGCGGCGAGGTGCGCATCGAGGCCAACGCGCGGCACTCCGCGAACTCGGTGGTCTGCGATGCGCTGCTCGTGGACACGATCTCGCGCAGCGACACGTACCCCGCCATTGACATCCGCACCGACGACGCGGAGCTCGGGCACGAGGCGACGGTCTCCCGCGTGAGCGAGGAGCAGCTGTTCTACCTCATGAGCCGCGGGCTCGCCGAGGAGGAGGGCATGGCGATGATCGTGCGCGGCTTCATCGAGCCGATCGCCCGTGAGCTGCCCATGGAGTACGCGCTCGAACTGAACAAGCTCATCGAGATGGGCATGGAAGGATCCGTCGGATAATGACGCAAGCTGTTGCACCGCAGGAAACGGCTCAGCACGGTTTGACCGCGCACTCCGACGGGGACTGGGCGAACCGCGTGCCCGTGCAGACCCGCTCGGAGCGCCCGAAGTCGACCGATGTCGCCGATTTCGCCGAGGTCACCGGCCGCGAGGCCGTCTGGAAGTACACGCCGGTCGCGAAGCTCGACGCGCTGCTCAACGGGCGGCTCGACGGGGGTCGTCTGCCCGTCTCCGTCTCCGAGATCGCCGGCGTCACCGCCGAGTGGGTCTCGCGTGACGACGCGCGGATCGGGCGCGCCGGCACGCCGGAGGAGCGCGGCGCCGCGGCGGCGTGGTCCGCATTCGGCGAGGCGCACGTTGTGACGGTCTCCTCGGAGGAGCCCGTCACCGCCGTCGTCACCCGCGACGCGCTCGACGCGGCGCCCCGCGCCGCGCACACGGTCATCGAGGCCGCGGCTCACGCGCAGGGCCTCGTGATCCTCGAGAACGCGGGCTCCGCCCAGCTCTCGGAGAACGTGGAGATCGTCGTCGGAGACGGCGCGAAGCTCACGGTCGTCAGCGTGCAGCAGTGGAACGACGACGCGATCCACCTCGCGAGCCACTACGCGACGGTGGGCCGCGACGCATCGCTCACCCACATCGTCGTCTCGCTGGGCGGCGGAGTCGTGCGTCTCAACCCGTCGATCCACCTCGATCACGAGGGCGCGAACGGCGAAGCGCTCGGCGCGTACTTCGCCGACGCCGGCCAGCACCTCGAGCACCAGGTCTACATGGACCACGACGCCCCCCACACCCGGAGCCGCGTGACCTACAAGGGCGCGCTGCAGGGCGAGGGCGCGCACACGGTGTGGATCGGCGACGTGCTGATCCGCAACAACGCGACCGGCACCGACAGCTACGAGCAGAACCGCAACCTCGTGCTCACGGAGGGGACGCGCGCCGACTCGATCCCGAACCTGGAGATCGAGACGGGCGACATCGAGGGCGCCGGCCACGCGAGCGCGACCGGCCGCTTCGACGACGAGCACATCTTCTACCTCCAGAGCCGCGGCATCTCGGCGGAGGAGGCGCGTCGGCTCGTGGTCCGCGGGTTCCTGTTCGAGGTCATCGCGCGCATCGGCGACGCCGCGACGGAGGAGCGTCTGCACGCCGCCGTCGAGGCCGAACTCGCAGACTCCGCCCGCTGATGCCGCGCCAGAAGGTGCTCGCCGTCAGCGACCTCGTGCAGGATCAGGCGACCCGGGTGGTCGTCGACGACGTGCCGATCGCGATCGTGCTCGACGCGTCCGGCGACGTCCACGCGATCGGCGACACGTGCAGCCACGGCCAGGTCAGCCTCGCGGAGGGCTTCGTGGACGGCGACACCCTCGAGTGCTGGGCGCACGGATCGGCGTTCTCGCTGATCACCGGCGTGCCCCAGAATTTTCCGGCCTACGAGCCGGTTCCCGTTTTCGTCGTCGAGATCGAGGACGGCGACGTGTACATCGACCCCAACGTTACGAAAGAGATTTAACACATGAGCTCCGTTCTTGAAATCAAGGACCTGCAGGTCAGCGTCGAGACCGAGCAGGGCGCCAAGCAGATCCTCAAGGGTGTCGACCTGACCATCAAGCAGGGCGAGACCCACGCCATCATGGGCCCCAACGGCTCGGGCAAGTCGACGCTCGCCTACGCGATCGCCGGGCACCCGCGCTACGAGGTCACGGGCGGGTCGATCCTGCTCGACGGCGAAGAAGTGCTCGAGATGGAGGTGGACGAGCGCGCACAGGCCGGCCTGTTTCTCGCGATGCAGTACCCGGTGGAGATTCCCGGCGTCACCAACGCGAACTTCCTGCGCACCGCCAAGACGGCGATCGACGGCGAGGCGCCCGCGATCCGCACCTGGATGAAGGACGTCAAGGAGGCCATGGGCAACCTGCGCATGGACGAGTCGTTCGCCGCGCGCAACGTCAACGAGGGCTTCTCGGGCGGCGAGAAGAAGCGCAACGAGATCCTGCAGCTCGAACTGCTGAAGCCGAAGTTCGCCGTGCTCGACGAGACCGATTCGGGCCTCGACGTCGACGCGCTCAAGATCGTCTCGGAGGGCGTGAACCGGGCGAAGGAGAACACGGGCCTCGGTGTGCTGCTGATCACGCACTACACGCGCATCCTCCGCTACATCCAGCCCGACTTCGTCCACGTCTTCGTGAACGGCCGAGTTGCGGAGCAGGGCGGGCCCGAGCTGGCGAACCGCCTCGAGGAAGAAGGTTACGACCGCTTCCTCGCAAGCGCGTAAGGCGTAGGCTGGTCTTCATGAGCGAGGAAACCACGACGGCGCCCCAGTCGATCGACCCCGAGTTCCGCGAGCAGGCGTACGAGGCGCTGAAGAACGTCTCCGACCCCGAGCTGGGCGTGAACATCGTCGACCTCGGGCTGATCTACGATCTCGCCTTCGACGAGGAGCACGACGCGCTCGTCATCAGCATGACGCTCACGAGTGCCGGCTGCCCGTTGACCGACGTGATCGAGAACGACATCGCCGAAGCGCTCGACGGGCTCGTGACGGCGTTCCGCATCAACTGGGTGTGGATGCCGCCGTGGACCCCGGAGCGCATCACCGACGACGGCCGCGACATGATGCGGGCGCTCGGATTTGCGATCTGACCGGACCCGCTGCGCTGATGCGGATCAGCGCGTCCTGTCGCAGGCAGTTCGGATTCGCGATCTGAGGTCGGCGCACGTGCGCTCGGGTGGTGCGGGCCCTCGGCTCGCACCACCGCGGCGCGTCGTGACCGCCCCCGGGTTCGCGTCGTTCTAGAAAGGCTGGGATGCAGCTTCCTTCCAACCCCCTCCGCTCGGCCGACGACCCGCGGCTGAGCCGCATCGCGGGCCCGAGCTCGTTGGTGATCTTCGGCGTGACGGGCGATCTCTCGCGCAAGAAGCTCATGCCCGCGGTGTACGACCTCGCGAACCGCGGCCTGCTCCCTCCCGGTTTCGCGCTCGTGGGGTTCGCGCGGCGCGACTGGAAGGATCGCGATTTCGCCGAGATCGTGCACGACGCCGTCCGCAAGTACGCGCGCACGCCGTTCCGCGAGGAGACGTGGCAGCAGCTCGCCGAGGGGATCCGTTTCGTGCAGGGCCAGTTCGGCGATCCCGAGGCGTACGACCGGCTGCGCGACACGGTGGAGGCGCTGGACCGCGAGCGCGGCACCATGGGCAACCACGCGTTCTACCTCTCGATCCCTCCGACGGCCTTCCCGGAGGTCGCGAAGCATCTGTCGAGCTCGGGTCTCGTGGATCGGTCGGGAGACGATCAGCGCTGGCGGCGGGTGATCATCGAGAAGCCCTTCGGCCACGATCTGAAGTCGGCCCGGGAGCTGAACGACGTGCTCGAGTCGGCGTTCCCCGCCGACTCGATCTTCCGCATCGATCACTACCTCGGCAAGGAGACGGTGCAGAACATTCTGGCCCTCCGCTTCGCGAATGCGATGTACGAGCCGATCTGGAACCGCAACTACGTCGACCACGTGCAGATCACGATGGCCGAGGACATCGGCGTCGGCGGTCGCGCCGGCTACTACGACGGCGTCGGAGCGGCGCGCGATGTGATCCAGAACCATCTGCTGCAGCTGCTCGCGCTCACGGCGATGGAGCAGCCCATCAGCCTCGGGGCCCAGCACCTGCGCGCCGAGAAGGAGAAGGTGCTGGAGGCGGTGTCGCTGCCCGACGACCTCGAGGCCTCGACGGCGCGCGGCCAGTACGCATCGGGATGGCAGGGCGGCGAGTTCGTCAACGGGTTCCTCGACGAGGAGGGCATGGACCCGCAGTCGCGCACCGAGACGTTCGCGGCGATGAAGCTCAACGTGAATACGCGGCGCTGGACGGGCGTGCCGTTCTACCTGCGCACGGGCAAGCGTCTCGGACGCCGCGTCACGGAGATCGCCGTGGTCTTCCGCAAGGAGCCGGGCAATCTGTTCGCGCAGGCCCAGCGCTCCGAGCAGGGGTCGAACGCGCTCGTGATCCGCGTGCAGCCCGACGAGGGGATCACGATCCGCTTCGGCGCGAAGGTGCCCGGGAGCGGTACGCGCGTGCGCGATGTGACGATGGACTTCGGGTACGGCCACGCCTTCACCGAGGCGAGCCCCGAGGCCTACGAGCGACTCATCCTCGACGTGCTGCTCGGCGACGCCCCGCTGTTCCCGCGACAGGCCGAGGTGGAGCTCTCGTGGCGCATCCTCGATCCGGTGGAGCAGCACTGGGCGGCGCACGACGGCCCCGTCGAGCAGTACGTTCCCGGTTCGTGGGGCCCGGCATCCGCCGATGAGATGCTCGCCCGAGACGGTCGCACGTGGAGGCGCCCATGATCGAGAGTCTGCCCGATACGACCGTCAGCGCGGTGACGCGCCGACTCGTCTCCATGCGGCAGGAGAGCGGGGTGTCGGCGCTCGGCCACGTGCTGACGCTGGTGATCTCCGCATCCGGCGACCTGGACGAGCAAGCGATCGCCGCCGCGAATCACGCGTCGAGCGAGCACCCGATGCGCGTCATCGTGCTGCTCAGCCGCCCGGAGGCGGAGGCGCGGCTCGACGCCGAGATCCGGGTCGGGGCCGACGCCGGCGCGAGCGACGTCATCGTGCTGCGGGCGTCGGGGGAGGTCGCGAGCGGCGTCGAGGCGCTCGTCACGGGCCTGCTGCTGCCCGACGCCCCGGTCGCGGTCTGGTGGCCCGAGGAGGCTCCGGATCGCCCGGGCGCCGACCCGCTCGGCCGCATCGGCCAGCGCCGGATCACCGACGCTGCGGCACCCGGCGGTTCGGGGTGGGAGGTGCGCGTCGCGGGGTACTCGGCGGGCGACACCGATCTCGCGTGGACTCGGTTGACGCGCTGGCGGGAGTACTTGGCCGCCGTGCTCGATCAGCCGCCCTTCGAGCCCGTCACCTCCGTCGAGGTCGTCGGCTCCGAGGCGTCGCCCTCGACGGAGCTGCTGGCGGCATGGCTCGAGCTCTCGCTCGGCGTGCCGACCACCTGCACGCTGCTCGCGCGTGAGCTGCACGCGGAGGGGCTGCACTCGGTGACCCTGCGCCGCAGCACCGGCGACGCCGTGCTCCAGCGCCTGTCGCCTGTACACGCCGCACTCAGCCAGCCGGGCCAGCCCACGCACCAGATCGTGCTGCCGCGCCGCACCCTCAGCGAGTGCCTCGCGGAGGAGCTGCGCGGCCTGGGCGAAGACGTGATGTACGGCCGAGTACTCGAACAGCTCGCGCGCAGCCGCGCCGCGCGCACCCCACACACTGACGCATGAACGAAGGAGCGAGCGTGACTGAAGCCGCAGCGAACATCGGAGTCGTCGGCCTCGCCGTGATGGGCGCGAACCTCTCGCGCAATCTGGCGAGCCGCGAGGGCAACACCGTGGCGGTGTTCAACCGCAGCCCGCAGCGCACCGAGGCCCTCGTCGCCGCCCACCCCGAGGCCGGGTTCGTGCCCGCGTTCAGCTACGCGGAGTTCGCAGCGTCGCTGCAGAAGCCGCGCACCGCGATCATCATGGTGCAGGCGGGCGCGGCCACCGACGCGACGATCGACGCCCTCGTCGAGGTGTTCGAGCCCGGCGACATCATCGTCGACGGCGGCAACGCCTACTTCCCCGATACGATCCGCCGCGAGCGCGCCGTGCGCGCGACGGGCATCAACTTCGTAGGCGCCGGCATCTCGGGCGGCGAGGAGGGCGCGCTGAACGGGCCGAGCATCATGCCCGGCGGCTCCGACGAGGCGTGGCGCACGCTCGGCCCGATCCTGCGCTCCATCGCCGCGGTGGCGGAGGGGGAGCCGTGCGTGACGCACGTCGGCCATGACGGCGCGGGGCACTTCGTCAAGATGGTGCACAACGGCATCGAGTACGCCGACATGCAGCTCATCGCTGAGGCCTACGACCTGATTCGCCGGGGCACGGGCAAGTCGCCCGCCGAGATCGCCGACATCTTCGCCGAGTGGAACCGTGGCGAGCTGGAGTCGTACCTGATCGAGATCACCGCAGAGGTGCTGCGCCAGAACGACGCCGCAACGGGTGAGCCCCTCGTCGACGTGATCCTCGACCAGGCGGGTGCGAAGGGCACGGGCGCGTGGACGGTGCAGACGGCGCTCGCGCTCGGCGTTCCCGTCTCGGGGATCGCGGAGGCGACCTTCGCGCGATCGCTCTCGTCGCACCCCGAGCAGCGCGCCGCAGCCGCTGAGCTCCCGGGGCCGGCGCGGGCGATCGCCGTCGACGACGAGGCCGCGTTCATCGAGGACGTGCGGCAGGCGCTCTACGCCTCGAAGATCGTGGCGTACTCGCAGGGCTTCGACGAGATCCGAGCCGGGGCCGCCGAGTACGGGTGGACGATCGACCTCGGCGCGATCGCGCGCATCTGGCGCGCGGGCTGCATCATCCGCGCGCAGTTCCTGAACCGCATCGCCGACGCCTACGCGGCCGACGCCGACCTGGCGCTCCTCATGGGAGCACCGTACTTCGCCGACGCGCTCGCGCGCGGGCAGGAGGCCTGGCGCCGCGTCGTGGTGCACGCCACGGCTGCCGGCATCCCCGCGCCCGCGTTCTCGTCGTCGCTCGCGTACTACGACGGATTGCGCGCCGAGCGGCTCCCCGCCGCGCTCGTGCAGGGGCAGCGGGACTTCTTCGGAGCGCACACCTACCGTCGCATCGACCGGGAGGGCGCGTTCCACACACTCTGGTCGGGCGACCGCAGCGAGATCCCGGCATAGCCCGGAGGCGACGATGCGCATCGAAGAGCACGGCTCGCTCGACGAGCTCGCGCGAGCCGCCGCGAGCGAGATCATCTCGGTCTGCCGCTCGCGGCAGACCGACGGGGGAGTGCCCTGCATCGTACTCACCGGCGGCACCGGGGGCGAGCGGGTGCTCTCCGCGCTCGCGTCGCACGACGAGCTCGCGCAGGTCGACTGGGCCCGCGTGCGCTTCCTCTGGGGCGATGAGCGCTGGGCCCCGGCGGGTCACGAGGATCGCAACGATCTGCTCGCCGACCGCACGCTGTTCGCGGCGACCACCGTCGACCAGGCGCTCGTGCACCGGGTCGCGGCCTCCGACTCCGGGGTCGGCCTCGACGAGGCCGCGGCGGCGTACGCCGAGGTGGTCGACGGCATCGGCCGGATCGACTTGGCGCTGAACGGGGTGGGGCCCGACGGCCACATCGCGTCGCTCTTCCCCGGCCGGGAGGAGCTCGAGGCGGTCGGTGCTGCCGCGCCTGCGGCCCTCGCGATCCGCCACTCGCCGAAGCCGCCGCCGGAGCGCGTCACCCTGACGCTCGCCGCGCTGCGCCGCGCGGATCGCGTCTGGCTCATCGCAGCGGGCGCGGGCAAGGCGGAGGCGGTCGAGCGCGTGCTCGGCGCTCGCGAACCGCTGCTCCCGGCCGCCCGGGTCTCGGGCACGCGCGAGACCGTACTGTGGGCCGACGGGGAGGCGCTGAGCGCGCGAAGTTGAGGGAGGGGAGCGCTTCCCTTATGCTCGACCGGGGGTGGTTATCGAAAGGTAAGCCACAATGCACACTCCGTTGGAACCGCCCGATACTGGGGGTATCGCACGAGAGTCCTGCATCGCCAGAACGAGCACTTCGCCGAACCGGGCGACGACGCTCATATCGTTCGACGGCCTACCCGCCCGGGTCGGGCTGCAAGCCGACGCGTACCCGTCCCGACGGTCGAACGTCGTCGCCGCGATCGTCGCAGTCGCCGTCGCCGTGTACTCGGTGCGCGAAGCGACGAGTGCGCAGAGCGCCTGGGCGCTCATCACGTTCCTGATCGGCACGCTGCTGTGCTGTCTGGTGCTGATGAGTTCGCTCGCCTTCCCATCCGCGTATCGCCCGGGCGCCGTGCGCATGATCATCGATACCGCGCCGCCGCGCCTCAGCCTGCACTCTCCCAGGGCACTCGCCCTCGAATGGTCCGCCTTCGCCGCGACGATGCTGTGGGCCGGTGCAGCCGTTGCACTCGTCATCTGCGCGCTCGTGCAGTACGGAGTGATGGCTGCTCTGCAGCACGTGCCGCGTTCGATGCTGGTGGCCCTCGCGGCCGCCGTGATCGCCCTCGCGCTTATGGTTCGCAAGGTGCGTCAGGAGTCGGAGGAGCCCTCCGGCCTCCACCTGACCCCGCAGCGGATCATCACCGCCGGTGAGGGCACCCTGCGCTACGTCCGCTGGCACGACGTGGCCCATGCGACCGTTGCGGTGCACCGGCTGCTGGGCCCGCACCTGGTGCTGCTCGACGGCGACGGACGCCGGCTCGGAGCGGTCAGCGTGCGCTATCTCGGTTCCGACCCGATGGTGACGGCAGCACTCGTCCGCTACTTCCGCGATCGCCCCGAGGAGCGGGAGCTGCTCACTGACCCGGAGCGCGCGATCGCGCAATTCCACCAGCACCTCGCGCGGCTGGAGGGCGAATGAAGCGCAGCACGGGCGTGCGGCGCGGAGTCGGGGCGAGGAGTGCGATCCAGCGCAGCGCACCCCGCGGCGCAGGGAAGTCGAATGCTGGTGCGCGTCGGCTCATCACCTCGTTCGAGGGCCTGCCCGCGCGGGTCGGGCTTCGATCCGACCCCTACCCGAATCGACGGTCGCTCATGCTCGCACGTCTGGGATTCGCCTTCGCCGCGATGGGAGTCCTCAGACTGGCAGGGGCCGCCGAGAACTCCTGGGCGACGGCGACTTCGCTGGTCATCGGTTTCGCGTGCTGCCTGGCCATCGTCATCACCCTGATCGACCCGCACGTCTTCACCCCGGGTGTCGTGCGAATCGAGATCGATGGCGCGCAGCGTCGAATCAGCTTCCGCTCCATCGCGGCCCTCGTCGTCGACTGGCTCGCCTTCGCGGTGATCATGCTCTGGGCCACCGCCGCCAGGGCATTCCTGATCGTGCAGGCCGAGACGGATGGAACGGATTTCTCACTCCTTCGAATGCCCCCGTCCGTCTTCGTCGTGCTCGGCCTCGGAGCCTTCGCGAGCGCCCACCTGGTGCGCAGGCACCGTCGCGCATCGCAGGTCCGTACGGGTCTGCACGTCACCTCAGACGCCATCAGCTGCGCGGGCGGCGGGCCGGCCGCCACGGTGCCGTGGCGGACGCTGCACCGCGCGTCGATCGAGAGGCCCGGTTTCGGGGCGCCGCGCCTCGTACTGCTCGGCGGCGACGGACGCCGGCTCGGAGCGGTCAGCGTGCGCTATCTCGGTTCCGACCCGATGGTGACGGCGGCGTTCCTCCACTACTTCCGCGACCGCCCCGAGGAGCGGGAGCTGCTCACCGACCCGGAGCGCGCGATCGCGCAGTTCCGCCGGCACCTCGAGCATCTGGAGGGCGAGTGACGCGCGGTGCGGGCGCGCGGTGCGGGCAGCGGGCCTGCGAGCGCCCGAACGCGCGAGCGGCTAGAATGGCGAGGTTGCCCTTTCGCTCAGCCCTGGTGCGAGAACGTCTCCCCAAGATGCGCTGAGTCGGCACGACCTAGGAGCCCTACACCATGATTTCCGTCGAAGACCTCGCCATCGACGTCGGCGCCCGCCGTCTCATGTCGGGGGTCACGTTCCGCGTGAACCCCGGCGACAAGATCGGCCTCGTCGGCCGCAACGGCGCCGGCAAGACGACGCTCACGCGCACACTGTCGGGGGAGCTGCAGCCGGCGGAGGGCGCGATCAAGGTCACCGGCGAACTCGGCTTCCTCCCGCAGGATCCCCGCACGGGCGACCCCGAGCAGATCGCGCGGCACCGCATTCTCGACGCGCGCGGGCTCGGCACGCTGCAGCAGAACATCGCGAAGGCGACGGAGGAGATGGGGTCGAGTGATCCGGCCGTCGCCGAGAAGGCCATGAAGCGCTTCGGCAACCTCACCGACCGGTTCCAGGCGCTCGGCGGCTACGCGGCCGAATCGGAGGCGGCCTCGATCTCGAACAATCTCGGTCTGCCCGACCGCATTCTCGATCAGCCGCTCAAGACGCTCTCGGGCGGCCAGCGGCGCCGCATCGAGCTCGCGCGCATCCTGTTCTCCGACGCCGACACCATGATCCTCGACGAGCCGACGAACCACCTCGACGCCGACTCGATCGTCTGGCTGCGCGAGTTCCTGAAGCACTCGAAGGCCGGCGTCATCGTGATCAGCCACGACATCGACCTCGTGGGCGAGACGGTGAACCGCGTCTTCTACCTCGACGCCAACCGTCAGGTCATCGACATCTACAACATGAACTGGAAGCTGTATCTGCGCCAGCGCGCCGCCGATGAGGAGCGGCGCCGCAAGGAGCGGAGCAACATCGAGAAGAAGGCCTCGGTGCTGAAGGATCAGGCCGCGCGCTTCGGCGCGAAGGCCTCGAAGGCCGCGGCGGCGCACCAGATGGTCGCCCGCGCCGAGAAGATGCTCGCCGGGCTCGAGGACGAGCGCCAGGTGGAGCGCGTCGCCAAGCTGCGCTTCCCCGACCCGTCGCCGTGCGGCAAGACGCCGCTCATGGCCGAGGGGCTCTCGAAGTCGTACGGCTCGCTCGAGATCTTCGCCGGAGTCGACCTCGCCATCGACCGCGGGTCGAAGGTCGTGGTGCTGGGGCTCAACGGTGCGGGCAAGACGACGCTGCTGCGCCTGCTCGCGGGCGTCGACGAGCCCGACACGGGCGAGCTCATCGCGGGCCACGGCTTGAAGGTCGGCTATTACGCGCAGGAGCACGAGACGCTCGACGTGCAGGCGAGCGTGCTGCAGAACATGGTCTCCGTGTCGCAGCACCTCACCGAGACGGAGGCGCGTCGTGTGCTCGGCTCCTTCCTGTTCACCGGCGACGACGTGCACAAGCCCGCGGGGGTGCTCTCCGGCGGGGAGAAGACGCGCCTCGCCCTCGCCATGCTCGTCGTCTCGAGCGCCAACGTGCTGCTGCTCGACGAGCCCACGAACAACCTCGACCCGGCCAGCCGTGAGGAGGTGCTCGACGCGCTCGCCCACTTCACGGGCGCCGTCGTGCTCGTCTCGCACGATCCCGGCGCCGTGGAGGCGCTGAACCCCGAGCGCGTGCTGATCATGCCCGATGCGACCGAGGATCACTGGTCGAAGGAGTACCTCGAGCTCATCGAGCTCGCCTAGGCGGCGCGCCGCAGTTCCGCGCCCGGATCATCGGGGAGGTGCGGCGTCAGCGTCCGCGCGACGACGATCTCAGCGAGGCGACGGTGTCGGCGTGGACGTCGGCGACGGCGTCTCACGCTCGTCCGCATCGCCCGGCTCGGCGTCGGCCTCCCGCCCGAGGTCCGCGCCCACCCGGTCGAGACGCGTGATCACGAAGGCGGCGCCGTCGCCCTGCATGCCGTTCGAGTAGTACTCGACGTGCGGCTCCTCGTCGAAGTCGAGGCTGCTCTGACAGATGAAGTCGCCGGCGACGCAGTAGTCGCGCACGCGCTCGCCCACCGCGTCGAGTGCGCCGTCGGGGCGGGGGAGCAGCCCGTCGGTCTCCACGTCGTAGCTGCCGACGTTGTACTCTTCGTCACCGACGAATCGCGGATCGCCGTAGAGCACGACGGCGAGCACCCGATCGAGCGTCTCCGCGTCGACCGAGCCCACGGTCGGGCCGACCATGCGGTCCTCGGGCGCCGCGAGCGCGTCGCCGACGACGAGGGCGCCCTGCGAGTAGCCGAGCAGTACGAAGCGCTGGGCGGGGCACGTCTCGGCCTGCACCCGCAGCACGTCGACGAGGGTGCGCACGCCGATCGTGCCGCCCTCCTTGATATCGGTGTCCGCGGGGTAGTCGAGATCGAGCACCTCCACGTCGCCGGGACGCGCCTGCGACACCGTGCGGGCGACGGGGGAGAGCAGCTGCCCCTGGCTCGGCTCGCCCGTGCCGCGGGCGGTGACCACGAGGTACGGGTCGCAGTCGACGGGGTCTACGATGGGTTCGGGGTGCAGCTCGGCGTCGTAGAGCTCGTCGGCCTTCGGCGGGGCCGGATTCTCGGTGACCTCCGAAAGCGACTCGCGGGTCTCCGACGGGTCGACGGGCGCCGCGCAGCCGCTCAGTGCGATCGCGGCCGCTCCGAGAAGAAGCGCGCACGGCAGCAGCAGGCGCCGCGAGCGGGGGCGCATCACGAGATCACCCATCGAGCAGCGCGTCCTCCACGTCGGCGTCGCTCGGCCCCCGGCGACGCTTCCGCTCGGCCGTCCTCCGGTCGAGCTCGCGCACCTCGTCACTGCCGACGTTGAGCGTGCGGTACTCGCGGCGCGCGGCGTAGACGACGCCGATCACGGCGATCGCGATGAAGATGTACCACTGCACCGCGTACGACAGGTGCGGGCCCTCGTCACGCTCGGGCTTCGCGGGGAGTACGCCGTGCTCCGCCTCGGGCGTCTCGCTGACGAGCATGCCGTACGCGCCCGTGTACGCCGAGTCGGCGACGCCGGCCAGTGCGGCGAGCTCGGGCAGTTCGATGCTCGCGACCGCTCGCCCTGCGGTCGTACGGCCGGGGATCTCGGGCTCGGAGGCGCGCAGACGCGCCTCGACCACCGCGGTTCCGCTCGGGGGGAGGGGCAGGTCGGCGGGGTCGACGTCGTCGGCCGATGCGCCGTCGATCGGCACCCACCCGCGATCGACGAAGAACGTCGCGCCCTCCGCCGTGCGCAGCGGCTGGATCAGGTCGGAGCCGACGCCGCCGGGGCCCGGGCGGTTGCGGGCGAGGAACGGTTCGCCGACGTACTCGCCCTCGATGCGCACCGTGCGCCACTTCTGGCGATCCTCGTCGAACTGCGACAGCTCCGGCAGCTCCTGGGTGAGCGCGACCGGCTCGGCGTCGTAGTTGTTGTCGATGCGGTCGATCTCGGCGCGGGCCTCGGCGCGGCGCTCGAACTGCCAGTTGCCGAGCAGCACGCACGCGATCGAGAAGATGAGCAGCATCGCGGCGTACCCCGCCCAGCGTCCCGAGCGCAGGAACGACCACCCCACGCGCGGCGGTTCCCCGCGCTCGTACGCCGAAGCCGACCGGGCTGCCTCCGTCGCCGCGCTCCGGTCGATCGTCCCATGGTCAGTCATCCAGCTCTCCCACCGCGCGCACCTCGAGCGGGAAGCTCCGGGCCTCCAGAAAAGCGTACAGCGTCTCCCGATGCTCGTCGCAGGCCAGCCACGTCTTGCGCCGTTCGGGGCCGTGGATCTTCGGGTTGCGCCAGAGGATCGCCCACGGCGCCTCCTCCCGGCACCCCGCCCGCGAGCACTCGAAGCGCCGCTCCGGTGCGCCGCCGAGCGTCAGCGACGGCGTCGCGATGCCGCTCACTGCGCCGCTCCGGGCTCTCGGGAATCCCCGCCGCCTCCGCGGCGCTCGGGGTCGACGTCGATCACGATCACCTCGTGAGCGGCATCGCTCGCGTCGAGAGGCTCGGGTTCGGCGGCCTCGAGCCGCAGCGGCTCCGGCTGGTCGGGCACCTGCTCACCGCCGTGCGCGACCGCGTTGCCGACGAGCACCGCGAACCAGGGGAGGATGATGGCCCCCGCCGCCGACAGCAGCACCCACCAGTCGCGCACCCAGAAGAGCGACACCACGCAGGCGACGCGGAGCGACATCGCGATGAAGTACATGCGCATCCGGTGCGCGCGATCCTCGGCCGGGTTCACCCCCGCCGACGTCACGTCGTAACTCTTGGCCATGCGCCCCTTCTCCGTCGTGCCCAGACTACGCCGTTCAGCTGAATCCCCGCCCCGGGAACGCCGCGCGCCACCCGGCCCGCGCGCCGCGCATCGGTAGGCTGGACGCCACTCGTTCAGACGGAAGGAACTCCATGCCCACCTCGCGCACCGTACTCGTCACCGGCGGCAACCGCGGCATCGGCTACGCGATCGCCGAACGCATGCTCGCCGACGGCCACCGCGTCGCCGTGACCTCCCGATCGGGTTCGGGGCCGGAGGGGACGCTGACCGTGCGCGCCGAGATGACGGACGCGGCTTCGATCGACGCCGCCTTCACGGAGATCGAGGCGCAGCTCGGCCCGGTCGAGGTGGTCGTGGCGAACGCCGGGATCACGAAGGACACCCTGCTGCTCCGCATGACGGAGGAGGAGTTCACCAGCGTCATCGACACGAACCTCACCGGCACCTTCCGCGTGGTGAAGCGCGCGGCGAAGGGGCTGCTCAAGGGGCGGTTCGGCCGGGTGATCCTGATCTCGAGCGTGGTCGGCCTGTACGGCGGACCGGGGCAGATCAACTACTCCTCGTCGAAGGCCGGCCTCGTCGGGTTCGCGCGCTCCCTCACCCGCGAGCTCGGCTCGCGCGGCATCACCGCGAACGTCATCGCGCCGGGGTTCATCGAGACCGACATGACGGCTGCGCTCCCCGAAGCGCAGCAGCAGCAGTACCTCGGGTCGATCCCCGCGGGCCGCTTCGGTCAGGTCGCCGAGATCGCGGGTGCCGCGTCCTTCCTCGCGGGCGACGACGCCGCCTACATCTCGGGCGCCGTGATTCCGGTCGACGGCGGCCTGGGCATGGGGCACTGACGCCGGTCGGGGCGGCGGCGCACCCTTCCGTCCGCGCCGCCCCGACCAGTAGCCTGAGCGCATGAGCACACCACAGCAGACCCGTTCACTGGCCCGCGTCGCCGTCGACGCGCAGACCCTCGCCGATCTGTACGCGGCGCCCGAGGCCCTCCGCGTCGTCAACGTCTGGGATGCGGTGAGCGCCCGCGTCGTGGCGCAGCTGCCGGGCACCCGAGCGATCGCCACGGCGGGGCACAGCATCGCGGCCAGCCACGGGTACGCCGACGGGGAGCAGATTCCGCTCGACCTGATGATCGACGCCATCGCGCGCATCGCGTCGGCCACCGATCTCCCCGTGACCGCCGACCTCGACGGCGGGTTCGCGGACGCCGGGGAGACGGTGCGGCGCGCCATCGGCGCGGGAGCGTCGGGGGCGAACATCGAGGATCGCCTGCGCCCGCTCGACGAGTCGGTCGCGATCATGCGCGCGGCGGTCGAGGCGGGGGAGCGGGAGGGCGTGCGCTTCGCCCTGAACGCCCGCACCGACGCGCTGGTCCGGGGCGGCGACCGACCGCGCGACGCGTCGATCGCCGACGCCGTCGAGCGCGGGCGCGCCTACCTCGACGCGGGCGCGACCTGCGTCTTCGTGCCCGGCGTGCTCGACGCCGACGACACGCGCGCGCTCGTCGCGGGCATCGGCGAGCGCAAGATCAGCGTCATCGGGCTCCCCGGCGCCCTCACCGCGGCGGAGTACGAGTCGCTCGGCGTCGCACGCGTCTCGTACGGCCCGATGCCGCAGAACGTGGCGCTGACGGCCCTCAAGCGTCTCGGCGAATCGCTGCTCGCCGACGGTGTCATCCCCGAAGGCACCGAGGCGCTCAACAACTTCTGAGCCCGGGCCGCAGGGTCAGGAGAGCCGGTCGAGCAGCGGGATCGCGAGCGCCAGATCGTCCGCGATGGACACATCTGCGCGCTCGCGCACGACCGGCTTTCCGTTGAACGCCACCCCGATCGCGGCGATCGCCATCATCTCCAGGTCGTTGGCCCCGTCGCCGATGGCGATCGTCGCCGACAGCGGGATCCCCGTCTCCGCCGCCCACTCCCGCAGCGCTGCGGCCTTCGCCACTGCGTCGACGATGGGGCCCACCGTGCGGCCCGACAGCGCGCCGTCGACCACTTCGAGCCGATTGGCCCGCCACAGGTCGATGCCGAGGTCGGCTGCGAGCGGATCCAGCACCTCGTGGAACCCGCCCGAGACGACGCCGACGCTGCCGCCGCGCGCGTGCACCGCGGCGACGAGTTCGCGGATGCCCCGCGTGGGCCTGACGCGCGCGTAGGCCTCGGCGAACACCGTCTCCGGAGTGCCCGCGAGCGTCGCGACGCGCTCGCGCAGGCTCTCGGCGAAGTCGAGCTCGCCCCGCATCGCGCGCTCGGTCACCGCCGCCACCTCGGCGCGGCTCCCCGCGGCGTCCGCGAGCAGCTCGATCACCTCGTCCTGAATCGTGGTGGAGTCGCAGTCGAGCACGACGAGGGGGCGTGTGATGCCGGGAGAAGTCATGATTCCCAGGATAGGCTGAGGCGCATGGTCACTGTGCTCCGCCTCACCGATGTCTCCTACGTGCGCAACGGCAGGCCGATCCTCGACGGGATCGACTGGTCGGTCGACGATGCGGAGCGGTGGGTGATCCTCGGGCCGAACGGCGCCGGCAAGACGACGCTCATGAAGCTCGCGACCGCGGGGGAGTACCCGACGCGGGGGAGCGTGGACGTGCTCGGCGAGCGCCTCGGTCGCGTCGACGTGTTCGAGCTGCGCAACCGCATCGGCTTCGTCTCCTCGACCGCGGCGCGGCGCATTCCCGCGAGCGAGCTCGTGCGCGACGTGGTGCTGACCGCCGCGTACTCGGTCGAGGGGCGCTGGAACGAGGAGTACGACAGCATCGACGTGCGCCAGGCCGAGCGCATCCTCGCCGAATGGGATCTCGGCGCGTACGCGGATCGGGCGTTCGGCACGCTGAGCGATGGTGAGCGCAAGCGCGCGCTCATCGCGCGCGCCGTGATGACCGATCCCGAGCTGCTGCTGCTCGACGAGCCGAGCGCGAATCTCGACCTGGGCGCGCGCGAGCGCCTGCTGCAGATGCTCTCGGGCTTCGCCGCGTCCCCGTCCTCGCCGGCCATGGTGATGGTGACGCATCACGTCGAGGAGATCCCCCCGGGGTTCACGCATGTGCTGCTGATGCGGGAGGGCAGGATCGAGGCGGCGGGGCCGATCGCCGAGACCCTCACGGCGGCCGCTCTGGAGTCGACGTTCGGCATGCCCTTCGACCTGTCGGAGGCCGATGGGCGCTACGCGGCGGTGGCGCGCCCGACGGCCTGAGCGAGCCCGTTCTCCCCGGGGTCTGGTAGAGTAGCGCTTTGGTGCGATTGCAATCGCCGATCCCAAGACCTCCGAGCGTGCTGCTACACGCTCACTCCCAGGCAAACACGAAGGAACTCTCATGAAGACCGATACCCACCCCGAGTACAACGCAATCGTCTTCCGCGACCTCGCGTCGGGGGAGACGTTCCTCACCCGTTCGACGCTCACCAGCGAGAAGACGATCGAGCTCGACGGCGAGACCTACCCGGTGATCGATGTCGAGATCTCGAGCGCCTCGCACCCGTTCTACACGGGCAAGCAGCGCATCATGGACTCGGCCGGCCGCGTCGAGAAGTTCAACAAGCGCTTCAAGGGCTTCGGCGCCTGATCCGAAGCAGCAGTACCGGAAGAGGGCCGGGCGATCCGATGAGGATCGCCCGGCCCTCTTCCGTGCGCGGCCAGGGTCAGCGGATCGGCCACCGTCCATCCGCGACGAACGACGGATTCCGGGCACGGCGCATGTACTCCTGGAAGCTCGCCGCCTGCGCCGCCGCCCACTCGACCTGCAGCCGGTGGATCTCGTCGAGCTCCTCGGGCACGACGTCCGCGTACTTCGCGGCGATGCGCTGGAGCACGCGACCGGCGGCGATCGCATCGTCGCCGGCGTCGTGCGCGTTGCCGATCTCGACGCCGTGATGCGCGGCCACCGCCTCGAGCGTGCGCTTGCCCTTGCGGTAGCGGTCGAGCTGCTTGTCGAGGATCAGCGGATCGAGCACGGGGGAGATGTCAGCCGGCCAGGGCACCCCGTGCCGTGCCGCCTCGGCCGCCAGCAGCGTCAGGTCGAAGGGCGCGTTGTAGGCGACGACCGGGAAGCCGCGTTCGATCATCTCCATCAGCTGATCGACGATCTGCCGCACGCCGACCGACGCCGCGATGCCGCTCGTGCGGGCGATCTCGTTGCTGATGCCGTGCACCTGCACCGCGGCGGCGGGTATCTCGACCCCGGGGTCGAGCAGCCAGTCGTAGCGTTCGGACACCTCGCCGCCCGCGCCGAGCAGGGCGATCGATGCGCTCACGATGCGGGCGTGCGCGGTGTCGACTCCCGTCGTCTCGGTGTCGAATACGGCGAGGTCGGTGGCCCACAGCGGAAGCGTTTCGGTCACGGAGTTCCTTTCGTCCCTGTCGATCGTAGCGATTGACGGGAGGCGCCGGCGCCCCGGCGGCGGCAGGAGCCTGTCAGGGGCGCTCAGTAGAATCGTCTCCGTGACTCACGCCCCCCGCGCCCTCCGCATCTCCGCACTCGGTGCAGACACCCGAGCCTGGGAGTACGGGGCGGAGGCGGGGGAGACCCTGGTCCTCGTCCACGGGTTCCGCGGCGATCACCACGGGCTCGAGGGCATCGCGATGCGGATCGCCGAGCTCAGGCCCGAGCTGCGGATCGTCGTGCCCGATCTGCCGGGGTTCGGCGAGAGCGCGGCGATCCTCGGGCGCACCCACGATCTCGATCTCTACGGCGAGTGGCTGCGCGCGTTCGCCTCGGCCGTCGCGCCCGACGGCTTCGACGTGCTCGGCCACTCGTTCGGATCGCTCGTGGTCGCCTGCGCCATCGCCGGCGGGTTGACGCCGAGACGACTCCTCCTCGTCAACCCGATCTCGTCCCCGGCGCTCTCCGGGCCGCAGGCTGCGCTGACCCAGCTCGCGATCGGCTACTATCGAGCCGCCGATCTGCTGCCCGAGCGCGCCGCGCGGGCGCTGCTCGGCAGCGCGGCGATCGTGCGCGTCATGAGCGAGGTCATGGCGAAGACCGAGGATCGCGCTCTCCGGGCCTGGATCCACGACCAGCACGCCCGGTACTTCAGCACGTTCGCGCACCCGACGACCCTGCTGGAGGCGTTCCGGGCATCGGTGTCGCACACCGTCTCCGAGTTCTCCGACGCCTTCACGATGCCGACGCTCATCATCGCGGGGGAGCGCGACGACATCACGCCGCTCGTCGAGCAGCTCGACCTGCATCGGCGCGTGCCGGGCTCCGAGCTCCGCATCGTGCCCGGCTCCGGCCACCTCGTGCACTACGAGGCGGTGAACGACGCCGCCGCATACGCCGTTGATTTCATCGCGCCGCTCACGGTCGCGTCGCCGCGTGCGCGCATCGTCGGCGTCGCGGCCCCCGCGCCGGCGTCCGCATCCGCGGATGCGACGACGACCGCCTCCACGTCGATCTCGGCGTCGGCCTCGGGGGAGGAGCGCCCGTGAGGGTGACGCGCATCGACGACCTCTCCGATCCTCGGCTCACGGACTACACGCAGCTCACCGACGTCGCGCTGCGCCGGGTGCGGGAGCCCGAGGAGGGGCTGTACCTCGCCGAGTCGCCGAAGGTGATCGAGCGAGCGCTGGGCGCCGGTCATCGACCGCGTTCCGTGCTGCTGCTCGAGGAGTGGATCGCCCGGGTGGAGCCGCTGCTCGCGGCGTTCCCCGACGTCGACGTGTTCGTGGGGGAGACCGACCAGCTCGCAGAGCTCACCGGGTTCCACCTGCACCGCGGCGCGCTCGCGTCCATGCATCGACCGGCGCCCCGCGATCCCGAAGCGCTCCTGCGGCAGTCGCAGCGCGTGGTGGTGCTCGAAGACCTGGCGGATCACACCAACGTGGGCGCGATCTTCCGATCCGTCGCGGCGCTGGGCGCCGACGCGGTGCTGCTCACGCCTGCGTGCGCCGACCCCCTCTACCGCCGGGCCGTGCGCGTGAGCATGGGCGCGGTGCTGCAGGTTCCGTGGGCCCGCCTGCCGGACTGGCGCGAAGCCGGGCCCATGATCCGCGGAGCGGGCTACGAGCTCACCGCCTTCGCGCTGCGCGACGATGCGGAGGATCTTGCGACGTACGTCGACGTGCTGCCGGATCGCCTCGCGCTGATGTTCGGCACCGAGGGTGCGGGCCTCACGCACCGTGCGCTCGCTGCGGCGACGCGTTCGGTCGTCATTCCGATGGAGCACGGCGTGGACTCGCTGAACGTGTCGACTGCTGCGGCGCTCGCGCTGTGGGCCGTGCGCACTGCGGATGCACGGGATCGCGCCGATGCGGGAGCGCGGCGGGGAGACGGCGCGTGAGCGGAGCGGGGGCCGGCCGGCGGCGAGCGGTCTGGTTCCTGGCCTTCTGGGCAGTCGTCGGCGTCGCATCGTACGTGCTCGGCGTGCGGAACGTGCTCGGCCAGCGCGCGGAGGAGAGCGTGCTCGACGCCGCTGAGTTCACCTTCACCCCGCCGGCGCCGCTCAACCTCGTCTCCGTTCCCACCATCGCGATCGCCCTCGCCGTCGTCGGCATCATCGCCTGGGCGTCTCACGGCTTCAGGCGGGCGCTCGTCGTCACGGCGATTCCCGCGGCGGCGATCGTGGCGGCGCAGTTGCTGAAACTGCGCCTGCTGACCCGCCCCGAGCTCTTCGAACTCGATGCTGCGAACACGTTCCCGAGCGGCCATATGACGGTGTTCGCCGCGATCAGCTGCGCGCTGATCTGGGCCGTGCCGAGCCGGGTGCGAGCCGTCATCGCCCTCGGCGGCGCCGCCCTCATCGCGGCGGTCGGATGGCAGCTGCTCGCCTACGGGTGGCATCGGCCGAGCGACGTGTACGGCGGGATCGCGCTGGCCGTCGCGGCGTTCGCGCTCGCGGCACTGATGCTGCCGCCGACCTCGCGCGGAACCGCCGTGCTCGGGCGCAGCACCGCTGTGGGACTCGCGATCGTCGGATGGGTCTGCGTCGGAGCCGCCGTGGTGCTCGTGGGCATCGCCGTGGCGAATGAGAACTCGGCTCTGATGCTCAGCGCCGGCGAGTTCGGCGGGGTCGGCGCCGGCGCGCTGGCGGCGCGCACCATGCTGATGCTCGCCGGTTCGCGCGCGGGCTGAGTCGTGCGCGACGCTCCATCGCACCACTCACCACCTGCACGATAATCTATATTATGTCAGTTCGAACGCGCGGCGGCGTTCGCCGACTCCCCACCTGCGCGTGGTGCACGAAACTCCAGCTGCAGCAGCGCCACCGCCGCCGCGGGCGCCCGGCGCTCCCCGGTGCGCGCCGGCCCACGATGGAGCCTCGCATCATGCGACGGATGAGTTCACCCGGCGCGCGGCGCCATTCGCCGGTCAGTTCGCGAATCCCGGGGCCGCACTCGCACTGGTCGGCGCAGCGATCCAAGCCTCCCCTGGTATGATTATGCATGAATAACATGCATTCGTCCAGCGAGCGCGTCTCTCGCCCCTGAGCGCGTCCCTCCGTTCAGACCACCGCGGCCACGCCGCCGCACAGCGCTCCAGCGACCACCACGATCCACGGGGGCACGCGGCAGAGGAGCGCCACGAGCGACAGCAGTGCGAGCCCGAGCGTCGCCCACCCCGTCACCCCGTGCACGAGTACCGGGTCGACGAAAGCCGCCGCGAGCACTCCGACGACGGCCGCGCTGACCCCGCGCACCGCCCCCGAGATCGTCGGCCGGCGCTGCAGACGCGTCCAGAACGGCAGCACGCCGAGCAGCATCAGGAATCCGGGCGCGAAGATCGCGATGAGCGAGAGAAGCGCGAACGCCACGCGCTCGATGCCTCCTCCGGCGCCGTCCCACACAGCGCCGACGTACGCGGCGAAGCTGAAGAGCGGGCCCGGCACAGCCTGAGCCGCTCCGTAGCCGAAGAGCAGCTGCTCCTGTGAGATCGCTCGAGCGATCGCCGGCTCCGCCTCCAGTGTGGCGAGCACCACGTGCCCACCGCCGAACACCGTCGAGCCGGCCCGGAAGGCCGCGTCGGCGAGAGCGACCGCGCCGTTCCGGGTGAGAGCGGCGAGCAGGGGAAGCACCGCGAGCAGCGCGGCGCACAGCGCGAGCGAGGTGAGCGCCGCGCCGCGCGACCACGATGCCGCTCCCCCTGCGCGGCGGTCGTCGGTCTCGGCGCCATCCGATGTCGGCCGGAGCACGACGGCGCCGACGAGCGCTCCCCCGCACAGCACCGCGAGCTGTCCCCAGACTCCTCCGATCAGGAGGACCGTGAGCGCGGCGACGACCGCGATGCTCCCGCGCATCGCATCGGGTGCGAGCGAACGCCGCATGCCGTGCACCGCGTGCGCGACGACGGCGACGGCCACGGCGAGCACGCCGCGCAGCACGCCGTCGGCCACCGGCCCCGTCAGTGCGGCCGCACCGAACGCGAACGCGAGCATGATGAGCGCCGAGGGCAGCGTGAACGCGATCCACGCGCCCACGGCGCCCGCGAGGCCCGCCCTCCGCAGCCCGAGGCCGAACCCGACCTGGCTCGACGCCGGGCCGGGCAGGAACTGGCAGAGCGCGACCAGGTCGGCGTACTGCGCATCGTTCACCCAGCGCCGACGAACAACGAACTCCTCGCGAAAGTAGGCGAGATGCGCGACGGGACCGCCGAATGACGTGCACCCCAGGCGGAGGAACACTCCGAATACCTCGAGCATCCGAGCTCGGGTGTGCGAATCCGTCGCCATTCCATGATCGTAGCGAGTGCGTCGGCCTGCTCCCGCGCACGCGAGCACTGTTCACCGGGCCGACAGGTGAACTGCGCGCGGAGCCGGGCGGATTCGCCTCGCACCCTTCGTTCGGTACGCTGGAGCGTCGGAAACGGAAGGATGAGCATGTACGTCAAGATCTGCGGGTTGCGCGATCCCGCGCACGCGGCGCTCGCTGCCGACCTCGGCGCGAACGCCGTGGGCGTGGTGATGAGCCTCCGGAGCTCCCGTCATGCGACGGCGGACGAGGCGCGTGCGGTGATCTCGGCGGCTCGCGCAGTGCGCCCCGACGTGGACGCCGTGCTCGTGGTGAACACGATCGGCGCTGAGGAGGCCGCGGCGCTGGCGCACGAGCTCGGCTTCGACGTGCTGCAGCTGCACGGGAACTATGCGGCGGAGGATGTCGCGGCTGCGCGAGCCTCACTCCCCCGGGTCTGGCGGGCGACGTCGCTCGCGCACTTCCCCGAGCTGCGCGCGGGCGAGCTCGGCGAGGAGCGGCTGCTCCTCGACGGCGCCGTCCCGGGTTCGGGGGCGACGTGGGATCTGACGCCGCTCGGCGCGGATGCCGAGCTCAGAGCTCGGATCGGGAACGAGTGGCTGCTGGCCGGAGGCCTCGATCCCGAGAACGTCGCGCAGGCGATCACTCTCGCCCGCCCCGGCGGCGTCGACGTGTCGAGCGGCGTCGAGCGCTCCCCCGGGCAGAAGGACCCGGACCTGATCAGCAAGTTCATCGGGGCCGCGCGCGCAGCGTCGGCGCCCGTGGAAGAGGGCGGACGCGAATGAACGAGACGCACGAGCCGGCGAAGCGCACGCGGAAGATCACGCTGCCGACGCCGCCACCCGTTCCGCACCCCGGGCTGATCCCGGGCATCGGCGTCGAGCAGACGGGCGTCAGGTTCGCGACGAACTGGGTCGTGCTCGGCGTGGCCGTTGCGAGCACGCTGGCGGTCATCGTCTGGGCGTTCGTCGCGCCGGATTCCATCGCGGTCGTCGGCGGTGCATCACTCACCTGGGTCACCGAGAACTTCAGCTGGCTCTTCGGCTCGCTCGCGATCGCCGTGGTGTGCTTCATGCTCGTCGTCGGGTACGGCCGCACCGGAGGAATCCGCCTCGGCTCGGACGACGAGGAGCCCGAATTCTCGACGCTGTCATGGATCTCGATGCTCTTCGCGGCGGGGCTCGGAATCGGCCTGCTCTTCTACGGCCCGCTCGAGCCGCTGACCTACTTCCTGAGCCCTGCCCCGGGTCTCGACGTCGAGCCCGCGAGCGCGGAAGCCGCGCTTCCCGCCCTGGCGCAGACCATCCTCCACTGGGGGCCGATCGCCTGGTCCTTCTACGCGCTCGTCGGCGGCGCCATCGCGTACAGCGCGTACCGGCGCGGCCGCGCTCCGCTCATCTCGGCGCTCTTCGAACCGGTCTTCCCGGGGAGCAGCAATCGGGTTCTCGGGCGCGTCATCGACATCTTCGCGATCATCGTGACGCTCTTCGGCACCGCCGTGTCGCTCGGCATCGGCGCGCTGCAGATCGAGAGCGGGTTCAGCATCGTGACCGGCCTCGGCCCGATGGGCAACGCGTTCATCGTGGGCGCCATCGCGATCCTCACCGCCTGCTTCATCGCATCGGCCGTGGCCGGGGTGAAGAAGGGCATCCGTCGACTCTCGAACTTCAACATGCTCCTGACGGGCGTGCTCGCCCTGTTCGTCTTCATCGTGGGCCCGACGGTCTACGTGCTCAACTTCCTGCCCGCATCGATCATCGAGTTCTTCCAGCAGGCGATGATCATGCTCGCGCGCAACCCCAATCAGGGCGAGGATGCGACCCAGTTCCTCTCGCAGTGGACGACGTACTACTGGGCGTGGTGGGTCTCCTGGACCCCGTTCGTGGGTATGTTCATCGCGAAGATCTCCCGCGGCCGCACGATTCGCGAGTTCGTGACGACGGTGGTGCTCGTGCCCTCGGCGATCGTGATCACGTGGTTCGTCATCTACGGCGGAACCGCCATCTTCCAGACCCTTCAGGGCGCTCGACTCGACGCCGGCGGCTCGGGCGAATCCGTGCTCTTCGACATGCTGGGGGCGCTCCCGTTCGGCACGGTGACCTCGGTGATCGCGATGCTCGCCGTGCTCGTGTTCTTCGTGACCGCCGCCGATTCCGCATCGATCGTGATGGCGTCGATGTCGCAGACCGGACGCCCCGAGCCGTCGAAGTGGGTGACGATCGTGTGGGGCCTGCTGCTCAGCCTCATCGCGATCGCGCTGCTGCTCGCAGGCGGGCGCGACACGCTCGCGGGCCTGCAGTCCCTGATGGTCGTCTCCGCGCTGCCGTTCGCCTTCGTGGTGATCGGGATCATGATCGCCTGGGCGAAGGATCTGCGCACCGACCCGTACATCATCCGTCGCGCGTACGCGCGCGCCGCGATCGCGCAGGGCGTGCGACGCGGCATCGACGAGCACGGAGATGACTTCGTGTTCGGCACGAGCAGCGTCCCCGCGAACGAGGGCGCCGGAGCCGGGTTCGACAGCGAGGATCCCGCGCTCACCGAGTGGTACGTCGATGCGACCACCGGCCCCATTCAGCAGGTGACCGGCGCGGACGTGCGTACGGCGCTGGAGCCAGGTCGGATCACGCCGCCCGGTCCGGAGCGCGACGACCGCACGGCGTCGGGCGATGCGGCGATGACCACGGCTCCCGACGACGAGAGCGGCGAGAATCGCGCCCCCGAGGATCGCTCCCCCGGCGAGCGCTGACGCGCAATCGGACCGAAACCGACTCGACTCGCGGCTGACTGATTCGAGCACCGCAGCCCCCGGCGATAGCACGTCGCGTGACGCTCCGGCAACGTTGACTTTGCGCTGGCGCGCTCAGTAGGCTTTTCGTGCACGGTTTTGAAACGATTCAACTCAACGGCGAGTGCGCGAGACCACGGCGCCGTTGTCGCAAGGGAGCGCAATCGCATGCCACACGACGTCGACCGCCGTCCATCCGGACTGACACGCCGACAACTCATCCGCTACTCCGCCGTCACGGCCGCAGGCGTCGCAGCCCTCTCGGCCTCGCCGGCATCGGCGGTCCCACTCGCCAGAGCTGAGGCGACGGCCGCCGCCGGCACTGCGCTCGACGGCTTCACCCGGCCCGCCGTCGCCACCGCCCCGCGGTTCCGCTGGTGGTGGCCGAACGGGCAGGTCGACCTCGAGCAGATCGCCGCCGAGGTGCGCACCGCGGCTCGCTCCGGGTTCGGCGGGCTGGAGATCTCCGACGTGCACCACAGCGTCAAGAGCGGCCTCGACATCGAAGAGTTCGGCTGGGGCGGCGCGCACTGGGTCGCAGCGGTCGAAACCGCTCTGGCGACCGCCGAGGCCGAGGGCATCGAGATCGACATCACCCTCGGCCCCTCCTGGCCCGCCGCGACGCCGAACATCACGCCGCAGTCGCCGGCCGCGATCAAGGAGATCGCGCACGGCTCCGTCACCCTCGCCCCGGGCGCCGCGTTCTCCGGAGCCCTGCCCGAGCCGATCACTCCCCCGGAGCCCGGCGTCACCGAGCGCACGCTCATCGGCGTGCATGCGCTCGAGATCGTCAGCGTGGCGAAGACGACGGTGCTCCGTCGCGCCAGCATCGTCGACCTCACCGGCGACGTCACCGGGGAACGGCTCGAATGGACCGCGCCCGCGACGGGCGGCTCCTGGGTGCTCCTCGCCTACTGGGAGCGGGGCAGCGGCCAGCGCCCCGAGGGCGGCGAGCACACCGATCCGACATCGTACGTCGTGGACCACTTCAGCGCCGCGGGCGCCCAGACGCTCATCGACTACTGGGAGGCGAATCTCCTCACCGACCGCATCAAGAGCCTGCTCGGGTCGGTGGGCGGCAGCTTCTTCGAGGACTCGCTGGAGATCGAGACCCACGCGACGATCTGGACGCCGAAGGCGCGCGAAGAGTTCCAGCAGCGCATGGACTACGACATCTTCCCCTTCCTCCCGGTCCTCGTCGAGACCAAGGAGAAGTACCTCTACGACTACGACGACATCGTCACCACGCGCGTGCGCGACGACTTCAACCAGGTGATGAGCGACCTCTACACGGAGCACCACCTCATCCCGCTCCGCGACTGGGCGCACGCGTACGGTCTCGAGTACCGCGTGCAGGCTTACGGGCTGGAGCAGGATTCCATCGCCCAGGCCGGCATCGTCGACATTCCCGAGACGGAGTCGCTCGGAGCGAAGAACGTCGATGACTACCGCGTGCTCGCGAGCGGCCGCGACATCGCCGGCCGCACGCTGCTCAGCTGCGAATCGTCGGCGTACCTCAACAAGGCCTACCTCACCACCTGGCGCAACGAGGTGCTCTTCACGCTCGCGGAGACTTTCTGCGGCGGCGTGAACCAGACCGTGCTGCACGGCTTCGCATACGCCGCGGCACCCGGCGCGGCGTGGCCCGGGTTCGCCGCCTTCTCCCCTTACAACGGCGGGGTCGGGTACTCCGAGGCGTGGGGGCCGCGGATGCCGGTCTGGGCGCACCTCGATCGCGTTGCAGCGGCGATCTCGCGCACCCAGTGGGTGCTCCAGCAGGGCCGACCGCAGTACGACATCGCGTTCTTCCGGCAGAAGGGCTGGGCGCAGACCGGGATCGGCGCGCCGTGGGCGACGGCGGCGGGCATTCCGATCGGCTGGTCGCACGGCTTCCTCAACGAATCGGGTCTCTTCCAGGAGAGCTCGGTGCTGCAGGGAGGGCGCTTCGCGCCGCAGGGCGGGAACTACCGCGCGATCATTCTCGACATCGACCGCTTCCGCGGCAGCGAGGCGACCATGTCGGTGCGGGCGGGAGAGGCGCTGCTGGCGCTCGCGGAGAAGGGCCTCCCCCTCGTCTTCTTCGGCGACTGGAGCGCGCCGGCGTCGACCGGATACCGCGATGATGCGACGAACCGCAGGGTGGCCGAGCTCATCGCGCAGATGCGGGCGCTGCCGAACGTCGCCGACGCCGCGGGCAACGACGACATCCCGGTCGCGCTCGACGCGCTCGGGGTCGGACGCACGGTGAGTCACGCGAGCTCGACGCTGAAGCACATCCATCGAGTCGACGACGGCAACGACTACTTCTACTTCGTCAACGCCAAGCACAACCCCGCGAAGGATCGGCTCGCGCTGATCGAGCAGGAGGTGACCGTGATCGGTGCATCGGACGCGCACGTGCCGTACGCGCTCGACGCATGGACGGGCGCGATCCGCCCCATCGCGAACTACCGGAGGAACGGGGCCGCGATCACGCTCGCGCTGCGGCTCCAGCCGGCGCAGTCGACCGTCATCGTGCTCGCCCCCGCCGGCTGGGCCGGAACGACGGCGCCGCGCGCCGTGGTCGTCGAGTCGAGCGGAGACGACGTCTCGGTGGCGCCGGACGGCGCGGTATACCTGCATGCGACCCGGTCCGGCCCGCATTCGGTGCGGTTCGCGAGCGGACGCGAGAAGCAGACGCTCGTGCCCGCGCTCCCCGAGCCGCTCAGCCTCACGGAGTGGTCGCTCAGTCTCGATGACTGGCAACCCGCAGCCGACGGCGTCGCGACGCAGCACGTGACCCACCGGGTGGAGCGCGATGCCCTCGGCGCGTGGTCGCAGATCGGCTTCGCCGAGGTCGCCGGGATCGGCGACTACCGCACCTCCTTCGCGCTCGACGCCTCGTGGCGTCCGGGCACGGGAGGTGTGCGGCTCTCTCTCGGGCAGGTGCTCGACACCTTCCGCGTGTGGGTGAACAGCGTGCCCGTCGATCAGGTCGACCTCACCGACACCGACATCGACATCTCCGCTTACGTGCGCCTCGGCCGCAACACGCTGCGCGTCGAAGTCGCCTCTCCCCTCATCAACCGGCTGCGCGTCGTCACCCCCGCCGTCTACGGCGTCGTGGCACCCCAGGCCTACGGCCTCAGCGGACCGGTGTCGATCGCCCCCTTCGGAAAGGCGCGGGTGGCTTGACCATGAGCTCCGTGCACATCAACACGAGAAAGTTCCTCATGACCCGTCGCTCCCCCCACCGCCGCGGACTGCCCGGAGTCGCGGTCGCGGCCGTCGTCGCGCTGCTCCTCGGACCCCTGGGGTCGACCTCCGCCCAGGCCGCCAATGCGACCATCGAGGGGAGCGTGACGGAGGCCGATGCTCCCGTCGCACGAGTCACGGTCTCCGCCTACCGCTGGGACGACGAGCGCGGCTCGTGGGACTTCGAGCAGGAGTCGGAGACGGCGCCGGACGGCACGTGGGCGCTCGACTTCCTGCCCGACGGCGCGTACACCCTGCAGTTCGACACCTCCGTATCGACCGCGCGGTTCGCACTGGGTGAGTCGCTCGGCCGCAACGCGACCTACGCGGACGACGAGCCGACGTTCGAGATCGCCGACGGAACGACCCGAGCGGCGCCGTTCGCCGAGCACGAGCTCGAGCGCTGGGGCGGCGAGGTCACCCTCTCGGTCACCGATGGCGGCGAGACGCTCATCGATCTCGACGACGCGGTGGCGCAGCTGCGGGGCATCGATATGAACGGAGACGCCTCGGAATCGCAGCGCGAGTACGCCGACGAGTCAGGCGTCGTCACGATCTCCCGAGTGCCCGCCGGCGGGTATGTGCCCTGGGTCGCCGCCCGGGGCGAAGCCGCGGCACCCGCGCCGACCGACGCGCTCGTCCTGCCCGGCGCCGCGGTCGATCTCGGAGCCGCCGCGCTCGGACCGGCGCCGGAGGGAACGCTCGTCGGAGGCGAGCCCGCACTCACCGGCGAATCGCGCGCCGGAGAGACGCTGACGATCGTCGATCCCGAGTTCGACCCGGATCCCGAACGCGTCTCCCACCGCTGGAGCGCCGCCGGCAGCGCTCTGTCCGAGACCAGCGCATCGCTCGAACTCACGGAGCCGCTCATCGGCGAGTCGGTGACGGCGTGGGTGTTCGCGCACCGGGCGGGCGCTGCGCCGTTCATCGGCCTGGTCGCCTCCGACCCCGTCGCACCCGCTGCGGCCGGCGCCGGGGCCGATGCCGCGGCGTCCGGAACGGGAGCCGCAGCCGACGCGTCCGGGTCGAGCACCGCGGGCGGCGCGGCCGCGGGCGACTCGGACTCCGCTGGTGCCGACGCCTCGGCCGCAGCCGGCGGCGGATCCGATGCGGGATCGGACGGGGCGGGCGCCGGTGCCGGTGGGTCCGGCGGGGGCGACGGGTCGGAGGACGGCCCGCTGCCGGTCACCGGAGCCGAGCTGACGGGTATCGTCGCGCTCGCGCTCGCACTGCTCGCGGGCGGGGCGATCCTCGTCCTCCGCCGTCGCAACCGACTCGATCCCGCCGCTCCCGGGTCTGAGTGACGCAGGGATGGGCGTCGCCGTCCGGTGGCGCCCATCAGCCGCACCGAGTACTCTGGCCCCTATGCCCGAGCGGGTCGATCCGCTGCCCTCGACGAAAGACCGCATGACTCACTCCGCACCTCTGCTCGACGCCCGGAGCGGCGACGAGCGCACGGATCGCGCAGCGCTCGGCCCGTCCGTGGCGAGCCCTCGCATCGCGCACATCCCCGATGCCGCATCGCCCGCCGCCGCATCGCCCCGAGCGACGCGCACCGCGGTCACTCGCGTCTGCGCGTCGGTCAGCGTGTGCGGACTCGTCGCGACCCTCGCCCTGCCCCTGGTGCAGCAGCCGGATTCGGCGGATTCCGCCGCAGCCAGCCAGCGTCTCTTCTCCGAGGTGTCGGTCGACGACCTGCCGTCCTCGCTCGCAGACATCGACGTGGTCGACACCGACGCCCCCTCCCCCGTCGGCTACTCGTTCCGCGCAAGGTCCGTCGTCAACTACCCGTTCGCCGCGCCCGTCGCGCTCACCGACCCGTTCGGCTACCGCACCGCGCCCGTCGAGCAGTTCCATGACGCGCAGGACTTCGGGGCCGCCGCGGGCACCGAGGTCCTCGCGATCGCCGACGGCGTCGTCTCCGAAGCCGGCGAGGCGACGGACGGCTGCGGCTTCGCGCTCACGATCGACCACGAGATCGACGGCAAGCAGGTGACGAGCCGGTACTGCCACATGCAGACCGACTCGCACTCGTGGGAGGTCGGTGATGCCATTCGGATGGGCGAGACCGCGGGCCGAGTCGGCTCGACGGGAATCTCGTTCGGAGCGCACCTGCATCTCGCGCTGCGCGTCGAGGACAAGCCGATCGACCCCATGCCCTTCCTCGCGAAGTACTACCGCACCGACCGCAGCGAATCGACGACACCGTCACCCGCACCGCGAGACGCGGAGTCGCCGCGTCAGGATTCCGGGGTCGAGTCGACGGGCTGAGAGATCGAGCTGCGGCCCGCGCCGCAGCCGTCCCGCTCCGCCCGGACGCGGCTCACACCGGTGCGGACGAGGAGACCGACGTGGCGCGCGCCCAATCGGTCAGCTTCGCCGACGCCCTTCCCGAATCGATGGCCTCCGCCGCGACCTCGAGCTTCTCGGCGAGGCGGTCGAGCAGCGCGCGCTCCGCGCTCTCCGGCTGCTGCGCCAGGTCGAAGGCCACGAGGCCCGCGGCGGCGTTCAGCAGCACGATGTCGCGCACGGGGCCCCGCTCGCCCGCGAGCACGCGGTGCACGACCTGCGCGTTCTCGTCGGGCGTTCCCCCGACGAGATCGCCGATCTCCGCGCGCGGCAGGCCCAGATCGCGCGGATCGATGTCATGCTCCGTCAGCCCGCCGCGGCTCACCTCCCAGAGGCGCGAGTGCCCGGTCGTGGTGAGCTCGTCGAGGCCGTCGTCGCCGCGGAAGACGAGCGCCGACGCACCGCGCAACCGGAAGACTCCCACGAAGATCGGCACTCGATCGATGTCGGCGACCCCGACCGCTGAGGCCTCGGGGCGCACCGGATTGCACAACGGACCGAGGAAGTTGAACACCGTCGGGATCCCGAGATCCTTCCGAGCCTCGGCGACGTGGCGGAACCCGGGCAGGAAGCGCGCGGCGTGCACGAAGGCGATCCCGGCCTCGCCGAAGGAGCGCGCGAGCTGCGGGCCGTCGAGCGCCAGATCGATGCCGAGGGCGCTGAGCACATCCGAGGATCCCGAGAGGCTGCTCGCAGCCTTGTTCCCGTGCTTCACCACCGGCGCTCCCGCAGCAGCGGCCGTAATGGACGCCATGGTGGAGATGTTCACCGTACCGAAACGATCGCCCCCGGTGCCGACGATGTCGAGCGACATCGCCGGCAGATCGAGCGGCAGCGCCTCCGCCAGAATGGCGTCGCGGAAACCGATGACCTCGTCGACGGTGACCCCCTTGGACCGCAGCGCGACGAGGAACGCGCCGATCTGCGCTCCGCTCGCCTCGCCCGTCATGAAGCGCGACATCGCCCACTCGGCTTGCGAGACGCTCAGGTCGTCGCCCTCGAGCAGCGTGGTGAGTACGGTCGGCCAGGTCCGTTCGTCGATCATGGGTCGATTCTATCTACGCCGGAAAACCGCGTGATCGCGCCACTTCATCGGATGAATGCGGGCGTCCGGGTGCGCAGCGGAGAGGCTCGGAGACGGTAGGCTACCGGGGAAGGCTGCAGAAAGTTCGGCTCGCCGTGTCCGGGTGAAAATGCACACCTGACTTTCAGCCATAATGGAAGGGTGACAACGACCACTATGAATACCAAGTCAGCCGTGCCCGCGGTGAAGCGACCGAATCTCGTCGCCGTGGGTACGATCGTGTGGCTCGGCAGCGAGGTCATGTTCTTCGCGGGCCTCTTCGCGATTTACTTCACGCTGCGCGCCATGAACCCCGAGCTGTGGGCTGAGCAGACCGAGAAGCACAACTTCACGTTCGCGCTGATCAACACGCTCATTCTGGTCGCGTCGTCATTCACCGCGCAGGCGGGCGTCTTCGCCGCCGAGCGCATGCAGCCGCGCGCCACCGGCGCGAGCCCGAAGAAGTGGGGAACCGTCGAGTGGTTCTACCTGACCTTCTTCATGGGTGCCATCTTCGTCGCGGGTCAGGCGTACGAGTACGCCACCTTCGTCTCCGAGGGCATCACGCTCGCCTCGGATCCGTACGGCTCGGCGTTCTACATGACCACCGGCTTCCACGGCATCCACGTGTCGCTGGGTCTCGTCGCCTTCCTGCTGGTCATCGGGCGCATCTACGCCGTCAAGAACTTCACGCACAAGGAAGAGACGACCGCTGTCGTCGTGTCGTACTACTGGCACTTCGTCGACGTCGTGTGGATCATCCTCTTCATCGTCATCTACGTCCTCAAGTAGGGTCAGGAGCAATCGACATCATGGCTCGCGCCAAGAAGAATCTTCGCAAGTCCGGCCGCCGGCACCCGCTCGCAACGGCCGCGCTCGTCGCCGTGGGACTGCTCGTGACCGGTGCAGCGTACGCCGGCTTCAGCCAGACCTCGGCGACCGCAGAGGTCGACCTCACCTCCCCCGCGACCATCGAGGCCGGCGAGAAGCTGTTCGGCGCCAACTGCGCCACGTGCCACGGCGCCGCCGCAGAGGGGACGCCCGACGGCCCGACGCTCATCGGCGTCGGTGCGGCCTCCGTCAACTTCCAGGTCGGTACCGGCCGTATGCCGCTCGCCTTCCAGGGGCCGCAGGGCATGGTCAAGCCGCAGCAGTTCACCGAGGAGCAGACGCTGCAGATGGCTGCGTACGTCGCCTCGCTCGCCCCGGGACCCGGCCTCCCCGAGACCCAGTACCTGCAGGCGGACAGCGATGACGAGGGCATCGCGAGTGGCGCCGAGCTCTTCCGGATCAACTGCGCGATGTGCCACAACGTCGCAGCTGCGGGCGGTGCGCTCACCGAGGGCAAGTTCGCCCCGAAGCTCACCGGAGTCGCTCCGACGCACATCTATGAAGCGATGATCACCGGCCCGCAGAACATGCCCGTCTTCAACGATGCGAACATCACGCCGCAGCAGAAGGCCGACATCATCTCGTACCTCAAGTACATCGAGAACCAGCCCGCGGTCGGCGGCATCACGCTCGGATCCATCGGCCCCGTCGCCGAGGGTCTGTTCATCTGGGTGATCGGACTGGGCGCCATCATCGGCCTCACCGTCTGGGTCACCGCGAAGTCGAACTAGTCGACGACGCGTCACAGTTTTCATGAGTCAGGAGTCAAGGAGCAACATGGCAGAGGAAGCGAAGAACAACGGCGGCGATCACGCCGCCGTCGTTGCCGCCGGCCACGGCTCGGTCGGAGCGGGCGCAGGCACTGCGGTCATTCCGTCCGACGCCGTGCAGAATCCGGGCCTTCCCCCGCACCGCAAGCGCGTGACGGATCTCGATCCGAAGAAGGAGAAGAGCGCCGAGCGCACGGTGTACACCCTCTTCTACCTCTCGATCGCCGGCAGCCTCGGCGCGGTGCTCGCCTACATGTTCTTCCCGATCGAAACGGGTGAACTGCTGGCGATCCGCCTGCACACGATGTTCGTCGGCCTGGGCATGGCACTCGCCCTGCTCGCGGTCGGCATCGGCGCCGTGCACTGGGGCAAGGCCATCATGGCCGACCACGAATCCGTGGACTACCGCCATCCGGTCGCGAGCGACACCCCGACGCGCGAAGCGTCCGCCGAGGTGTTCAAGCTCGCCGACGAGGAGTCGGGCTTCTCCCGCCGCTCGCTGGTGCGCAACAGCCTCATCGGCGCGCTGATCGCATTCCCCCTCCCCGGTATCACGCTGCTGCGCGGGCTCGGGCCGCAGGATCGCGATCCCGTCGAGCTGGCGCACCACACGATGTGGGCCGAGGGCGTGCGCCTTGCACGCGACCCCTCCGGCGTTCCGATCAAGGCCAGCGAGGTCACGATCGGCTCTGCCTTCCACGTCATCCCCGAAACGCTCAACCACGAGGACTTCGAGAAGATGACCCTCGACGAGCGAGGCGGCAGCGTCCACCTGCTCGACGCGAAGGCGAAGGCCATCGTGCTGCTCATGCGCCTCAACCAGGAGGATCTCCGCGAGCTCCCCGAGCGCAAGGACTGGTCGTACGACGGCATCGTCGCGTACTCCAAGGTCTGCACGCACGTCGGCTGCCCCGTCGCGCTCTACGAGCAGCACACGCACCACCTCCTGTGCCCCTGCCATCAGTCGCAGTTCGACGTCTCCGAGCACGCGAAGGTGATCTTCGGCCCGGCGAAGCGCCCGCTTCCCCAGCTGCCCATCACCGTCGACGACGAGGGCTACCTCGTCGCGCAGAGCGATTTCCATGAACCCGTCGGCCCGAGCTTTTGGGAGCGCCTCAAGTGAGCAGCACTGTCACCGAATCCCCCGCGTCGAGCCAGCAGGCTCAGAACGGCTCGAGCCGCTTCACGGCCGCAGCCGCGAACTACCTCGACGAGCGCACGAAGATCGGCGTCGCGGTCAAGGAGTTCGGCCGCAAGGTCTTCCCCGACCACTGGTCGTTCCTCCTCGGCGAAGTGGCACTGTACAGCTTCGTCGTCATCCTGCTCTCGGGCACCTTCCTGACGCTCTTCTTCCAGGCCTCGATGGTCGAGACGCACTACACGGGCCCGTACGTGCCCATGAAGGGCGTCGAGATGTCCGTGGCCATGGCCTCGACGCTCGACATCTCGTTCTCCGTGCGCGGCGGCCTGCTCATGCGTCACGTGCATCACTGGGCCGCGCTGCTCTTCGTCGCGTCCATCGGTCTGCACATGCTCCGCATCTTCTTCACGGGCGCGTTCCGCAAGCCGCGTGAGCTGAACTGGGTGATCGGCTTCGTGCTCTTCATCCTCGCGATGGCGGAGGGCTTCACCGGCTACTCGCTCCCCGACGACGTGCTCTCGGGCAACGGCCTCCGCATCATCGACGGCATCATCAAGGCGATCCCGGTCATCGGAACCTACCTGTCGTTCTTCTTCTTCGGCGGCGAGTTCCCGGGCACCGCGATCGTCGGCCGCCTGTACATGCTCCACATCATGGTGCTGCCGGCGCTGGTGATCCTCTTCATCGCACTGCACCTCGCCTTCGTGGTCATCCACAAGCACACCCAGTACCCCGGCCCGGGCAAGACGCAGCAGAACGTCGTCGGCTTCCCGGTGCTGCCGGTGTACGCGGCGAAGGCCGGCGGGTTCTTCTTCATCGTGTTCGGCGTGATCGTGCTCATCGCCTCCTTCGTCGGCATCAACCCGATCTGGAACTACGGCCCGTACGACCCGTCCCCGGTCTCCGCCGGTACCCAGCCCGACTGGTACATCGGCTTCGCCGACGGCATGCTCCGCCTCATCCCGCCGGGGCTCGAGACGGAGTGGTTCGGCTACACCTGGTCGTGGAACATGCTGATCCCGCTCGGCATCATCGGCATCTTCATCGTGCTCGTCATGATCTACCCCTTCATCGAGGCGTGGGTCACCGGTGACAAGCGCGAGCACCACATCCTGGATCGTCCCCGCAACGCCCCGACCCGCACCGCGATCGGCGCCGCCGGCGTCACGTTCTACGCCGTGATGTGGGCGGGAGCGAGCTCGGACCTCATGGCGACGCACTTCCAGCTGTCGATGGAGGGCGTGATCCACGGTCTCCAGGCGCTGCTGATCCTCGGCCCGATCTTCGCCTACCAGGTCACGAAGCGCATCTGCCTCGCCCTGCAGAAGAAGGACCGTTCGATCGCGCTTCACGGCTACGAGTCGGGTCGCATCGTGCGGATGCCCGGTGGCGAGTTCATCGAGGTGCACAAGCCGCTCGACGAGTACGAGTCGTGGCAGCTGGTGAGCTACCACGATTACGCTCCCCTGATGCTCCGCCCGAACGACGACGGCCGCATCCCGTTCGGCAAGCGCCTGCGCGCCGGGTTCAGCCGCTGGTTCTTCGAGGATCGCATCGTTCCGCCCACGCAGGGCGAGATCGAGCAGGGGCGTCACGAGGGTCACTGACCCGCGGAACGCACCGCTGAGGCAGAGCCTCTGAGCACACCCCGGGTGTCGCACTGATTCGCAGTGCGACACCCGGGGTTTCTCGTTGTCGGCACATCCGTTGCATGGTGGCGGTGGCGGGCAGCTGCGCACCACTGTCGGTGCCGCGCGACCCGCGACACCTGCGCCGAACAGCCGAGCACGGGCGCACTCCGCGTCAGCGTGCAAACGCGTCAGCGTGCGAGCGTGTAGGCGTGCAATGCGCGTGGGCCTACGCAGCGTGTGGCCCCCGCCCCGGCCGCCCGACACCCCCGCCTGCGATCGACAGTGTCGCACCGTACGCTTGCCCGAGCGCCTGCATGCCGCTCCCCCGCCTGCACTTCATGACGCGGTGTCTGCGCGGCCCCACGCCCTGGGATGAGCGAACTTCTGCGGCCACCGGTCGCCCGTCTTCGGCACGGCGCACGTCGAGCGCGAACCCGCGCGGGTCAGCAGCCTTCGTTCGCTCGGCATCGTCTGCGTGCGCCCACGAGGCTCCGCGCTGGCAGAACCGGACATCCGCGACCGGGCCCGCGCGAGGTGTGCTCGTCACGTCGCGGAACGGGGCTCCCTCATACGAGATCTCCCCCTCCGCAGCGAGCGCGCGGCTGCGCGCAGAACGGATCAGGGGCGGGGACCTCATATGAACTCGAAGTCGACAGAGCGCAGGAATTCCTCAGGCGATGCACCCAGAGACGACGATAGACCGTGTCGGCCGTGAAGCAGTCGTTCCCTTCTTCACGCAGAAGCACGACAGCACCCGGTGCCGCACCGGTACGCGTCACGAACGTGAAGCAGCTACTCGCGCTCGAGCGCGTGATCGAGCATCGCGACTCCGGCGGAGCCGTACACCTGCTCGAAGTCGGCATCTCCGTACGCCTCGCGGAAGCCGCTGAGAAGCGTGATCAGGTCAGCAGCGAGCTGCGGGGCACTGACGGCGGTGAGCGCCTGCAGAATGGTGCGCTCCGCGTCCGCCAGAAGCGCGGGTGCGGCCCGCTGCGGGTGCCCCCCGGTACCGTCGCTCGCGTGCGTACGCAACCCACGGCGCTCGTGCGCGAGCACCATGCGAGTCGCGGCAGCGCAGGTCTCGAGGAAGAGCGCTTGCTTGTTGATGAAGTTGGAGTAGACGTGCGGTTGCGGCACCCCTGCTCGTGCCGCGATCGCGGCGGTCGAAGCGCCGTGAAAGCCGAAGAGGCCGAACTCGATGAGTCCGGCCTCGATCAGGCGTTCACGATTCTCGCCGGGCCGCCTCCGGGCGCGACGCTCGCTCATCTCTATCCGAGCTCGAGAATCTTACGGTAATGCTCGCCGACAGCTTCAAAGCCGCGGTGATTGTAGAAGGAGCCGAATCGTGCGGTGGATGCCGAGAGCTGACGCACTCCGCGCCCCATGCAGTAATGCTCGTTGGCCTGCATGAGGCGATCGCCGACGCCCTTGCCACGGGCGCCCTCGTCGACGACGATCTCCTGCAGGTGAGCGGTGAGGCCGGGGGCATGGAGCAGGCGCGAGACCGTCATCAGCGAGTAGCCGACCACCGTGTCATCGAGCTCAGCGATGAAGAGCACGTTGGTCTCCTGATCGCGATGCCGCAGCACGTTGTCGTAGGCGACGGAGAATTCGTCTCGGCCGATCGGCTCGCGACCGGTCGTGAACTGACGCGCCAGCCCGAACACTGCTGCGTCGTCGTCTCCGCGGCCCCTCCGAATGATGATGCTCACTCCGTGCCTTCCTTAGCGGGCGAAGTTGCCGCGGTAGTACTCGTACACCCAGCCGACGACCGCGACGATCACGACGGGCAGCGACAGGAACGACAGCCAGAAGTTGAACCCGATGCACAGGCCCAGGACGACGAGCGAGGCGCCGAATGCCAGAACGATCGGCCACCAGCTCCACGGGCTGAACTCGCCGAGCTCGGGGTCGCCGTCGTCGATGTCGGAGTCGTCGCGGTCCTCGACGAGCACCCCTCCCTGCTTGCGCTGCACGAGCATCAGGTAGGAGGCGATGAATCCGGTGAGGCCACCCGAGAGGAGGATCGCGGTGGATCCGGCCCACTCGGGGTATCCGTGCGACAGCATGTTCCACACGGTGTAGACCGCGGCCAGCACGACGAGGTAGACCGTCAGAATCCAGAAGATGACGATGTTGGATTTCATTGCTCGTTACTCCTCAGCTCACTGCTTCTCAGCGAGCTCGCGCTCGGTCTGCCGCACCGGTTGTTCGACACCGCTGATCTCGGGATGATTGAGATCGAACGCGGGCGACTCGGAACGAATCCGCGGAATCGATGTGAAATTGTGGCGCGGCGGCGGGCAGGAGGTCGCCCACTCGAGCGAGCGGCCGTAGCCCCACGGGTCGTCCACGGTCACCTTCGGCGCACGACGCGCGGTGAGGTACACGTTCAGCAGGAACGGGATCATCGACGCGCCGAGGATCATGGCACCGACCGTGGAGAGCTGATTGCCCCAGGTCACGCCGTCCGACGGCAGGTAGGTGTAGTAGCGGCGCGGCATAGCCATGACGCCCAGCCAGTGCTGCACGAGGAACGTGGTGTGGAAGCCGATGAAGAGCACCCAGAAGTGGATCTTGCCGAGGCGCTCGTCGAGGAGCTTGCCCGTCCACTTCGGCCACCAGAAGTAGAAGCCGGCGAACATCGCGAAGACGACGGTGCCGAAGACGACGTAGTGGAAGTGCGCGACGACGAAGTACGTGTCGGAGAGGTGGAAGTCGAGCGCCGGCGATGCCAGGATGACGCCCGTCAGACCGCCGAACACGAAGGTCACCAGGAAGCCGATCGACCAGAGCATCGGCGTCTCGAAGGTGATGGAGCCGCGCCACATGGTGCCGAGCCAGTTGAAGATCTTCACGCCGGTCGGCACTGCGATGAGCATGGTCATCAGCGCGAAGAACGGCAGCAGCACCGATCCCGTCACGTACATGTGGTGCGCCCACACCGTCATCGACAGGGCGGCGATCGCGATGGTCGCGTAGATCAGCGTCTTGTAGCCGAAGATCGGCTTGCGGCTGAACACCGGGAAGATCTCGGAGACGATGCCGAAGAACGGCAGCGCGATGATGTACACCTCGGGATGACCGAAGAACCAGAAGAGGTGCTGCCAGAGGATGGCTCCGCCCTCGCCGTTGTAGATCTTCGCACCGAAGATGCGATCCGCCGCCAGGCCGAACATCGCTGCTGCGAGCACCGGGAAGACGAGCAGCACCAGGATCGACGTGATGAGCGTGTTCCAGGTGAACACGGACATGCGCCACATGGTCATGCCGGGAGCGCGCATCGTGATGATCGTCGTGATGAAGTTCACGCCGCCCATGATGGTGCCGAAGCCGGAGACGCCGAGGCCGAGCACCCAGAGGTTGCCGCCGACGCCCGGCGAGTAGGTCATGTCGGAGAGCGGAGCGTAGGCGAACCAGCCGAACGAGGCCGCGCCCTGGGGGGTGAGGAAGCCGCCGACCGCGATGAGCGAACCGAACGTGTACAGCCAGAAGGCGAACGCGTTGAGGCGCGGGAACGCGACGTCGGGGGCGCCGATCTGCAACGGCATGATGACGTTCGCGAACCCTGCGAACAGGGGCGTGGCGAACATCAGCAGCATGATGGTGCCGTGCATCGTGAACAGCTGGTTGTACTGCTCCTTGGTGGCGACGACCTCGAGACCGGGAGCGAACAGCTGCGCGCGGATTACGAGGGCCATCAGGCCGCCGACCAGGAACCACACGAAGGAGCTGATCAGGTACATGTACCCGATCACCTTGTGGTCCGTGGACGTCAGCCACGAGACAATGACATTGCCCTTCTTCATCTTCTTGCTATCCCTCGTTACTCGTTCTGAGCCTTCGCCTGGTCACCCTCGAAGTGATCCTGGTTCGGGTTGTATTCCTCGGGCACCTGACCGGTGTTGCCGGCCTCGCGCAGCGTCTCGATGTACGCGTCGTACTCGTCCTGCTCGACGACCTTGACCTCGAACAGCATCATGGAGTGGTACTCGCCGCAGAGCTCGGCGCACTTGCCCATGAACGTCCCGGTCTTGGTCGGGGTGAAGCTCATGTAGTTGGTCTGACCGGGGATCATGTCCTTCTTGTAGAGGAACTCGACCACCCAGAAGGAGTGGATGACGTCGCGCGTCTCGAGGCGGATCTCGGTCGTCTTGTCGACGGGCAGGTAGAGCACCGGCATCGTCTCGGGCTGGGCCTCGCCATCCTCGTCGGTCTGCACCTGGACGCCCTGGAAGTACACATCCTCGTCGACGTAGTTGAAGTCCCACGACCAGCGCTTGCCGACGACCTCGACGACGTTCTCGGGGTTGTCGTAGCGCGCCTCGATCTTGCTCTGCTCCTGCGCGGTGAACGCGAAGAAGCCGATGACGAGGATCACGGGGACGACGGTGAAGAACGTCTCGATCGGCATGTTGTAGCGCAGCTGGACCGGCAGGCCGGTCTGGCCCTTGCGCCGGCGGTAGGCGATGGTGGCCCAGATGATGAGCCCCCACGTGATGATGCCGACCGCGAGCAGTACGATCCAGGAGGTGACCCACAGGCCGGTCACTCCGTCCGTGTGGTTCGTGGCACCTTCCGAGCCGGCGGGGAGGAAGCCCCGCTGCTGCTCGGGGGTGCAGCCCGCCAGGATCAGCGCTGCGGAGAGCGCCACCGGGGCTGCGACCCATTTCATTCGACGATTGGAACGCACCGCATACCTTTCGAAAACGTTGTTTCGCCGCACGCATGCGGGCGAAGCTGATGACTCCCTGACAGCTTAGCGCGAACGGGACCGTTCCCCGAACCACCGGGGGGTGTCGCGGACATCGTTCGCGCGGGCGCGTCGCGCCGACGTCAGCTGAAGCTGTCGCCGCACGCGCAGCTGCCCTGGGCGTTCGGGTTGTCGATGGTGAAGCCCTGCTTCTGGATCGTGTCCTCGAAGTCGATGGTCGCTCCGTTGAGGTACGGGATGCTCATCATGTCGACGACCACGCCGACGCCGTCGAACTCGACGACCGCATCGTTCTCGAGCTCGCGCTCGTCGAAGAAGAGCTGATAGATCAGCCCCGAGCAGCCGCCCGGCTGCACGGCGATGCGGAGGCGGAGGTCGTCGCGCCCCTCCTGGGCGAGGAGGCTCGCCACTTTGTCGCGGGCCGCAGCGCTCAGCTGCACGCCGTGCGCCTGCTCGGTGGCGGGGGCGCCCTCCGGTGCGATCGTGTCGGTGCTCATGCGTAACTCCTTGCTCACGTCGTGATCGTTCGCCCCCAGTCTACCGCTCGGCCGCGGCGGGCATCGGAGGCAAGTCGCGGTACGCTAGAGGTCTTCGGCGAACGCCGGGTGAGGTGGCGCGCACAGCG
Source organism: Leucobacter chromiiresistens (assembly GCF_001477055.1). Taxonomy (GTDB): domain Bacteria; phylum Actinomycetota; class Actinomycetes; order Actinomycetales; family Microbacteriaceae; genus Leucobacter; species Leucobacter chromiiresistens_A. The sequence continues at coordinate 44,455 of NZ_LDRK01000018.1, forward strand.
CTCGGAACGGGAGGATCTGCGTGGCTCAGAAGGGCGCTGCGAACGAGCAGGGTGCAACGGACGGCAGCGAGGCCGTCGTCGGCAAGGGGCGCCCCACGCCCTCGCGCAAGCAGGCGGAGGCCGCGAACGCACGCCCGATCGTCGGCTCCCGCGACAAGGCGGCGATCAAGGAGCAGCGGCGGCAGCAGGCGGAGCTGCGCGAGCGCGCTCGCATCGGCATGATGCAGGGCGACGAGCGTTTCCTCGGCCCGCGCGATCGCGGCCCGCAGCGTCGCTTCGTGCGCGACTACGTCGACGCGCGTTGGAACGTCGGCGAGATGCTCATCCCGATGATGCTCGTCGTGCTGGTGATGACGTTCATCCCCGGACCGGTGCAGGTCGTCAGCCTGTTCGTCATCTGGGCCTTCGTCGGCCTCGCCGTGCTCGATGCGGTGTTCCTGGGCATGAGGCTCAAGCGGAAGCTCGGCGAGAAGTTCGGCGAGGATCGCGTGCAGCCGGGCTACCGCTGGTACGCGGCGATGCGCGCGTTCCAGTTCCGCCCGCTGCGCGCCCCGAAGGCCGTGATCAAGCGCGGCGCCTTCCCGAGCTAGTACCGCGCGCCCGGCGCGCCGCTCCCCCGGTATCCGGCTCTCAGAAGCCCCCGGTTGATGCTGCGCGCCCAGAGCGGCCCCGCGTAGATGAAGGCCGTGTAGCCCTGCACCAGCGTCGCGCCAGCGCGCAGCCGCTCGAGTACGTCGAACGCGCTCTCCACGCCGCCGACCGAGATCACGCAGAAGTCGGGGTCGGGCTCGGCGGCCCGGATGCGTCGCAGCACGTCCAGCGATCGGTCCTTGAGCGGTTCGCCCGAGAGCCCGCCGGCGCCGATGCGCGCGATCTCCTCGTCCGATGCGCTGAGGCGCTCCCGCGACACGGTGGTGTTGGTGGCGATGATGCCGTCGAGTCCGAGCCGCTTCGCAAGGGCGACGATCCCGTCGATCTGGTCGTCCTCCATATCGGGAGCGATCTTCACCAGCAGCGGCGTCGTGCCCGCCGCTTCGCGGACGGCCGCGAGCAGCGGCTCGAGCAGTTCCAGTTCTTGCAGACCGCGCAGGCCCGGCGTGTTGGGCGAGCTGACGTTGACGGCCAGGTAGTCCGCGATCGGGGCGAGTCGCTCAGTGCTCCAGACGTAGTCCGCGACCGCGTTCTCGACCTCGGTGACGCGGCTCTTGCCGATGTTCACGCCGATGACGGGTCGTCGCCGGCGCAGCCGGGCGCGCTCGATGCGGGGCACGGCCGCCGCCGAACCGCCGTTGTTGAACCCCATGCGGTTGATCAGCCCGCGGTCGGCGACGAGCCGGAACATGCGCGGCTTCGGGTTTCCGGGCTGCGCGTGCCGCGTCAGGGTGCCCACCTCGATGTGCCCGAAGCCGATGGCGCCGAGCCCCGCGATGGCGGTCGCGTTCTTGTCGAAACCCGCGGCGAGTCCGAAGGGGCTCGGGAACGTCTGCCCGAGCGCTCGAACGCGCAGCGCGGGATCGGGGCCGCAGATCCCGCTCACCACGCGCCCCGCGAGCGGAGCTGCCTGAATGACGCGGAACGCCCAGTGGTGGGCCGTCTCGGGGTCCATGCGTCGCAGGACGGTCTTGAAGAGAATCGGGTACCAGCGCATTGCGGTCACTCCCCCTGCTCGGTGTCTCGGCGCGCGCCTCGGGCGGCGGGCTCGTTCGGGTGCGCGCGGAGCTCCTCGATCGCGGAGTCGAAGTCGGCGAGGGATTCGAAAGCCTGGTAGACGCTCGCGAAGCGCAGGTACGCGACCTCGTCGAGCTTGCGGAGGTGGGGCAGGATCGCCAGCCCGATCTCGTTCGCGTCGAACTGGGCGATGCCGCTGGACCGCACGGACTCCTCGACCTGCTGGGCGAGCACCGCGAGGTCGGCTTCGGTGACCGGCCGCCCCTGGCACGCCTTGCGCACGCCGCTCATGACCTTCTCGCGGCTGAACGGCTCGACGACGCCGGAGCGCTTGATCACGGTGAGGCTGGCCGTCTCAGTGGTCGTGAATCTGCGTCCGCACTCGGGGCACTGGCGGCGGCGGCGGATGGACAGGCCGTCATCGGCCGTTCGCGAGTCGATGACGCGCGAGTCGGGGTGCCTGCAGAACGGGCAGTGCATCAGAGGCCCTCCTTCCCGGCTTCGAAGCGCGCGGTCACGGCATCGGCGTGCGCGGGCAGGCCCTCGGCTTCGGCGAGGGCTCGGAGCGGTCGCTCCAGCTCGCGCAGCGCGTCGCGCTCGTATCGGATGATCTGCTGGGGCCTGAGGAAGGTGTGGGCGCCGAGTCCGGAGGCGAAGCGCGCCGTGCCGCCCGTGGGCAGCACGTGGTTGGAGCCCGCGAGATAGTCGCCGAGGCTCACCGGCGTGTAGCCCCCGAGGAAGATCGCACCGGCATCGGTGATGTCGCGGAGCACCCCCTCGTCATCGCGCGTCTGGATCTCGAGATGCTCGGGGCCGTAGGCGTTGCTCACGAGCGCGGCAGTGCGCAGATCGTCGACCAGCACGATCGCGGACTGCGGACCGGAGAGCGCCTCAGCCACGCGCTCGGCGTGCCGGGTCGACGCGGCGCGGGACGCCACCTCCTGCTCCACGCGCAGCGCGAACTCCTCCGAATCGGTCACGAGCACCGATGCCGCCGCCTCGTCGTGCTCGGCCTGGCTGATGAGGTCGGCGGCGACGAACGCCGGGTGCGCCGATCCGTCGGCGATGACGAGGATCTCGGTCGTGCCGGCCTCCGAGTCGATGCCCACGAGCCCCGACACCACGCGCTTCGCGGCCGCGACGAAGACGTTCCCGGGGCCGGTCACCACGTCGACGGCCTCCAGCCCGATCTCGGGCACTCCATGGGCGAAGGCGGCGATCGCACCCGCGCCGCCGATGGCGTACACCTCGGTGATGCCGCAGAGCGCCGCGGCCCAGAGCACGGCTGGATGCGGCAGGCCTGCGTTGTCTGCCTGCGCCGGTGAGGCGAGTGCCAGGGCCGGCACACCAGCGGTCTGAGCGGCGACCGCGTTCATCACCACGGACGACGGGTAGGCGGCCTTGCCTCCCGGGGCGTACAGGCCGACCCGGCCCACCGGCTGCCAGCGCTGGCGGATCACCGCGCCGTCGGTGAGGTGCGTGACCCGTTCCTCGGGCACCTGCGCGGCGGAGCCCTGCCGCAGCCGTGCGATGAGCGCGCGGAGCGCGGCCTCGACCTCGGGAGGGCAGGTCTCCAGCGCCGCGGCGATGCTCTCGGCGGGCACGCGCAGCCGGTGTCCCGTGACTCCGTCGAAGTCGCGGGCCTGGTCGCGGAGGGCCGCTTCGCCGCGCTCCGCCACGTCGGCGACGAGCGGGCGCACCCGCTCGACGGCGACTTCGGCGCTCACAGCGGCGCGCGGAACCAGTTTGAGCAGTGCATCCCGGGAGAGCGCACGGCCCCGGAGATCGATCGTTCGCATCACCTCACCAGTCTACTGAGGCGTCCCCGGACCTCGTGACCGACGGCGGCAAGGGCTGCGGCGCGCCCGGCCGCGATCAGGACGCGGGCGCGAGCATGCCGAACCACACGAGTTCGCGCACGCTCGTCACCAGCGCCTCCCGGGCGGCGGCTGCATCGACCTCCAGCAGCGTCGCGAGGGCGTCGGCGATCTGCGCGAGCGCGAGCTCCCCGTCGCAGGCTCCGAGCGCGCCGGCGAGCAGCGTGTCCGCCGCGACCCGCCGTGCGATGGGACGCGCGGTCTCCAGGCCGATGCGGCGGGGTGCCTCCTCACCCGGGCGGTGCTCGCGCAGCTCCACCACCGCGGAGTCGAGCACCCAGCGCACCCCGAGCACCTCGTCGGCGGTCATGCGCGCGGTGTCGCAGCCGACCGCGAACGCGCGCTGCAGCGCGTCGCCCAACCCGGCCTCCGCGGAGAACGCTCCCGAGGCCGGGTCGAGGTGGACGACGGACTCGGCGCCCCGACCCGCCGTCGTGCGCTGGATCCGCACCGATCCGAGTCCGACCGCGATGATCCGCCGGCGCGCGAAGTCCTCGATCCAGGTCGACAGGAGCCGCTCGAACTCGGCGTCTCCCGGCCGCGCGCCGCCGTCGCGCACCCACGTCTCGGCGTAACTCGCCGGGTCGACGCGGTCGCGCTCGACGACCCAGGCGCGCAGCGGCCCCGTGGCGCTCTCGGCCGAGCGGATCCACTCGGCGACGCGGGCGAGCCCGTTCGCGCCCCACGGCGACTCCCAGTTCGCGAGGCAGAGCAGCGTGCCGCCCGGCGCGAGGCGCTCGGGGCCGGCCTCGATGACGCTCTGCGCCAGCGCGTCGCCCGTGCGCCCGCCATCCCGGTACTCGTAGACGGGACCGTCGCCCGTGCGCGGGGTGATGACGAACGGCGGGTTCGACAGGATGAGGTCGAAGCGATCCTCGGCGACGGGCGCGAACAGATCGCCGATCCGGAAATCGATCCGGTCGTCGACGCCGTTCAGGCGTGCGTTCATGCCGGCGATTTCGAGGGCGCGCTCGGAGATGTCGGTGGCGACGACGCGTTCTGCGACGCGCGTGAGGTGCATGGCCACGATGCCGCAGCCGGTGCCGAGGTCGAGCGCCGATGCGACCGGAGCCGTCGGCGCCTGGGCGAGGAGGGAGCGCGTCGCTCCGCCGACGCCCATGACGTGGCGCTCGAGTGCCGGCCCGCGTCGCAGCTGGTCGTCGAGATCGGAGAGCACCAGCCAGTGCTCGTCCGCGGAGATGCGCACCGGATTGAGCGACAGGGCGGCGCCGAGCATCGCCTCCACCCCGGAGTGCGGTGACGGGACGGTGCGCGCGATGCCGAGCTCCGTCGCCCCGCCCGCCGTCAGCTCGGGGAGCGCGCGGTCGAGCTCGCTCGCCGCGACGCGCTCCCCGAGCAGGAAGCAGCGGACGAGGATCGCGAGCGGTTCGCTCTCCCCTCCCGCGAGGGCCCGAAGCGCCGGTGCGAAGACGCCGCGCTGCCGGGCGGCGTCCGCAGGCGCGCCGAGCAGCGCCTCAACCGATTCGACCGAGTAGGCGGCTGCTGCGAGATCGGCCCGCAGCCGATCCACGAGTTCTGCATGCATCCGCCCAGCGTATCCCCCGCCGCGGGCCGCCCGCTCACCCCGCTGGCGGGTGGCTACGCGAAGGCACGATCATGGGCGGTGACCGGGCTCGGCAGCACGGTGCCCCCGGTCAGATATCGGTCGACCGACGCGGCGACCGCCCGCCCCTCGGCGATGGCCCAGACGATCAGCGACTGCCCGCGACCGGCATCGCCCGCGACGAAGACGCCGGGGAGACCGGTCGCGTAGTCGCGATCCCGTTCGAAGGCCCCTCGCGGAGAGCGCTCGATGCGATGCGCGGGATCCTCGATCTCCTCGGGGCCCGTGAAGCCCATGGCGATCAGCACGAGGTCGGCGGCGAGCAACTGCTCCGTACCGGCCTTCGGAACCCGCCCGGCGTCCGTGTACTCGGTCTCGGCGACGCGGAGCCCGGTCACCTCGCCCCGATCATTCCCCACGAACTCGACGGTCGACGCCAGGAAGCGGCGCTCGCCGCCCTCCTCGTGCGAGCTCGACACCTCGAACAGGGTCGGGTGCACGGGCCAGGGCTGGCCCGCGGTGCGGAACTCCGACGGCTTCTTGCCGATCGCCAGGTTCGTCACGGAGGCCGCGCCTTGACGGTGGGCGGTGCCGATGCAGTCTGCGCCCGTGTCGCCGCCGCCGATGACGATGACGTGCTTGCCCGCGGCGTCGAACGGGGTCGCGGAGAGCGCGCCCGACTGCACCCGGTTCGATGCGCCGAGGTAGGTCATGGCGGGGAGGATCCCCGCGAACTCGCGGCCGGGGAGGGTCAGCTCGCGCGCAACCGTCGCGCCTGTCGCGACGACTACCGCGTCGTAGCGACGGCGCAGCTCGCTCCACGTCATGTCGCGCCCGATCTCGACCCCGCATCGGAACCGAGTGCCCTCCGCTTTGAGCTGCTCGATGCGCCGGGCGACGAGGCTCTTCTCGAGCTTGAAATCGGGGATGCCGAACCGGAGCAGCCCTCCGGGCTCCTCGTCCCGCTCGTAGACGGCGACGGTGTGGCCGGCGCGGGTGAGCTGCTGCGCGGCGGCGAGGCCGGCAGGGCCGGATCCGACGACGGCGACCGTCTTACCGGTGAGCCGCGACGGCGGCATCGGCACCACCCACCCGTTCGCGAACGCCTGATCGATGATGCTGTTCTCGATCTGCTTGATGGTGACCGCGGGCTGGTTAATGCCGAGCACGCACGCCGACTCGCACGGCGCGGGGCAGGCTCGGCCCGTGAACTCGGGGAAGTTGTTCGTCGCATGCAGGCGCTCGATCGCCTCGCGCTCCCGCCCCCGGAACATGAGGTCGTTCCACTCCGGGATGAGGTTGCCGAGGGGGCAGCCCTGGTGGCAGAAGGCGACCCCGCAGTCCATGCAGCGCGAGGCCTGCTTGGCGACGAGCTTCGGATCGGCCGGATCGACGACCTCGCGCCAATCCTTGAGCCGCAGGGCGACCGGACGCTTCGGCGCGAGCTCGCGCTCGCGCACCTTCAGGAATCCGCGCGGATCAGCCATGAGTCGCCTCCAGAATCTCGGACCAGACGTGGTCGCCATCGGGGTCGATCCCCTGTTCGCTCGCCCGTTCCCGGATCTCGAGCACTCGTGAGTACCCGCGGGGGATCAGGCGGGTGAACCGCGCGAACGTGCGCTCGGGATCGCGCGCGAAGTCATCGAGCAGTTCCGCGGCCACGCGCGACCCCGTCTGCTCGGCGTGCCGCTTGACGAGGTCGACGATCCGCACTCGCAGCGCAGCGGCCTCGCCGACCGGCACCCCCGCGTCGGCGCCTTGCGCCCCGGCGAGCTGCTGCAGCATCAGGGCGCCCGACGCGAGCTCCGCAGGGTTGACGTGCGCGTGGTCGAGGTCGAGCACGATCGCCTCCCCGCCCGACATGCCGGCGCCGATGTTGCGGCCGGTCGGCCCGAGGATGAGTGCGAAGCCGCCGGTGAAGTACTCCAGTGCGTGATCGCCGGTTCCCTCGACGACGGCGGTCGCTCCGGAGCCGCGCACGAGGAATCGCTCGCCCACGACGCCCGCGATCCACAGCGAGCCGCTGGTCGCGCCGTAGCCGATGACGTTGCCGGCGATCACATTGCCCGATGCGGGGTGCCCCGCGTCGGGGTGCGGCTTGATGACGACCTCGCCGCCCGAGAGACCCTTGCCGACGTAGTCGTTCGCGTCCCCGATGAGTCGCAGGACGATGCCCGCGGGCAGGAACGCTCCGAGCGACTGCCCCGCGGATCCGGTGAGGGTGACGTCGATGGTCTCGGGGGCGAGCCCGTCGGCGCCGAACCGCTCCGTGACCGCGTGCCCGAGCATGGTGCCGACCGCGCGATCGATGTTGCGGATCGGCAGATCGATGACCACGGGGTCGCGCCGCTCGATCGCGTCGGAGGCCATGCGGATCAGCTCGCCGTCGAAGTGGGCGTCGAGCTCGTGATCCTGCGCCCGCCCGTGGCGGCGCGGCTCCCCCTCGGCGAAGACCGGCCCCCGCAGGACGGGGGTCAGGTCGAGCCCCGAGGCCTTCCAGTGGGCGATCGCATCGTCCACGTCGAGCGAGGAGGTGTCGCCCACCGCCTCGTCGATCGATCGGAACCCGAGAGAGGCGAGGATCTCCCGAACCTCCTCGGCGATGAAGCGGAAGAAGTTGACGACGTGGTCCGCCTGGCCCGTGTAGCGCGAGCGCAGATCGGGGTTCTGCGTCGCGACGCCCACCGGGCAGGTGTCCAGATGGCACACGCGCATCATGATGCAGCCGGACACGACGAGCGGGGCGGTGGCGAACCCGAACTCCTCGGCTCCGAGCAGCGCCGCGATGACGACGTCGCGGCCGGTCTTCAGCTGCCCGTCCGCCTGGAGCACGACCCGCTCGCGCAGCCCGTTCAGCATCAGCGTCTGCTGGGCCTCGGCCAGGCCGAGCTCCCACGGGGATCCGGCGTGCTTCAGCGAGTTCATCGGACTGGCGCCGGTGCCGCCATCGTGCCCGGAGATGAGGATCACGTCGGACAGCGCCTTCGCCACGCCCGCCGCGACGGGGCCGATGCCGCTCTGCGCGACCAGCTTGGTGCTGATGCGCGCCGACGGGTTCGCCCGCTTCAGGTCGAAGATGAGCTGCTTCAGATCCTCGATCGAGTAGATGTCGTGGTGCGGGGGCGGAGAGATCAGACCGACTCCGGGAGTGGCGTGCCGCGTGCGCGCGATCCACGGATACATCTTCGTGGGGGGAAGCTGGCCGCCTTCACCGGGCTTCGCGCCCTGGGCGAGTTTGATCTGGATCTCGTCGGCGTGCGTGAGGTACATCGAGGTGACGCCGAACCGCCCCGAAGCGACCTGCTTGATGGCGCTGCGGCGCTCCGGGTCGAGCAGGCGATCCTCGGATTCGCCGCCCTCGCCCGTGTTCGACTTCGCGCCGAGGCGGTTCATGGCGATCGCGAGCGTCTGGTGCGCCTCCGGCGAGATCGACCCGTAGCTCATCGCGCCCGTCGAGAACCGCTTCACGATCTCCCCCACCGACTCGACCTCGTCGAGCGGCACGGGCTTGCGCTGCGGCGAGAAGCGGAACAGGCCGCGCAGCGTCATCAGCCGCTCCTGCTGCGCGTTCACGCGCTCCGTGTACGCCGAGAAGATGTCGCGCCGACCGGTGCGGGTCGCGTGCTGCAGACGGTAGATGGTCTCGGGATCGAAGAGGTGCGGCTCCTCTCCGCGGCGCCACCGGTACTCGCCGCCGGTCTCGAGCGTGCGGTGCGCGACCGCCGCCGGATCGTCGGGGTACGCCGCACGATGCCTCGCGGCGACCTCGGCGGCGATGACGTCGAGGCCGACGCCCCCGAGCCGAGATGTGGTCCCGGTGAAGTACCGGTCGACGAGTTGCTGCGCGAGCCCGATCGCCTCGAAGGTCTGGGCGCCGCAGTAGGAGGCGACGGTCGAGATGCCCATCTTGCTCATCACCTTGAGCATGCCCTTGCCCAGCGCCTTGATGAGCCCGGCGACCGCACCCTCCTCGGTGATGCCGGGGATCGAGCCGTCGCGCACCAGCAGCCCGACGGTCTCCATCGCCAGATACGGGTTCACGGCGGCGGCGCCGTATCCGATCAGGGCCGCGACGTGATGCACCTCGCGCACGTCGCCGGCCTCGGCGACCAGTGCGACGCGCATGCGCAGGCCCTCGCGGATCAGATGGTGGTGCACTGCCGAGACCGCGAGCAGCGACGGTACGGGGGCGAGATCCTTGTTCGAGTCGCGATCGGAGAGGATCAGGAACTCGGCGCCCGCCTCGATCGCCGCGCTCGCCTCGATGCAGAGCGATTCGAGTCGCTCGGCGAGACCACGCGCGCCCGAGTCGACCTGGTAGAGCCCGCGCAGGGTCACGGCCCGCTCGCGCAGCGGGTCGTCGCCGAAGTGCTGGATGCGGGCGAGCGCATCATTGTCGATCACGGGGAAGTCGAGGATCACCTGGCGCGCGTGCTCCGCGGACTGCGTCAGGAGGTTCTCCTGCGGCCCCATGCCGGCGCGCAGGCTCGTCACGAGCTCCTCCCGCAGCGCGTCGAGCGGAGGATTCGTCACCTGGGCGAACTGCTGCACGAAGTAGTCGAAGACGAGGCGCGGCCGCTCGGAGAGCGCCGCGATCGGCGTGTCCGTGCCCATCGCGGCGAGCGGTTCGGCGCCGTCGCGCGCCATGGGGGTGAGGAGCACGCGCAGCTCCTCATCCGTGTAGCCGAAGGTGCGCTGACGGCGCTCGATGGAGGCGGGGGGATGCACGAGGTGCTCGCGCTCGGGCTGCTCGGAGAGCCTGATGCGCCCCTCGGCCAGCCACTCCCCCCAGGGCGCGGCCGCGGCGAGCTCGGACTTCACCGTCTCGTCATCGCGGATCGCCCCCGTGGAGAGGTCCACGGCGAGCATGCGCCCGGGCTGCAGGCGACCGCGGCTCACCACCCGCTCGGGCGCGATGTCGAGCACGCCGGTCTCGCTCGCGATGACGAGCATGCCGTCAGCGGTGACGAGGTACCGGCCCGGGCGCAGGCCGTTGCGGTCGAGGAGCGCCACGAGTTCGCGCCCGTCGGTCGCGATCATCGCCGCAGGCCCGTCCCAGGGCTCCATGATCAGGGAGTGGTACTCGAGGAAGTCGACGAGCGCCGCCGACATGCCCGGCTCCGATTCCCAGGCCTCGGGCACCATCATCGCGAGCGCGTGGGGCAGCGTGCGACCCGCCATGACCAGCAGTTCGAGCACCTCGTCGAAGCTCGCCGAGTCGCTGCCGCCCGGCGTGCAGATCGGGAGGAGCGGCTCGATGTCGCCGAGCTGCTCGGATGCGAGCTGCGCCTCGCGCGCCCGCATCCAGTTGCGGTTGCCGCGCACCGTGTTGATCTCCCCGTTGTGCGCGACCAGGCGCAGCGGCTGCGCGAGATGCCAGGAGGGGAACGTGTTGGTGGAGTAGCGGGAGTGGACGATCGCGAAGCGGCTCGTGAAGCGCGAGTCGCTCAGCTCGAGATAGAACCCGGGCAGCTGCAGCGTCGTGACCATCCCCTTGTAGACGATGGTGCGGGAGCTGAGTGACGGGAGGTAGCTGCCCGTCTCGTGCTGCACGCGCTTGCGGACGCGGAAGGCGCGCCGCTCGAGCTGCTCCGAGGAGAGCTTCAGGCCGGCCGCCGGCTCGAGCACCAGCTGCTCGATCTCGGGACTCGCGGCTCGGGCGCTCTCTCCGAGCACCTCGGGCCGCACGGCGACGGGGCGCCACGCGAGCACCGAGAGGCCCTCCTCCGCCGCGATTGCGGAGATGCGGTACCGCGTCGCGCGACGCTCGGTCGATGCGCGGGGCAGGAAGACGAGACCGGCGGCGTACCCGCCCGGCTCGGGCAGACGCAGGTTCGGGTCGAGGCGCGCGAGCTCTTCTCGGATCAGCGCGTCGGGAATGTCGCTGAGGATCCCGGCGCCGTCGCCGGTGCCCGCGTCGGATCCGACAGCGCCGCGGTGCTCGAGGTGCTCGAGCGCCTCGAGTGCCATCTGGATGATGCCGTGGCTCGCCTCGCCGGTCAGCGCGACGACGGATGCGAGCCCGCAGGCGTCTCGCTCATCGGCGGGGTCGTAGAGCCCGACCGGGCCGGGAAGGAGCGAACCCGGCACGGTCGTGCGCGCCGGAGGGACATGCGGTGAGCGCTGCGGCATCGACGTCCTCTCGATCTGGGGACGACGTCGGTCCCGGTGCGGATCCGCCCTGCGCGTCGCGGATCCCGGGGGTCGCGCCGGCGAGCGGTGACTGAGCTCCGAATGTAGCACTCCGTTTCTTCGGTGAAACGCGGAGGTGAACGCACGTTGTGATCGGGATTCGGAATCGTGCCGCCAAAAGCCGAATATTCGTCGGATTTCCTTGACTTCTTCCGCACACGACTTCGGCAGGAAACACTCTCGAAACAATCGGATGCCGCATACGCCCCCGGGGGCGGCGCACGCGGTGTTCGATATTCGAAAAACGACCCTGGGGCCGTTCAGATATCGAACACCGCGCGAGCGGAAGAATCACCCCTCGGGAGCGAAACCGCTCGTGTCTCCCACCAGTCGCGTGTGGTCCTCCGGCACCGGATCCACGGCGGCGCGCGCCACCTCGGCCGCGAACTCCGCGACGTTGTACAGTCGGCCCGCCTCCTCACGGCGCGCCTCGATCGCGCCCGGATTCAGCCGGTTGAGCAGGGTCGCCGTCACCGTGCCCTCAATCATGTCGCCCGACACCACGGTGAACCCGATCCCCCGCGCCTCGAGATCGGGCACGAGCTCGCGCAGCGCATCCTCACCGGCCCGCTTCGACTGCGCCACGGGCACGTACTCCGGCATCGTCGGGGTCGTACGGATGAAGTGCGCCTGATGACTCGTCACGAACACCACGCGCGACCCCTCGCCCATGAGCGGCAGCGCCGCCTGCAGCACCGACAACTGCGCATCGCGGTTGAGACGCAGTGCGTAATCCTCGCCCATGTCGCTCTCCATGCCGCCCGAAGCGTTCAGCACGAGAATGTCAAGCCCCCCGAACTCCTCGCGCACCGAGTCCATCATCCGCTGCACGGATTCGGGGTCCGTCAGGTCGGCGCCCTGCACGAGCGCGCGCACGCCGAGATCGCGGAACTCCGCGGCGAGCTTCTCGGCACGCGGCGCCTTGTTGCGGAAGTTGACGACCACGTCCGCGCCCGCCTGCGCGAAATAGCGCGCCGTATCCGCGCCGACCCCGCGGGACGATCCCGTGACGAGCGCGCGGCGGCCGGCGAGGCTGCCGGGTTCGAGAATCTGGGTCACATGTACTCCTCAATCGTGGTGATTACCGTCGCTCCAGGGTACTGGACGGCCAGCGGATGCCCAGGTCGGGGCTATCGCGCGCGCACCACCGGCGGGTACCCTGCAGGAGGAGGCACGGCGCCCCGGCAGCGTGGGCGTCACACACGAGGGGGTTCCCGCATGGCTGATCGAACACTCCGCGGAACGCGCATCGGCGCGACCAGTCTGCAGGGCGAGGAGGGCGTCGAGCTCTCCCCCCGCCGGCCGGTCGAGTACCTCACCGACCGCGGGCAGCGCTTCACCGTCATGTTCGACGCAGACGCGGAACCGCCCGCCGAGTGGGTGGATCAGAAGAGCGGCGAGGTCGGGTTTCTCGACGACGAGGCGGGCCGCGCTGCGCGAGCCGAGTTCGAGGAGAAGGAGTCGTCGCAGCGCACGCCCTGGGACATGCTGATCGAGCGCCGCAGTCGCGAAGAGCTCGAAGAGCTGCTGGAGGAGCGGCTCCGCCTGCTGCGCTCCCGACGAGGCTCCGCCTAGCTGCGGATCATCGGTGCACGGGGCGCCGCGTACGCACGAGTGCAGTGGCGCCGGCTGCGAGACCGAGCACCCCGATGACCCCGATGAGCGTCGCCCCCGCAGCGCCGAACCGGAGCGCCGGGGTCGCGCCCGAGACGAGCGGCACCTCGGCCACCATCGCATCGCGCGTGAACGGCTCGAGCGCCGCGAGATCCCGCCCGTCCGGCGCGATGATCGCGCTCGTGCCGACCGTCGAGTCGTTGACCACGGCTCTCCCCATCTCCACGGCGCGCGTGCGCGCGATGGCGAGCTGCTGCGCGCTCTCGTCCGTTCTGCCGAAGTCGGCGTTGTTCGTCTGCGCGAAGATCACCTCGGCGCCGTCGCTCGCCAGCTGCACCGCCTGCGGGTCGAAGATGATGTCGAAGCAGATGGCGATGCCCGCGGACACCGCACCCGCCCGCGTCTCGACGTCGAGCGCTGCGGGCCGGGTGCCGGGCGCGTACTCGAGCTGCACGAGGTCGACGAGATCGGGAACGATCGCGTGGAAGAACGGGCGATTGGGCATGTACTCGGCGAAGGGAACGGGATACCGTTTGTCGTAGCGCGCCTCGGTCGGCCCATCCGGTCCCCACACGACCGAGCTGTTGCTGTAGGTGCCGTCGTCGTTCGCGAGGATCGTGCCGACGACGATCGGCGCATCCGCGCGTTCGGCGAGCTTCGCCAACCGCTGATTGCGCAGCAGGTTGTCCGGTGCGCTGAACTCCGCACTGTTCTCGGGCCAGACGATGACGTCGACGGACTCCCCCTCCGCCTCCAAGCGGTCGAGCAGCTCCTCCGTCGCGGCGAAGTGGTCGCGGATCACGCCCCCGGCCTCGCGATCGTCGAAGATCCCCGACTTCGAGTTCCCCTGCACGGCGCCCACGCGCAGCGATCCGGTCTGCTCCAGCGCCGCCGCCGGCACGAGGGCGAGGGCGACGAGGATCGCGAGCGACACGGCCGCACCCGCCAGCGACCGTCGCACCGGCCTACCACGACTCGAGATCCGGCTTCCGGCCCCGCTCGTGTCCCCGCTCCGCTCCGCGCTCTGCGGAGTCAGGGCGAGCGCGACCGGCAGCGCACCGGCGAGGGCGATCACAGCCGAGAGGCCGGCGAAGCCGAGCCAGGAGACGGCCTGCAGGATCGGCCCGTCGGCCTGCGTCGTGGCGAGCCGCCCCCACGCGAACCCGCCGTACGGCACGGCGCCCTGGAGCTGCTCCCGCAGCATCCACAGCGCAGCCACGGTCGCCGCCTGCGCCACCGCCCGCAGCACCGAGCGTCCCCCCGGCCACGCCGCCCGCGCGAGCCCGCGGGTGGCGACGGCGGCCGCGAGACCGAAGAGTCCGAACCACACGATCATCACCGCGCACAGCGCGGCCCACGGAATCGGCCCGAGATACAGGGTGAGCCAGCTGATGTGCGGCATCCAGAATGCGGCGCCCGCAATGGCTCCGAGCGCGAACCCCCAGCGAGCACCCTGGTGCCACACTGCGGCGGCGACGAGTGCGACGGCGGGAAACGCGAGCGGCCACCAGCCCATCGACGGCGTCGCGGCATCGAGCATGAGACCGCCGCCGACCGCCGACGCGACGGCGACGAGCCGGCGCAGACGCGGAGCCCCGGAATCGCCGACGCCGTCGAGCAGCGCGCCCGCGAACCTCCCGGACGTACGCACCGCCCCGCTCACGAGGTGCTCGAGGCCTCGACGATGCCCCGCTTCACCCCGCGCTTCGCCTCGCGGGCGAGACGGGCGAGCTCGCCCAGGCGGTCGGGCTCGACGCCGTCGAGCGCCGAGGTCTCGCACGCCTGCGCCACCTGGTCGAGCAGGTCGATCGTCTGCTTCGCCCAGCGCACGAAGTCGCCCGCGCCGATGCCCGCCATCTCGAGCACCTGCTCGATCGGCCGGCCGGTCGCCCACGCGTACATCGTCATCGCGAGGCCGGCGTGCGGCATCTCGCCGCGGGGCAGGCGCGACCGCTCGGCGAGATCGTCGAGGCGCACCCAGATGTCGAGCACGCGGTCGTGCGCGGAGGCGAACGCCGCTCCCCCGGGCAGACGCGGGTCGCCCTCGTCGTCGCGTCGCGGCTCGTAGCTCAGCACGCAGCACATCACGGCGAGTCCCGCGGCGTCGAGCCCCCGCCAGGCGTCCTCGCGGATGCACTCGGCTACGAGCAGGTCGCGGTCGCCGTAGATGCGGCGGAGCAGGTTGCCCCACGAGGTCACCCTCGGATCCTGGGCACCGTCGGATTCCAGATAGCCGAGCTCGAGCAGCTGCTCCACGACGCGGTCGAAGGTGCGCGCGATCGTGCCCGTGCGCGACGCGATCTGGCGCCGACCGCGCTCGACGCGGCGGCGCAGTTTGCGCGCGCGATCCTCCCAGCGCTTGCGATCCGAGCCCTGCGCCCGACGCGCCGCCGCGTCGTACCCCGCCAGCGACTCCTGCTCCGCGCGCAGTTCCCGCGCCTGATCCACGACTGCTCGATCCGCCTGGAACTGCGCGAACGAGAGCTCGAGCATCTCGCGCACATGGGCGCGGTCCATGCGCTGCAGCAGGTTGACCGTCATATTCGCGGTGGGGCGGAAGCTTGAGCGCACGGGGAAGGAGCGCGCGCCGGCGAGATGCGCGAGCGCCTCCAGGTCGACGTCGTCGCCCCACACGACGACCGCGTGGCCCTCGTCGTCGATGCCCCGCCGGCCCGCCCGACCGGTGAGCTGCGTGAACTCACCCGAGGTGAGGGGCACGCGCTGCTCGCCGTTGAACTTGTCCAGCCGCTCGATAACGACGGCTCGCGCGGGCATGTTGATGCCGAGCGCCAACGTCTCCGTCGCGAAGACGAGCTTCACGAGGCGACGCTGGAACAGGCGCTCGACGACCGCCTTGAACGCGGGGAGGAGACCCGCATGGTGCGCCGCGACGCCCCGTTCGAGCCCGGCGAGCCACTCGCGCACGCCGAGCACGCGACGCTCCTCCTCGCTCATCCCGGCAACCTCGGCCCGGGCGATCCGACGAATCTCGTCGCGCTCCTCGCGGCTCGTGAGCGTGATGCCCTCCATGAGGCACTGACGCACCGCCTGGTCGCAGCCGTTGCGGCTGAAGATGAAGACGATCGCCGGCACCAGATCCGTCTCGTCGAGCGCCCGCGCGATGTCCGCGCGCGAGATGCGTCGGGTGCGCCGCACCGGCGGCCGGCCCCGGGAGCGCTCGCCCCGGCCGCGACCGCGATCCTGGCCGCGGTCGCCGTCGCGATCCCGCCACCCGCCGCGCCGGTCGAGCGCGTACAGCTCCGGGTTCACCCGCCCGCCCGTCGCGAGCTCGCCGGCTCGATCGACGTAGAGCGGCAGCAGCGCGCGCGAGGTGAGCACGTGCTGATAGAGCGGAACGGGCCGGTGCTCCGAGAGGATCACGTCGGTGTCGCCGCGCACCGCGTGCATCCAATCGCCGAACTCCTCGGCGTTCGACACCGTCGCCGAGAGCGACACGAGACGCACGGCGGGCGGGAGATGCAGGATGATCTCCTCCCACACCGCACCCCGGAACCGGTCGCCCAGGTAGTGCACCTCGTCGAGCACCACGAACTCGAGATCGTCGAGGGCATCCGACCCCGCGTAGATCATGTTGCGGAGCACCTCGGTCGTCATCACGATGATCGGAGCGTCGGAGCGCAGGTTCACGTCCCCCGTGAGCAGCCCGACCTCATCCTCCCCGTACTCATCGCAGAGCTCGCGGAACTTCTGATTCGACAGAGCCTTGATCGGGGCCGTGTAGAAGATCCGAGCATCCCGCTCGCGGCGCGCGAGATACACCGCGAATTCGGCAACCGTCGTCTTGCCCGAACCCGTGGGCGCGGCGACGAGCACGCTGCGGCCCTCCTCGAGGCGCTCGCACGCGGTGCGCTGGAACCCGTCGAGCGGGTACTCGAGGCGCGCGGAGAACGCGTCGAGCGCGCTGCCGCCGGGCTGATCCGAGTGCGCTGCAGTGCTCATCGACGTCCTCTCGCGGGCCCGGAATCGCCCGTCCCGGATTCATGACCGGCCGTATCGTCGAGATCGTACTCGGCGAGCTCGGTCGCGCGCCGCTTGTCGACGCGGCGATCGTGGAGAATCGCGACGCCCGCCGCCGCGAAGTACAGCACGACGATGGGGGCGGCGAGCAGGAACATGCTCATCAGGTCGGCGGCCGGGGTGGCGA
The DNA here is from genome assembly GCF_001477055.1 of Leucobacter chromiiresistens. Lineage (GTDB taxonomy): Bacteria > Actinomycetota > Actinomycetes > Actinomycetales > Microbacteriaceae > Leucobacter > Leucobacter chromiiresistens_A. The sequence continues at coordinate 61,535 of NZ_LDRK01000018.1, forward strand.
TCGCCGCGAACAGCACGATGACGAGGATCGCGACCCGCCAGCTCCGAATGATCGACGCGCCGCGGAGCACGCCGATGAAGTTGAGCATCACCAGCAGGACGGGCAGCACGAAGCCGACTCCGACGGCGAGGAGCAGCTTGATGGCGAAGTCGAGGTAGTTGCGCGCCGTCAGGTAGAACGCGTCCTCCTCGGGCTGGAAACTCGCCATGAGGCGCACGATGTTCGGGAGGACGAGCCAGCCCGCGTACGCCCCGCCGAGGAACAGCGGCACGGCCGCGCCGATGAAGCCGATGCCGGTGAGCTTCTCCCGTCGCGTCAGACCCGGTGCGAGGAACGCCCACACCTGGTACAGCCACACCGGAGAGGCGATGAGCACCGCAATGAAGAGCGCGATCTGCACCTTCGTGTCGAAGCCGCTCGAGATGTCGCCGTACGAGATGATCGCGTCGCGTCCCTGCATCTCGAGGTCGTTGATCGGCTTGCGGAGCACCTCCCACACCCAGGTCGACAGGAACCAGCCCGCCACGAGGGCGACCACGATCGCCGCAGCCGAGATCAGGAGCCGCTTGCGGAACTCGACGAGGTGCTCTCCGAGGCTCATGCGCCCTTCGGAATTGCGCCGCTTCCGACCCCGCTCTGCCATTCGATCAGTGTATCCCAGCGGCCTCGACGTCCGCTTCAGGCGCCGTACGCCGAGAGCGCTCGATCCGTCCACTCGCGGACGGCCGCTCGTGCGGATTCCGGCGACTCGATCTCGACGTCGCCCGGGAGCACCTGAACGAGCTGCACCGCGGTGCCCCGGTGCCACGCCTCGATTCGCACGCGGAGCCGCCCGTCGTCCGCCTGCTCAAGCACCTCGGGATCGAAGCCGGCGAGCTGCGCGAGGGCCGTCTCGGATACGCGGGCGATGAGGTGCGTCATGGCGGGAGGCCCCGCATCGGCGGCAGCGCCTCGGGTCGGGCGCGACGCGGGAGCGTCGCCGAGGCGCTCGGAACCCGCCGCGGAGGCCCGGCCCACCGAGATGTCGCGCATCTGATCGACGCGGAACGTGCGGTCCGCAGCGCGATCGAAGCAGTACGCGCGGAGATACCAGGTGCCCGATCCCTGGGTGAGCGAGCGCGGACGAACGGTGCGTCGGGAGTCCGAGCCCGAGGCATCGCGATAGACGAACGCGACCGGGCGATCCGCCTCGATGGCCGCCACGAGCTGCGGCAGGCGCGCATCGCCCGGCCCCTCCGTCACCGACATGGGCGCCGCGGCGCCCGCGCCCAGCGCGGACCCGAGCTTCGCCGCGGTGGCCCGCGCGAGCTCGGCGTCCTCCGGTCCGAGCATCCCCGTGAGCGCCTGCAGACCCGCGATGAGCGCCGCCGTCTCCATCGGGGCGAATCGGGGTGCGTCGTCGACCGCTACCGTCCGCGTCAGACTCACCACATCCTGCTGCTCCAGCGCATCCCAGTCGATGTCGAAGAGATCCTCATGCTGATAGTTCAACGTCTCGCCGGGAACCCCCGCAGTGCCCAGGAATCGGACCAGGCTGCGCACCAGCTCGGGCGGAACCGAGAAGCGCTCGGCGAGCTCGGCGACGGTGGCCGACCCCGCATCGCGCAGGTAGGCGACGAGCGAGAGCAGGAACGTGACGCGTTCGGGGGCGAGGACCTGTTTACGCACGGGCGGCTCCTCCCGGGCCGTCGCCCTCCGCCCCATCAGCGGCCGGGGCGACCGTCGGCGCGACCGCGCCCCCGCGCGTGCGGTGCACGTCGGCGATGCGGCGCAGCCCGGCCACGACCAGGTCGCGCAGCCGCTCCGGCTCGCAGACCGACACGTCGGCCCCGTATCCGATGAGCTCGGTCGCGAAGATGTGCGGATCGAGCACGCCCACCTCGATCTCGCGGTGGTCCTCCGCACCGCAGCGCGCGGTTCCGGGCTCGTCGCTCGCGCGCGACAGGAGCCGCGCCTCCGCGATGCTCCCCCGGCGCACGCACAGGACCGCGCGCCGGTCGCTGCGGAGCCGCTCGAGATCGGCGACCGCATCGTCGATGCGCAGACGCAGCTCCGGGGCGACCTCCTCGGCGAGCTGCTGCACGCGCCCCTCGATGCGGGCGAGGAGGAAGGTGCGTGCGGCATCGCGCTCCAGATCCCACGAGATCAGATGCCAGCGGCCGTCGGCGCGATGCAGACGCAGCGGCGCCACCGTGCGCAGCAGCGGCTCGGAGCGGTCGGGCAGACGGTATGCGAAGCGCACCGTGCGCCCCGCATCGATGGCGCGCTGCAGGGGCGCCGCCGCCGCCTCAGCAGTGCCGAGCCGCGGCGCGATTCCGATCTGCTGCACATCGAGCCCCGCCCCGAGCGCTTCGAGCTTCATGGTGGCGCGCCGCGACTCCGCGCTCAGGCTCCCCTCGCTCCAGGCGAGGGCGGCCAGCCGCAGCAGCATGAGCTCCCGCTCGGAGAACCGCAGGTCGGAGGGGAACTGGAGACGCTCCTTCGAGATGCGGTACCGCGTGAGCTGGTTGTTGCCCGCATCCTGAGGATCGTCGAACGCCTCGATCTGGATCCCGAGAGACCGCAGCTGGTCCTTGTCGCGCTCGAACTGCTTCTCGAGGGCGGGGCTGATGCGTCCATGCCGATACCGGTCGGCGTAGCCGTACACGGACGAGAGCAGCTCCCGCTTCGTCGCGCCGAGCGGACTGACGACGAGGGCGAGCACCAGGCTGAACAGCCGCTGCTCGCTCGGCACGGAGGATCGCGGCGCCTTCGCGGGCGCGTCGGAGGAGGCCGAGCTGCTCGGCACGGCCGGCCTCAGCTGACCCCGAGGATGTCGACGACCACGACGCGGGCGTCGGCGCTGCCCTCGTTCTCGACGATGACCACCTGGGAGCCGACCGGCTTGCCGGTCAGCTCGGCTCGGTACGTCACGCCGGACTGCGCGATGTCGGCCTCGGTGTAGAGCAGCTTGAGACCCGTGTTCCAGGTGTTCTCCTGCTCCATCCCGTCCCAGCCGACGGCGAGCACCTGGGCGATCACGTTGTCGGTGGCCGTGACGTCGTCGCCATCGCCCTCGATGCGCACCGCCGAGGTCGTGCCCTCAGGCGCATCGGTCGGCGGCAGCACGACTCCGACGCGCCCCTCGTCGTCCGTGACCACCGCCGGGAACCCGTTCGGCAAGCCGCGAGCGGGGCCCTCCGCCGAGGTGGGAGCGGTCGAGATCACGTCGACGACGCCGATGAGCGCGCCGGCGTCGGGAGCGCCGAGCTGACCGGCGAGCTGCGCACTCTCCTGCGGTGCGAGCGCGAGCACCACGCGGTCGCCCGGCACGGAGCAGCGCACAGCCTCGCTCAGCGGGTTCGCGGTCTCCTCCGCGACGAGCAGCGGCTGCGGCGGACGCGACGAGTCGGTGAAGCCCTCGCTCTGGAACAGGGTCTCGCCCGTAGCGGCGTCGAAGAAGGCCATGTTGACGCCGACGAGCGACTGCTCCCCCGCCGCGTAGCCGTCGCGGTCGCCGGATTCGACCACGGTGCGCTGCGTGGAGGTGATCTCGACGTTCTCGGGCGCCGAGATCTGCGGCGCCTCGCCGAAGCTCCCCAGCACGGTCGTGCTGTCGCTCAGCGCGCCCGGCTGCAGCGTCGCCGTGCAGTCGGAGGCCTGCGCCTGCTGCGCGCTGCATCCCGTCGCTCCGGCGAGGAGCAGCGCAGCGGCGGCGGTAGCGGGAATGATGCGACGGAGCATGAGCACCTCTCGAGGAAGCCGATGTGAACCCGGCCATCCTATCGAACCGGGGCTGAGCGGGCGCGCACGGCCCACGCGGATGGCGTCGCCCGCTGACCTTCCGCGAGCCGGTCGCGCTACGCGGCGCCGTCCGGCCGTGCGGGGTCCGCGCGCTCCGGGCGCTCCTCCGCCTCGCCCGCCGGGAGCTCACCGCCGCGCTCACGGGCGAACTGCTGCGTCTCGCGCACCTTCTTCCGCAGCACCTTGTCGCTCTTGCTCCGCTCGCCCACCGCCTCGGGCGTCCACACCTCGGCGCTCGCCGGGGCTGCGCCCTCCGGCCCGAGGTCGGGCAGCCAGCTGCCCAGGTCCGCCTCGCTGAAGTCGCTCTTCGACGCCCGGCGCTTCAGCTCGGGGAGCACGGTGCCCGGCGCAAGGCGCCTGGCGGTCACGAGGAAGCCCGTGTGCGCGACCATGCGATGATCGGGGCGCACCGCGAGCCCCTCCACGTGCCAGCCGCGCACCAGCGTCTCCGAGGCCTGGGCGTGGGCGAATCCACCGCTCCGTCGGATCTGCTCCACGGTGCGGGAGAGCTGCGTCACAGTGGCGACGTAGCAGATGAGCACTCCGCCCGGGGCGAGCGCCTCGGCGGCCACGTCGACGCACTCCCAGGGTGCGAGCATGTCGAGCACCACCCGGTCGATGCTGCCCGGCGCGCACACCGTCGGCAGGGTCTCCTGCAGATCGCCGACGGAGAGGGTCCAGTTCTCGGGCACGCTCCCCGAGAAGGCGACCACGTTCGCGGTGGCGATCTCCGCGAACTCGTCGCGGCGTTCGAAGGAGAAGAGCGCTCCGTCGGAGCCGACGCCCCTGAGCAGGTGCAGCGACAGGGCTCCGGATCCGACGCCCGCCTCCACGACGCGAGCGCCCGGGAAGATGTCGGCGAGCGAGAGGATCTGCGCGGCGTCCTTGGGGTACACGATCGCGGCGCCCCGCGGCATCGACATGACGAAGTCGGAGAGCAGGGGCCGGAGCGCGAGGTACTCCTCGCCGCTGCTGTTGACCACGACCGAGGCGTCCGGTCGTCCGACGATCTCCGCGTGCGGGATCACACCGCGGTGGCTGTGGAACTCACCCTCGCGCACGAGGGTGATCGTGTTGAGCCGCCCCTTCGGCCCGGTGAGCTGCACGCGGTCGCCGTACTGGAACGGTCCCCGCACCGCGGGCGCCTCGCCCGCCGCGACCGCCGCGCCGTCGGCGTCCGCGCCGGCGACCGGCTGCGCCGCCTCGCCGCGCAGGGCGGCGTACCGCTCGCTCAGCGCCGCGGCGTCCACCCCGTCGAGCGACGGCCAGATCTCGTGCGCCGGCGCCTCCGCCAGGTCGAGCAGGTTCGGGATGCCGAAGGCGATCGCGCCGGAGGCGTGAGCCGATCGCAGCCCGGTGACCGAGTCCTCGAGCGCGACGCACTCCGCGATGTCGACGCCGAGCAGCTGCGCTCCCCTGAGATACGGGTCGGGATGCGGCTTCTCGTGCGCCACCTCGTCCCCGCCGACCACGCGGGCGAAGAGCCCCTCGGGGAGCAGCGCCACCACGGCGTCCGCGATCTCGCGCACCGCCATGGTCACGAGGGCGCACGGGATGCCGGCGTCGCGCAGCGAGTGCAGCAGCTCGACGGCGCCCGGCCTCCAGAGCGGCGTCGAAGCGGCGAGCCCGGCGATGACGCCCGACTTCCACTCCTCGATGATCTCGTCGACCTCCATCGGCACGCCGAGCTCCCGGAACCGCTGCGCGGCGGCGCGCAGACCCGACCCGATCAGCGAGTTGCGGACCTCCGGGGTCAGTTCGATGCCGTAGCGGCCGAGCATGGCGAGCTCGGACTCGAGCCAGAGCGGCTCCGAATCGATCAGGGTGCCGTCCATGTCCCAGAGCACGGCAGCGGGGCGAGCGTCGGCTGTCCGCTCAGAGAGGAATGCGTTCATCCGAACCAGTGTACTGTTCGACAGCCGATACCCTGGAGCGTATGTCCGAACCCTCCGCGCCGAATTCCCGTGTACTCATCGTCGCGTTCCAGGGATGGAGCGATGCCGGCGACGCCACCACGGAGGTGCTGCAGCATCTCGCGGGGCTGATCGACGCCGAGGTGCTCCACGAGATCGGCGCCGAGGGGTACGTCGACTTCCAGGTGCATCGCCCGAAGGTGCTCTTCGACGCGACGGGCAAGCGTGTGCTCGAATGGCCGGACACACGGCTGTTCGGCCCGGTGCAGCGCCCGGGCGCGTCGGCTGAGGCGCTCGAGGCGCCGCTCGCCTCCGAGAGCGAGACGGTGCGGCGGATCGACGGCAGCCCCGTGCGCGATCTCTTCCTCCTGGCCGGCGTCGAGCCCGCTCGCGACTGGCAGAACTTCGCCGATGAGGTCGTGGAGCTGGTCGACGTCTGGGCGATCGACTTCGTCATCATCCTGGGCTCCATGTTCTCCGACGCCCCGCACACGCGTCCGATCGTCACGACCGTCACCTCGGAGTACGCGGCGCGCCGCGACGCGGTCGGGGCGGTGCGCAGCAGCTACGAGGGCCCGGCGGGCATCTCGACCGTGATCGACCTCGCACTCGCGGAGGCCGGCATCGAGACGCTCTCGCTCTGGGCGCAGGTACCCCACTACGTGCACAGCACGCCGTCCCCCAAGGCGTCGCTCGCGCTGCTCGACAAGCTCGAAGAGCTGCTCGACATCGTGATCCCCCGCGGCGAGCTGCTCGCGCAGGCGAACGAGTGGGAGGCGAACATCAATCGGATCGCCGACGCCGACGAGGACATGTCGCGCTACATCCGGCGCCTCGAGGAATCGCGGGACGAGGAGCTCGCGGCCGAGACGACGGGCGACGCGATCGCGCTCGAGTTCGAGAAGTTCTTGAAGGGCGGGCCGCGGTTCGCCCGCGACGTCGAGGCCCCGCGGCCCGCCGCTGAGCGCCCGGCCGCACCGGGGCCCTCGCCCGCGCCGGAGCCCGCCGTCGACGCGGAACCCGCCGACGCGGAGCCCGCCGATGCGGAGACGGGCACCGGCCCGAGCGGATCAGATCCCGGCGGATCGAATCCGCGGGAGGCGCCGGCCGGCGACGACGACGCTCCCGACGCGCCGCGCCCGTAGCGCGGCTGTCAGCGCAGCTGCACCCCGAGCAGCGCGAGCGCGGCGTCGGCGATCAGGTCGGGCGAATCGACGCCCTGATCCAGCGCTGCGTCGAGCGTCGCGAGCATCACGGGCGTGTCGAGGTCGTTCGCGATCGCCGATCGCAGCTGCCTCACGACCGCGGCCGCGGGCACGGGATCGGCGGTCGTGCGCTGCAGCCCCGAACGCCAGGCCTCCAGCCGTCGGTTCGCGACGTCCAGATCGCTGTCGTGCCACTCCCACTCCGAGCGGTAGTGGTGCGCGAGCAGCCCCAGACGGATCGCCGAGGGGTCTGCGCCGCCGTCGAGCAGCTTCGACACGAAGACGAGGTTGCCCCGCGACTTCGACATCTTGTGCCCCTGGTACGAGACGAGGCCGGCGTGGCAGTAGGCGTGCGCGAGCGGCGTGCCCGACAGCGCCGTCGCGTGCGCCGCGGTGAACTCGTGGTGCGGGAAGACGAGATCCGAGCCGCCGCCCTGCACCGTGAACGCGCCGCCCAGCGCGCCCCGCGCGATGACGGAGCACTCGATGTGCCAGCCGGGCCGACCGGCGCCGACAGAGGTCTCCCAGCTCGGCTCGTCGGCGCGGGCCGCGCGCCAGAGCAGCGGGTCGAGCGGCCCCCGCTTGCCGGGCCGCTCGGGGTCTCCCCCGCGCTCCGCGCTCAGCCGCAGCATCAGATCGTGATCGTATGGTGCGACATCGCCCAGTCGCCACTGGGAATCCCGCTCCGCGGCGCGCGTGTCGAAGTAGATGTCGTCGCCCGCGGCCTCCGCGGTGGGAACCGGGTACGCGAAGCCGCGCTCGAGCAGCTCGCCCACCGCGTCGGCGATCTCGTCGATCTGCTCGGTCACCGCGATGTAGTGCTCGGGCGGCAGCATGCCCATGCGATGCATGTCGGAGCGGAAGAGCCCGATCTGCTCATCGGCGAGGGCGCGCCAGTCGACCCCGGTGTCGTTCGCCCGTTCGAGCAGCGGGTCGTCGATGTCGGTGATGTTCTGGCCGTACACCGTCTCGATGCCCGCATCGCGCCACGCGCGCTGCATGATGTCGAAGGCGAGGTAGGTGAATGCGTGGCCCAGGTGCGTGGCGTCGTACGGGGTGATGCCGCAGACGTACAGGTGCGCGCGGCCCTCCGGGATGGCGGGATGCTCGAGCCGCTCCGTCGCGGTGTTGTAGAGCTTGGGCGCGACGCCCGTTCCGGGGAGGTCGGGCACTTCGGGCGGGGTCCAGGTTCTCATCGTGCGCCTCCCGCGACGAGGGCGTGGGCATTGCTCGCGGCGCCCTCGGCGACCGATGCGCCGCCGTCGGCGGAGAGCACGCCGGTGGCGAGCAGGACGATGATGACGGCGCCGATGACGACGCGGTACACGACGAACGGCATGAAGCTGCGCTTCGAGATGTACTTCATGAAGAGCCCGATCACGAGCAGCGCGATGACGAACGCCACGACCGTAGCGACGATCGTGAGGCCCATGGGCGTCTCCTGCGCAGGAGCGCGCAGCGCCTTGAACACCTGGTAGAAGCCCGACCCGAGCACCGCCGGGATCGCCAGGAGGAACGAGTAGCGCGCGGCGGCCTCGCGGGTGTAGCCCATGAGCAGGCCCGCGGTGATGGTGCCGCCCGAGCGCGAGACGCCGGGGATGAGGGCGAGCGCCTGTGCGAAGCCGTAGACGAGGCCGTGCTTCCAGGTGAGCTGCTCGATCGGCCGCACCTTCGATCCCACGCGGTCCGCGACGCCGAGCAGCAGACCGAACACGATGAGGCTGATGGCGACGAACCAGAGCGAGCGGAGCGTGGTCTCGATCTGATCCTGGAAGAGGAGGCCGAGCACGACGATCGGCAGCGTGCCGATGATGATCCACCACCCCATGAGCGCGTCGGGGTCGGTGCGCGGCACGCGCCTCCCTCCGAGCGACTGCGCCCAGCGACCGATGATGCGCACGATGTCGCGCCAGAAGAACACGATCACGGCCGCTTCCGTGCCGATCTGCGTGATCGCGGTGAACGCCGCGCCGGCGTCGCCGATGCCGAGCAGCTCGCTCGCGATGCGCAGGTGCGCGCTCGACGAGATGGGCAGGAACTCGGTGAGTCCCTGAATGATTCCCAGGAGGATCGCCTCGAAGATTCCCATGATTCCTTTCCTGGCTGCGCGACGCTCGACTCGCCCGCGCCGCGTTTGGACCGCCGTCCAGACTAGCCCACGGCGCGCGGAGATCTCGTGAGGGGCGCCCTCCCGCGCGGCGGCCGGGCCGTCATCAGCAGGCGCTGAGCCGGCGTCAGTAGGTGCGGAGCAGGTCCACCAGCACGGCGTGCCCGAACTCGAGCGCATCGAGCGGAACGCGCTCGTCGACGCCGTGGAACATGCCGGGGAAGTCGAGATCCGCGGGCAGCCGCAGCGGGGCGAAGCCGTAGCCGGTGATGCCGAGGCGGGCCAGCGACTTGTTGTCGGTTCCGCCCGAGAGCAGGTAGGGCAGTACGCGCGCGCCCGGGTCGGCCCGCTGCAGGCAAGCCGTCATCGCGTCGACCAGTTCGCCGGAGAACGGCACCTCGAGGCCGATGTCGGAGTGCACCTGCTCGAGCTCGATGTCGTCGCCCACGATGGCGCGGATCTGGTCGAGGATCGTCGCCTGGTCTGCGGGCAGGGCGCGCACATCCACGAGCGCCTCCGCCGTGTCGGGGATGACGTTGTGCTTGTACCCCGCCTGCAGCACCGTCGGGTTGCTGGTGCTGCGCAGGCTCGCCTGGATGAAGCCGCCGCCCTTGCCCAGGCGCAGCACGAGATCCTCCGGGGTGACCTCGTGAGGATCCTCGCCCAGGATGCCCGCGATCGCGTCGACGAGGTCACGGGTCGTGTCGGTGAGCGTCACCGGCCACTCGTGCCGCCCGAGCGCGGCGATCGCCTCCGCAAGCCGCGTCACGGCGTTGTCGTGCCAGACCCGCGAGCCGTGGGCGGCGGTCCCCCGGGCGCGCAACCGAATCCACTCGAGCGACTTCTCGCCCGTCTGCACGAGGTACGCGCGCGTCCCGTCGATGTCGATCGAATAGCCCCCGACCTCGCTGATGGCGGTCTCCGCTCCGGCGAAGAGCTCCGGGCGGTGCCGCACGAGGTGCTGAGCGCCGTACACCCCGCCGTTCTCCTCGTCGGCGAAGAAGGCCAGCACGACGTCGCGGCGGGGCCGCTCTCCCCCGCGCAGCAGCTCGGCGATCGCGGTGAGGATCATGGCGTCCATGTCCTTCATGTCGACGGCGCCGCGCCCCCACAGCATCCCGTCCTTGACGACGCCTGCGAACGGGTCCACCGTCCAGTTCGCGGGATCGGCGGGCACGACGTCGAGGTGTCCGTGGAGCACGAGCGCCGGTAGGGCCGGATCGGCGCCGCGCACGCGCGCGACCACGCTCGCGCGACCCGGATCGGTCTCGATGATCTCCGGTTCGAGGCCGAGGTCGCGGAGATACGCCGCGACGTACTCCGCCGCCGGCCGCTCGGGTTCGGCGTCCCCGCCCCCGCGGTTGGAGGTGTCGAATCGGATCAGGTCGCGGGCGACGCGGGCCGTTTCCGACAGTGTCTGCTCGGAGGTCTCGGGACTCATGATCCCAGCGTAGCCGGAGCGCACCGCTCGGCACACACTCCGGCAACGGGTCGCCTCGCAGCAGGTTCCGCGTGCAGACGAAGGCGCGGGGCCGCAACGCAAAAGAGGCCCTCCATCACGGAGAGCCTCTTTCGTTCACGTGCGCGGAGGGGGACTTGAACCCCCACGCCCTAATACGGGCACTAGCACCTCAAGCTAGCGCGTCTGCCATTCCGCCACCCGCGCGAACGATCCGCACCTTCATCGGCCGAACAGAAGATAACTTAGCACGGATTTCGATCCCCGTTCGAATCGGTCCGGGATCTCGCGCGCGTCGCGCCGTCGCGCCGGGCTCCCGCGCCCGCCTTCTCCGGCCCCGGCGCCCGCCCTCTCCGGCCCCGGCGCCGTCGATCACGGGCGCAGCCGCCGCCGCAGCAGCTCGATCCGCTTCTGCAGCTGCGTCACCGAGGCCTGCGCCACGGCGGGCCCGCCGCAGACACGCCGGAGCTCGGTATGGATGTCCTTGTGGGCTTCGCCCGACACCTTCGCGTACATGCCGACGAGGGAGCTGAGCAGCTTGCGCTGCTCGCCGAGGGTGCGGTGCAGGGCCTCCGGCGGCTCCGACCTCTCGGGAGCGTGCTCCAGGATCCCCTGCCGCCCCGCGCTGCGGCGGGCCTGCTTGGCCTGCCGCTGCTGCAGCAGCGCCCGCACCTCCTGCGGCTCGAGCAGCCCGGGGAACCCGAGGAAGTCGAGCTCCTCCTCCGTCTCGACCTCGGCGTACCCGCCGAACTCCGCCCCGTCGAACACGGCGCGGTCGAAGTGCGCGTCCGAGGCGAGCGCCTGATACGAGAACGTCTCCCCCTCGACGAGTTCGGACGAGGCCTGATCCCCGCGCTCGGCCTCGGCCATGAGCGCCGCCTCGGCATCCCACATCTCCTCGGCGCTCTTCGGCCCCTCGAGCACGTGGTTGCGCTCCTTCTCGAGCTCGGAGGCCAGCTGCATGAGCGCGGGGACGTTCGGGATGAACACCGACGCCACCTCGCCCCGACGCCGCGACCGCACGAAGCGGCCGATCGCCTGCGCGAAGAAGAGCGGCGTCGACGAGCTCGTCGCATACACGCCGACTGAGAGCCGCGGCACGTCGACGCCCTCGGACACCATGCGCACCGCGACCATCCACCGCTGCTCACCGCGCGAGAACTCGTCGATCTTCTCCGACGCGCCGGCGTCGTCCGAGAGGATGAGCGAGACCTCCTCGCCCGTGATCTCCTGCAGTTGCGCGGCGTACGACCGGGCCGAGGCATGGTCCGTCGCGATGACGAGGCCGCCCGCGTCGTGCACCTGCTGGCGCACTTCGGTCAGGCGGCGATCCGCGGCGCGCAGCACCTTGCCGATCCAGTCCCCCGCGGGGTCGAGAGCGGTGCGCCACGCCTGCGACGTCACGTCCTTCGTGTTGCCCTCGCCGAGCGCCGCCTCCATCTCCTCGCCGGCCGACGTCTGCCAGCGCATCTTGCCCGCGTAGACCATGAAGATCACCGGCCGCACGATGCCGTCGGCGAGGGCCCGCCCGTAGCCGTAGTCGTAGTCGGTGAGCGACAGGCGCGAGCCGTCGCCCTGCGGCGCGTACTGCACGAAGGGGATCGGCGCGTCGTCGGAGCGGAACGGGGTTCCGGTGAGCGACAGCCGTCGCCGCGCATTGCCGTACGCCTCTCGGATCGCGTCGCCCCAGCTGAGCGCGTCGCCGCCGTGGTGCACCTCGTCCATGATCACGAGCGTGTCCTCGTGCTCGGTCAGCAGCCGGTGCTGCACCGGCTTCATCGCGACCTGCGCGTACGTCACCGCGACGCCGTGGAAGTGCCGTCCGTACGCGAGCCCGTCGCTGTTCGAGTAGTGCGGGTTCAGACGGATGCCCGCACGGGCCGCCGCGTCGGCCCACTGCGTCTTCAGGTGCTCGGTGGGCGCGACGACGATGATCTGCCGCACGGTGTGGTTGGAGCGCAGGATCGCGGCGAGCCGGAGCGCGAACGTCGTCTTGCCGGCGCCGGGCGTCGCCGATGCGAGGAAGTCGCGCGGAGCGGTGTCGAGGTAGCGTCTGATGGCCTCCTCCTGCCAGGCGCGCAGCGTGCCCGCCGTGCCGTGCGCGGCCCGCTCGGGATAGGCGGGCGGCAGGTGCTCGGCCGCACTCGTCCCAGGAAGGTGGAGGCCCGGGTCCGAATCTGTCACGACGTTCTAGACTATCGCTGTACGCCGAGCGCTGCGTCTTCGTCGAGGCCCGCACCCGGCTCCCCTGCACCCCGACACACTCAGAGGTAGGCAATGGCACAGGATGGCAGCGCTCAGCAGGAGCGGGTCGAACTTCCGTGGTCGCGTTTCGTCGCCCTCGGCGATTCCTTCACCGAGGGCGTCGGAGATCCGGATCCCGACAGCCCCGGCGGGTTGCGCGGCTGGGCTGATCGCCTCGCCGAGGTGCTCAGCGAATTCGACGAGGACTTCGCCTACGCGAACCTCGCCGTGCGCGGAAAGCTCATCCAGCAGATCGCCGACACGCAGGTGGAGGCCGCGCTCGACCTGCGACCCGACCTGATCAGCGTCTGCGCGGGCGGCAATGATGTGATCCGCCCCGGCACCGACCCCGATGAGGTCGCTGCGAAGCTCGAGCGCATCGTCGAGCGGCTGAGCGCGGGCGGCGCCACCATCATGCTGTTCACCGGCGTCGACACGGCGTTCCAGCCGGTCTTCCGCTCCATTCGCGGCAAGGTGGCCATCTACAACGAGAACGTGCGCAAGGTCGCGCAGCGCCACGACTGCATCGTGGTCGACCAGTGGGCGCTCGACGAGCTGCACGACAGCCGCTACTGGGCCGGGGATCGCCTGCACCTGAATGCGCTGGGCCACCACACGATCGCTCGCGCTGCGCTCGCCGCCCTCGGCGTGCCGCACGAGCTCGAGCCGCTCGAGGTGCCCGACCTGCCGGAGCGGAGCTGGCGCGAGGCCCGCCGCGAAGACGTGGTGTGGGCCCGCGAGCACTTCGTGCCCTGGGTCATCCGCCGGATCAAGCACGTGTCGTCGGGCGACCACATCGAGGCGAAGCGGCCGGTCGCCGCGGCCCTGCGCGCCTCGCGTCACGGGGCTGCCGAAGACTAGACCGAACGAGTAGGGTGGGGCGCATGACTCACCTCACGAAGCAGATCGCAGATACCCTGGTCGAGGTCGGCGTGCACTCCGCGTACGGCGATCCCGTCGAGGTCGACGGAACGACCCTCATCCCGGTGGCGTACACCGCGTACGGCTTCGGTGCCGGCGAGGGCGCAGGCGGCGGCGAGGGAGCCGCGCAGGGCGAGGGCTCCGGCGGAGGCGGCGGCGGATTCTCGATCCCGGTCGGTTCGTACGTCACCCGCGAGGGGACCACGCGGTTCGAACCCAACATCATCGCGCTGCTCGCCGTGGGCACCCCGTTCGTCTGGGTCGCCGGTCGCGCGCTCGCGCGCATCGTCAAAGCCCTCAAGAAGTAGCGCACCGCTCACGGCGCGGCGAGCCGCTCCGCCCCCGGCCAGGTCCACGGCGACCGCGGCAGGGCGGCGGGGTCGAACCGCCCGACGAGCTCTGCCGCGGAGACGCGCTCTCCGGGCGCGGCGAGCCCGAGCGATCGCGCGAGCACGGCCAGCACCGCGCCCGCGTCGATGCCGTCTGCGCGCAGGTCGGCCAGCGTCACGGCGCCGTCGCGCTTCGCCAGGCGGGATCCCGTGGGTCCGAGCACCAGAGGCACGTGCGCGTACGCGATCTCCGGCGGCGACGGCAGCCCCAGCAGCCGCTGCAGGAGGATGTGCCTCGGAGTCGAGGGCGCGAGATCGTCGCCCCGCACGATCTGGTCCACCCCCATCGAGGCATCGTCGACGACGACGGCGAGGTTGTACGCGACCGTGCCGTCGCCCCGGCGCAGCACGAAGTCGTCGATGTCGCCGGCCACCTCCCCGAGCAGCGCGTCGGAGAATCGCGGAGCGACCGTCCCCGCCGGCACGCGCAGCCGCAGAGCGGGACGGCGTGGCGCGATGCGCTCCCGCTCCCGCTCGCGCACGGCTCCGCTCCGATCGCGGCACGTCCCGGGATACGCCCCGGGCGGCGCATGCGGGGCGCTCGGCGCCGCGAGAATGTCGGCGCGCGTGCAGGTGCATTCGTAGACGAGTCCCGCATCTCGCAGCGCAGCGATCGCGGCCTCGTGCGCCTCGCCGAGTTCGGATTGCAGCACGGGCGCGCCATCCCAGTCGATGCCGAGCCGGGCGAGATCCTCCAGCTGCCGCGACGCCGAGCCGGCGTCGCGCGCGCGATCGAGATCCTCGACGCGCACGACGAACCGGCGGCCGCTCGCGCGGGCGAAGCACCAGGCGAGCAGCGCCGTGCGCAGATTGCCGATGTGGAGGTCTCCCGACGGACTCGGAGCGTATCGCCCCGCCCCGCTCCATCCCGTCATGCTCTTCATCCTCTCACGCGGTGCGGCCGGCCGCCGCTACGCTGGTTCCCGAACGCAAGGAGGCGCACGTGACCGACACCCGCACCGCACCGCACCCCGATCTCTCCGCGTTGGAGTCCGCCCTCGGGCCGCGACTCGTCCGCGACCCCGACCTGATCGCGCCGTACGCGCGCGACACGTCGCGGGCCGTCGACGAGGGGACGCCGCTCGCGGTCGTGCTCGCCGAATCGACGGCCGACGTCTCGGCCGCCCTCGCCTGGGCCGACCGCTTCGGAGTGCAGGTGAGCGTGCGCGGCGCCGGCACCGGACTCGCGGGAGGGGCCATGGCGTACTCGGGCGGCCTCGTCGTGTCGGTGGACCGCATGACCGCGATCCTCGACATCGATGTGGCCAACCGGCTCGCAACCGTGCAGCCCGGCGTGATCACCGCCGACCTCGATGCGGCGGCCCGGCGACACGGCCTCTTCTTCCCGCCGGACCCGGCGAGCGCGCGGATGAGCACGGTCGGCGGCAACATCGCGACGAACGCCGGCGGCCTGCGCTGCGTCGCGCACGGCGTCACCAGCGATGCCGTGTCGGCACTCGAGGTGGTGCTCGCCGACGGTCGGGTGATGCGCACCGGGGCCCGCACGCGGAAGAACGTGGTGGGGTACGACCTCACGCGCCTCTTCGTCGGATCGGAGGGCACGCTCGGAGTGATCACCGAGGCCACCGTTCGGCTCAAGCCCGTGCCGCCCGGCTCGCCGCGCACCTTCCGAGCGAGTTTCCCGGAGCTCGAAGATGCGGGGCGAGCGGTCACCGCGATCGTCAACAGCGCCGTGCGGCCGGAAGTGCTCGAACTGATGGATTCGCTGAGCGTCGAGATCATCGAATCGTTCCACCCGAGCGGCCTGACGGCGCCGGCGGGCGCGATGCTCGTCGGCCAGACCGTCGGCTGGGATGCGCAGGTGCAGGCCGAGACCATCACGGCGCTCTGCCGCGAACTCGGCTCCGACGACACGGAGATCTCGGAGACCGACGCGCTCCTCGAAGCGCGCCGTCTCTCGAACCCGGCGCTCAATGCGCGCGGATTGAAGATCTCGTGCGACGTCGGCGTGCCCGTCGCGGCGCTCGCCGAGGTCTTCCGCGGAATCGCGCAGATCTCGGCCCAGCATGGCAAGCGCGTCTCCACCGTCGCGCACG
Source organism: Leucobacter chromiiresistens (assembly GCF_001477055.1). Lineage (GTDB taxonomy): Bacteria > Actinomycetota > Actinomycetes > Actinomycetales > Microbacteriaceae > Leucobacter > Leucobacter chromiiresistens_A. The sequence goes on from NZ_LDRK01000018.1 coordinate 77,613, forward strand.
CCGGCGACGGCAACCTGCACAGCACGGTCGAATCCCCGGACACTCCCGAGGGGATTCGTGAGGCCGACGCCGTGATCGACGACATCACGCGCCTCGCGCTCTTGCTCGGCGGCACCATCTCCGGGGAGCACGGCATCGGGTCTGTGAAGCGGCACGAGCTCGCCTGGCAACTCGACCCGGTGGCGCTCGACGTGCAGCGCGCCATCAAGGATGCGCTCGATCCGAACGGCATCCTCACCCCCGACCGCGCGATCTGAACGGATCCGCGCAGCGACGCGCCATCGCGTCGTGTCAACGGTCTTTCGCGCCGCCCCGAGCCGCGCGAAACTGCGTATGAGCATGCACCCGTGTGCGCAGACGATCGACTGGAGGACGAACATGAGCGAATCGACCGAGCTGACCCCGGAGACCGTGATCGAGGTGATGCGCGAGGAGCGCTTCGTGATGCTGTCGACGGCGACTCCGGATGGGAAGATCGTGTCGCACCCGATGACCCCGCAGGAGGTCACGGACGACGGCGACGTCTGGTTCTTCATCGGGTTGCAGGGCGACCAGGCCGACGCGATTCGCGCGAACCCGCAGGTCAACCTGGCGTTCGCCGAGACGGGAAGCTGGCTCTCGGTCTCGGGCGTCGCCGAGTTCGTCTCCGATCGCGCGAAGGCCGCCGAGCTGTGGGACGGCGAGGTCGAGGCCTACTTCGACGGCGGACTCGAGGATCCGAACCTCGGCCTGCTCCGCGTGAAAGGCGAGTCGGCGCAGTACTGGGGCATCCCGGGAGGCAGGGTGGCGGCGGCCGTGAAGATCGCCGCGGCGAAGATCACCGGCAGCGAGGGCCCCGGACGTTCGGGCACCACCGAGCTCTGACCGCATCAACTGCACGTGGTCCTCGCGTTGGAACGGCAACTGGTCCATCGCGGGGACCACTGGCATGATCGTCACCATGCGCATCCTCTCGATCCAGTCATCGGTCTCGTTCGGTCACGTGGGAAACTCCGCCGCTGTTTTCCCGCTGCAGCGCATCGGCGTCGAGGTGATGCCGATCTACACCGTGATGTTCTCGAACCACACCGGGTACGGCTCGTGGCGCGGCCCGATGATGTCGGGCGATGATGTGCGCGAGATCGTTGCGGGCATCGAGGAGCGGGGCGGCCTGGCCGACGTCGACGCGGTGCTGTCGGGGTACCAGGGCGGCGACAGCATCGGCGACGCGATCCTCGACGCGGTCGCACGCGTGAAGCAGGCGAGCCCCGATGCGATCTACGCCTGCGATCCGGTGCTGGGCAATGCGCGATCCGGGTGCCACGTCTCCCCCGAAGTGCAGAACCTGATCCGCGATCGCGTCGTCCCGCGGGCGGACCTCATCACGCCCAACCAGTTCGAGCTCGGGTTCCTCACCGGCACGACGCCGGACACGCTCGAGTCGACGCTCGCGTCGGTCGATCTCGTGCGCGCGGGCGGCCCTTCCACGGTGCTCGTCACGAGTGTGGAACGACCCGAGCGCCCGGAGGAGTCCATCGAGATGCTCGCGGTGACGGATGAGGGAGCCTGGCTGATCGAGACGCCGCGCATCCCGTTCAAGGTGAACGGGTCGGGCGACGTGACGGCGGCGCTCTTCACTGCGCACTACCGGAGCACGGGGAGCGGAGCCGAAGCGCTCGAGCGCACGACCGCCAGTGTGTTCTCGCTGCTCGAGCGCACCTTCGCGACCGGCGCCCGTGAGCTCGCGCTCGTCGAGGCGCAGGACGCATACGCGCACCCGGATCTCCGGTTCTCGGCGCAGCGCGTGCGCTGAGGGGCGGCGGCGCGACGCCGCATCGGCACGGGCGCCGCGGTGCCGGCGATGCTCGGTGACGGGCGCGGCTCAAACGAGGGATCGGCCGAGCAGCATCCCGCACACCGCGAGCACAACGGCCGCCACGAGCATCCCGGCCCCATTGGCGAGCGCCGCGCGGTAGCGTCGCCGCCCGAGGAGCTGCACCGTATCGAGGCTCGCCGTGCTGAATGTCGTGTACCCGCCGAGGAAACCGGTCGTTGCGACGACGACGAGCGGCTGATCGGCGGCGAAGCCCATGAGCACCCCGATCGCGAACGCCCCGGTCAGGTTCACGACGAGGATGCCCCACGGGAAGCGCGCGCGCGTGCGGGCGCTGACCGCCTGGTCGAGGAGGTGCCGGGCTCCGGCTCCGACGCCCCCGGCCGCAGCGATGGCGAGCGCCAGTCCCGCGTCGTTCATCGGCGCGGCCCTGCTCCCTGCGGCCCTGCTCCCCGCGCATCCCGTGCGCCGGCCTGCGCAATGCCCCGCCCGGCGAGGAGACCGAGCCAGCTCGCCAGCGCACCCCCGAGGAGCGTCGCTGCCGCGTAGACGGCCGCGAGAGCGTATCGACCGGCGAGCAGCGACTCGGCGAGTTCGCCGGCCAGCAGACTGTACGTGGTGAAACCGCCGAGCAGCCCGGTGCCGAGGAGCAGGCGGATGCGACGTCGTGCCGGATCGCTCCGGTGGGCGATGACCTCGACGAGCAGCCCGAGCGCGAACGCCCCGGTCACGTTCACCAGGAGGGCCGCGAACGGCAGGCCGCGCCCGTCGGTCGTCGCTGCGAGGGCCGCGGAGATCGCGGCGCGGCCGAGCGACCCGACCGCTCCCCCGAGCACGACCAGGCCGAGCTCGATCAGGCCGTCGCGTGAGGTCACCGGATCAGTGTACGCGGTGCGCACTCGCCATATCGACGCCGTTCCGCTACCATCGCAGGAAAGTTCGGTATGTCGAACTTTCAGGTTCGTTGAGACTGGAAAGCGGTGGAGCGTGCAGGTTCGGGCTGTGGAGGTGCGGAGGAAGCGGGAGAGCGAGCAGACGCAGCGGTGGAAGCGGCGGGGGCTCCGAAGCGCGGTGGCGCTGGCCGGCGCGGCGGTGGTCCTCACGGGCTGCGCGGCACCGTCGGGGGACGACGGCGCGGCTGGCGCGGGGGCCGCCGACGACGATCGCCCGGTCGTACTCACCACGTTCACCGTGCTCGCCGACATGGCCCGAGAGGTCGGCGGCGATCGCCTCGACGTGCGCTCCATCACGAAGGTCGGGGCCGAGATCCACGGGTACGAGCCCACTCCGCTCGACATCGCCAAGGCGTCGGAGGCCGACCTGATCCTCGACAACGGTCTCGGGCTCGAGGCGTGGTTCGCGCGCTTCGTCGACCAGGCCGACGTTCCCCATGTCGTCGTCTCCGACGGCATCGATCCCATCGACATCGCCGGCGACGCGTACGCCGGCAAGCCGAACCCGCACGCGTGGATGAGTCCCCGCAACGCGCAGCTCTACATCGACCGCATGGTGGACGCCTTCAGCGATCTGGCCCCCGAGCACGCGGACGAGTTCGCCGACCGGGGCGACGCGTATCAGGCGGAGCTCCAGCAGGTGCAGGATCGTCTCGCGAACGCCGTCGCCGCGCTCCCCGAGTCGCATCGCGCCCTGGTGACCTGCGAGGGGGCGTTCTCGTACCTCGCCCGGGACGCGGGTCTCACCGAGCGCTACATCTGGCCGGTGAACGCCGAGCAGCAGGCGACGCCGCGGCAGATCGCCGACACCATCGAGTTCGTGCGTGAGCACGACGTGCCCGCGGTGTTCTGCGAGTCGACCGTCTCCGATCGTCCGATGCGACAGGTCGCCGAGGCGTCGGGGGCCGCCTTCGGGGGCACCCTGTACGTCGATTCGCTCTCAGAGCCCGACGGTCCGGTGCCGACGTACCTCGACCTGCTCGCCCACGACACCGATGTGATCGTGGAGGCCCTGAGCGACGCGTCCGAGGGTCGATCGTGACCGCGGCCATCGACGTGCAGAACGTCACGGTGCGGTACGGCGACGTGCTGGCACTCGACGACGCGACGCTGCAGGTGGACGCGGGCCGCGTGACCGGGTTGATCGGCATGAACGGCTCGGGCAAGTCGACGCTCTTCAAGTCGATCATGGGGGCGGTCAGACCCGAGCGCGGCGCGGTCCGCATCGGCGGGCTGACTCCCGCGGCCGCGCGCGCGAGCGGGCGGGTGGCGTACGTTCCGCAGAGCGAAGACGTCGACTGGGCGTTCCCGGTCTCCGTGCGGGACGTGGTGATGATGGGCCGGTACGGCCGTCTGGGCATCACGCGGCGCGCGGGCTCCGCGGACCGCCGCGCGGTGGAGCACGCCCTCGAGCGCGTCGAGCTCGCGGACCTCGGCGACCGCCAGATCGGTGCGCTGTCGGGCGGGCAGAAGAAGCGCGCCTTCGTCGCGCGATCCATCGCGCAGGATGCGGAGACGCTGCTGCTCGACGAGCCGTTCGCGGGCGTCGATCAGCGCAGTGAGGCGACGATCGTGCGCCTGCTCCGCGAACTCGCGAGCGGCGGACGCACGGTGCTCGTCTCGACGCACGACCTGCACGCGCTTCCCGATCTCGCCGACGAGGCCGCGCTGCTGCTGCGCCGGGTGCTCTTCCGAGGTTCGGTGCGGGAGGCGCTGACTCCGGAGCGCCTCGCTCAGGCGTTCGGACTGGAGCGTTCGGCGCCCCGGACGGCGAACAACGCCGAGTGCAGCGAGACCGCTGAACGCACGCACCCGACGGAGCAGACAGGAGAGACCGCATGACGCCCCTCGACTTCCTCCTCGAACCCCTGCAGTACGGGTTCATGGTGCGCGCGCTGGTCACCACGACGATCGCCGCGGTCGTGTGCGCGCTGCTCTCGTGCTGGCTCGTGCTCACCGGATGGTCGCTCATGGGCGACGCCGTCTCGCACGCCGTGCTGCCGGGTGTCGTGCTCGCCTACCTCGTCGGCGCCCCCTTCGCCCTCGGCGCGCTCGTATTCGGCTTCCTCGCGGTGGCGCTCATCGGTGCGATCCGCGATACCAGCCGCGTGAAGGAGGATGCGGCGATCGGCATCGTGTTCACCACGCTGTTCGCGCTCGGGCTCGTGCTGATCTCCGTGATCCCGAGCCAGACCGATCTCACGCACATCGTGTTCGGCAACATCCTCGGGGTCTCCGATGGCGACCTCCTGCAGATCGGCGTGCTGGCCGCCGTGGCGTTCGTCGTGCTGATCGTGAAGCGCCGCGATCTGACCCTGTACGCCTTCGATCCGACGCACGCGCACGCGATCGGTCTCAGCCCGCGCCGGCTCGGCGCGCTCCTGCTCGGGCTGCTCGCGCTGACCTCCGTGGTCGCGCTGCAGGTGGTCGGCGTGATCCTCGTCGTCGCGATGCTCATCATCCCGGGAGCGACCGCGTACCTGCTCACCGACCGGTTCGGTCGGATGCTCGTCATCGCCCCGGTGCTCTCCGCGAGCTGCTCCGTGGTGGGCATCATGGTGAGTTTCTGGCTCGACGCATCGTCAGGGGGTCTGGTGATTCTGGTGCAGGGGATCGCCTTCGCGCTCGCCTACCTCGGCAGCCCGAGACAGGGCCTGCTGGTGCGCGCGTTCCGCCGCCGGCGTCACGCCTCGACGCACGCGTGACCGGCCGCGCGCGGCGCGCGTGACCGGCCGTGCACCGCGCGCAGTCCCGGAAGACGAGAACAGCCCCGCCGAAGCGGGGCTGTTCTCGATGTGGTGGATCTAAGGGGACTCGAACCCCTGACCCCCTGCATGCCATGCAGGTGCGCTACCAGCTGCGCCATAGACCCAGGGAAGTCGGACGAATTCTCGCCCGACAACTCTTCTACTGTACATCACCCGGCTACCCGAAGACCAAATCGTGGAATCTCGGGCGCGTCACGCTCAGTCGCCCGCCGGCTCCTGCTCGACGGGCGCCGAGAACTCGGCCAGGTCGATCGTCGGGCAGTCCTGCCAGAGCCGCTCGAGTTGGTAGAAGTCGCGCTCCTCCTGATGGAAAACGTGGACGATGAGGTCGCCGAAGTCGAGCAGGATCCAGCGCCCGCTCTCACGGCCCTCGCGGCGCACCGTGCGCACGCCCGCCCCGTTCAGGGCGTCCTCGATGCCGTCCGAGATCGCCTGCACGTTGCGCTCCACGGAGCCGCTGACGATCAGGAACACGTCGGCGAGGCCGAACTGCTCCGTCACCTCGAGCGCCACGGGCCCCGTGGCGCCCTTCGCATCGGCGGCGTTCACCGCCAGCTTCAGATCGCTTCGCACGTCTCGTGCGTCAGTTGCAGCGTTCAGTTCGTGTCCTTCGTTCGCTCTGTCCAAGCTTCGGCCGGTCAGCCGAAGAAACCGTTGCTCGCGCCCCAGGCACCCAGGCCGACGACGACGATCAGCAGGCCGCCACCGGTCAGCGAGAGCACCAGCGGCAGCTTGCTCTTCTCCCGCGTGGGCTTCGCGACCACGGGGATGCCGGAGTCGACTCGGGCGCTGACCGCGTGACGAGCGGAGACGGGTGCCGGCCCCTCGTTCGGATCGTCCCGGTGCGGCATCTGATCCCCCGTGATGGGATCCATCTCGATCGAGTCGTGGAGCGCCGAGTGGCCGCCGGTCTCGCCGAGCGACTTCGGCAGCTTCAACGAACCCGTCACGTACAGGTCGCCGGTCGCTCCGAGCGGGCCGGTGAGGCCGCCGGTGTCCTCGGGCATCGAGGGCAGGATCAGGGCGGAGGTGCCCGTGCTGCTCGTCGACCCCTCCTGCGCGACCGCTCGGGAGATCAGGTCGTCGAAGTCGCCGTCATTCTGGGCGCCGCCGCTTCGGGCGGGGAACTCGCGCCCGGAGGGGTCGTCGAACACCGATCGCCATTCCTCCGGGGGCGCGATGTCGGGGAACGAGTAGTTCTCCCGCTGCTGAGGGTTCCCAGCGCTGGCGCGCTTCGCGTCGGGCGTCACGGCGTCATCGGTCGCGGGATCCGCCGCCGTGGGCGTCGCGTCGCCGCCTTGGGCGGGCAGCACCGTCGTCTCCGGGGGCGCCGTGGGCAGGTCTTCGGGGGCGTCCGCAGGGGCGGGTGCCCCGGGCGTCGCGTCGAGCACGGTGGTCTCGGCCTCGCTGCGCTCGTCGCGTGCGCCCGACTCATCCGCGCTCTCGTCGACGAGCTCGGCGATCACCGGCTCGGTCTCGGGCGCGCCCGATGCATCCCCGGTGCGGGAGCCCGATGCAGCGGATGCGGGCGGCGCGGTCTCAGCCTCGAACGACCCCGCGTCGATCGGCTCGGCATCGACGGACTCGAGCACGGCGGTCTCGGGGGCGTCGGTCGGCGTCGCGCCGGCTGCGGCCACCGGGTGCGCGGCCTCGCCGGTCTCGTCGGAGCGCTCCTCGGTCTGCTTCGCACGCTGCCACGGGAAGCGCCGCTTGCTCTTGACCGGGGCGTCTGTCTCCTCCGGCTCCGCCGTCGCCTCGGCGTCGGCCTCGCCCGTCGTCACGTGCTCTGCAGCTCCCGATACGACCTCGTCCCGAGCGGCGGGCCCGGAGGCCCCGGACTGCTCGGCGGGCTCGGCGTTCTCGGAGGATTCTGCCTCGCGCAGCTCTTCGACCGTGAATGGCTCCGTCGGCGGCGACATGAGGGTGTCGAAGTCGGGTTCGTCACTCGCGGGGGCACCGGGAGGGTTCGAGGCCTCGGGCTCCGGGGCGACCGGCTCCTCGATGGCCTGGGCGGACTCCTCGGGCGCCTGCGCGGGAGCCTCCGGCTCGGAGTCGTTCGCCGCAGCGGGGGCCTCCGCCTCCGCCGCCGAGTCGTCCGCGGATGCCGACTGCTCGGCCGCGTCGGGCTGCGCGGTCGCGATCGACTCGTCCTCGGCAGGTGCTCCGGCTGCTGCGCCTCCGCCGCTGCGCGCGGCGAGTTCGGCGAGCGCTTCCTCGCGCAGCTGCCGCATCTCTCGTCGGCTGCGCGGGGTGCCGTCGGGATGGAACGGGGAGATCTCGATGTCCGCTTCCGTCGCCGGCTGTGCTGCGGGCGCCTCCGGCTGCGGAGCGCCACTCGGCGGCTCCCCCACCTCCGAGAGGTCCATGGCGCCGGTTTCCCCGAGGTCGCGCATGCGTCGCTCACGCCGGGTCAGCGGTCGTTGTTCGTCCTGCTCGCTCATCACTTAGTCGCTTCCTCGGTGTATAGCCCGTGCTTCGCAATGTACTGCACCACACCGTCCGGGACGAGGTACCACACCGGATAACCTCGGGCGACTCGCGCCCGGCAGTCGGTCGACGAGATCGCCAGCGCGGGGACTTCCAACAAGCTTACGTGCTCCTCTGACAAACCTGAAAGCGAGAGCTCGTGCCCGGGCCGCGAGACGGCGATGAAGTGCGCGTAGTCCCAGAGGTGGTCGACGTCCTTCCAGCTGAGGATCTGCTCCACGGCATCGGCGCCGGAGATGAAGAAGAGCTCGGCGTCGGGATGCTGCTCGTGCAGATCGCGCAGGGTGTCCACCGTGTACGTGGGGCCCGCACGATCCACATCGACGCGACTCACGGTGAACCTGGGGTTCGATGCGGTGGCGATCACCGTCATGAGATAGCGGTGCTCGCTCGCGGATACGTTCTGCTTCTGCCACGGCTGCCCGGTCGGGACGAACAGCACCTCGTCGAGCCCGAAGCTCTGCGCGACCTCGCTCGCGGCGACGAGATGACCGTGGTGGATCGGGTCGAACGTTCCGCCCATCACCCCGATCCGACGTGTGTGTGACACGTTCGGCGCGCTTTACGGGTGATGCGTCGCTGAGCCGTGGTCGCGGGCGTATGCCTCGGCCTTCGCCGCGTGGCGGTTCGCGACGTCGCGGAAGGAGAAGGTGACCGCCGCGAAGACGACGAAGATGGCGAAGACGACGATGCCGAACACGACAGCCGGGAACGGCAGCTCATTGACGATGTGGTGCCCCTCTTCGGCGGCAGCTGCGATCGTGGCAAGAAGTGACATTGGTGGTCCCCTGCGTTCGTAACGGAAAGTGGTACCGAATCAGTCTAGCGGGTGGCGTCAGCGTATCTGGCCAGCGCCGCGCACGAGCCACTTGGTGCTGGTCAGCTCGGGAAGCCCCATGGGACCGCGGGCGTGCAGCTTCTGGGTGGAGATGCCGACCTCCGCACCGAATCCGAACTCCCCGCCATCGGTGAAGCGCGTCGACGCGTTCACCATGACCACGGCCGAATCGACCTCGGCGAGGAACCGTTCTGCGCTGGCGTAGTCCCGCGTCACGATCGCCTCCGTGTGCCGTGTCGAATACCGATCGATGTGGGCGAGCGCCTCGTCGAGCGAGTCGACGATCCGGATCCCCATCTCCAGCGCGAGATGCTCCGTCGCCCAGGTCTCCTCGTCGGCCGGCGCGATTCCCGCGATCCGCTCGACCGTCGCCGCATCTCCGTACATCGACACGTCGGCCTCGCGGAGCGCGTCGGTGAGCCGCGGCAGCAGGCGATCGGCAGCTCCGCGGTGCACCAGCAGCGTCTCGGCCGCGTTGCAGACGCTCGGCCGGTGGGTCTTCGCGTTGAGCGCGATGTCGACCGCCATGTCGTCGTCGGCGGTCTCGTCGACATACACGTGCACGACGCCCGAGCCCGTTTCGATCACCGGAACCGTCGACTCGGTGACCACGGTCGAGATGAGCGCAGCGCTGCCGCGCGGGATCAGCACGTCCACGTAGCCCCGCGCTCGCATCAGGCGCCCCGCGCCCTCACGGCCGAACGGGTCGATGGTCTGCACCGCCCCGCCATCCAGCCCGACGCTCGAGATCGCACGCTGCACGACGTCGACGAGGGCGGCGTTCGTCTGCTCGGCAGCGCTCCCCCCGCGCAGCACCACGCCGTTGCCGCTCTTCAGCGCGAGCGCGGCGATGTCGATGGTGACGTTCGGGCGGGCCTCGTAGATCGCGCCGATCACGCCGAAGGGCACGCGCACCTGGCTGATGCCGATGCCGTTCGCGAGCGTGCTGCCCCGCACCACCTGTCCGACCGGGTCGGGCAGCGCGATGATCTCGCGAACTGCGCCCGCGAGTGCGCGCACGCGGGGCTCGTCCAGGCGCAGCCGGTCGAGCAGCCCGGCGCCGATCTCGTTCTGCTCGCCACGCTCCAGATCCTGCGCATTGGCGTCGACGATGCTCGGTGCACTGCGCTCGAGGCCGACGGCGATCGCCTCGAGTGCGGCGTTCTTCGCGTCGGTCGTCGCTCCGGCGAGCGATCGGGCGGCGTCGCGGGCGTTCTGGAGACGTTCGATGAAGGCGTCGGCAGCAGGCATGGCCATCAGCCTAGTGCCTCGCCGGCCGCTCGGCCGCCCGGCGCAGCGCCGTTGCGATTCGCGCGCTACGCGGGACGGGCGGCGAAGCGCGTGCCGTGGTCCGAGCCCCCGAGCACGGCGGCGAGCAGCCGCGTCTCCGTGAGCAGCACGGTCGCCCCGGCATCCGCGGCGAGCCGGGCGGCCTGCACCTTGGTCGCCGCCCCTCCGGTGCCCCAACCCGACTGGCTCTCGCCGATCTCGATGCCCGCGAGAGGATCGCCGTACGCCACCTCGGAGATGCGCTCCGCCCCGGCCATCGCCGGCGGAGCCGTGTACAGCGCGTCGACATCCGAGAGCAGTACGAGTCGATCGGCGTCGACGAGCCGGGCGACGAGCGCCGCGAGGCGATCGTTGTCGCCGAAGCGGATCTCGTGGGTCGCGACCGTGTCGTTCTCGTTGATGATCGGCAGGATGCCGAGTTGCAGCAGCCGCTCGATGGCCCGACGCGCGTTGTCGCGGTGGGTCGGGTTCTCGATGTCGTGCGCGGTGAGCAGCACCTGGCCGGCGATGATCTCGTGCGTGGTCAGCGCGCGCTGGTAGCGGTTCACCAGGATGTTCTGGCCGACCGCCGCAGCCGCCTGCTGCGTCGCGAGATCATCGGGTCGTTCTTCGAGATGCAGGAACGGCACGCCGGTCGCGATCGCGCCGCTCGAGACGAGGATCACCTGAGCGCCCGCCGCATGGAGTTGGGCGAGCGACGCCACGAGTTCGGGGATCTGCCCGGCGTTCTCACCGCTCACCGATGAGGAGCCCACCTTCACGACGACGCGTCGGGCTGCGAGCAGCTCGTCGCCGTGCGTCACTGCTGATCCTCCCAGAGTCCCGCCTTCCGCTCGCGCTCGAGCTCGGCGCGCGCCGCGGCCTTGGCATCCATGAGGTTGTGGTACTCCGCACGGCGCTCCTGGTTCGTCCGTCGCCCGTTGGGGTCGACGCGCAGGTCGGTGCCGCGCGCACCCATCTGCACCTCTGCGGCGCTCGTCATGGTCGGCTCCCAGTCGAAGACGACTCCGGCCCCGGGACCGATGACGACCGTGGAACCGGCGACGGCGCCCGCCTTCACGAGCGCATCCTCGATACCGATCTTCTGCAGGCGATCTGCGAGGTACCCCACCGCTTCGTCGTTCTTGAAGTCGGTCTGCGCCACCCAGCGCTCCGGTTTCGCGCCGAGAATGCGGTACAGGGTGCCGTAGCTGCCCCCTTCGGTGACGACGCGGAAACCGCCGTCGTCGACCGCCTTGGGCTGCAGCACGATGCGTTCCTGCACCGGGGCTTCGTCGATGCGGCGCTGCCGCTCAGCCTCCACGAGTTCGGCCAGCGCGAACCCGAGCTCCCGGAGCCCCTCGTGGGAGACCGTCGAGATCTCGAAGACGCGGTATCCCTGGGCCTCGAGCTCGGGCCGCACGAACTCGGCGAGTTCCCGCCCCTCGGGCACGTCGATCTTGTTGAGGGCGATGAGCTGCGGCCGTTCGAGGAGGGCGGTCTGCCCCTCCGGCACGGGGTAGGCGGCGAGTTCGTTCTTGATGACCTCGAGATCGGAGAGCGGATCCCGCCCCGGCTCCAACGTCGCGCAGTCGAGCACATGGAGCAGCGCGCTGCACCGCTCGACGTGGCGGAGGAAGTCGAGCCCGAGTCCCTTGCCCTCGCTCGCGCCCTCGATCAGGCCGGGCACGTCGGCGACGGTGAACCGGTGATCCGCCACCTGCACCACGCCGAGGTTCGGGTGGAGCGTCGTGAACGGATAGTCGGCGATCTTCGGCTTCGCCGCGCTCATCGCGGCGATGAGGCTCGACTTGCCCGCAGAGGGATACCCGACGAGCGCGACATCTGCGATCGTCTTCAGCTCCAGCGTGAGAGTACCCGCCCAGCCGTCCGTGCCGAGGAGCGCGAAGCCCGGTGCCTTCCGCTTGCTGCTGGCCAGCGCGAGGTTGCCGAGGCCCCCCACGCCGCCCTTCGCCGCGATGAAGCGCGTGCCCGGCTCCGTGAGATCGACCAGGGTCTCCCCCGCCTCGTTCTTCACGACGGTGCCCACCGGCACGGGCAGCACGAGGTCGGCGCCGTTCGTCCCGGCCCGGTAGTCGCCCGCGCCGTAGCCGCCGTTCTCGGCGCTCCGGTGCGGGCGCCGGTGGTAGTCGAGCAGCGTGGTCACCTGGGGGTCGGCGACGAGCACGACGTCTCCGCCGTGCCCGCCCGCCCCGCCGTCGGGGCCGGCGAGCGGCTTGAACTTCTCACGACGGATCGACACGCAGCCGTTTCCGCCGCGGCCTGATTGGACGTGCACCTGCACCCGATCGACAAACGTGACCATAACCGTCTTTCCTACCCCGAGATACGGCAAAAGGCGAGCCGAAGCCCGCCTCGCCGTTGAACGCCTGCAGTCAGGCTGCGGCTACGATGTTGACGACCTTGCGGCCGCCCTTCGCTCCGAACTCCACCGCGCCCGCAGCGAGTGCGAACAGCGTGTCGTCTCCGCCACGGCCGACATTGGCGCCCGGGTGGAAATGGGTTCCGCGCTGGCGAACGATGATCTCGCCGGCGTTCACCTGCTGGCCGCCGAAGCGCTTGACGCCGAGGCGCTGAGCGTTCGAGTCGCGACCGTTGCGGGTGGAGCTGGCGCCCTTCTTATGTGCCATGAGTCTCTACTCCTTGAATCGTTGTCGAGGCGATTACTTGATGCCGGTGACCTTGAGGCGCGTCAGATCCTGACGGTGCCCCTGGCGGCTCTTGTAACCGGTCTTGTTCTTGTACCGCTGGATCACGATCTTCGGCCCGCGGAGGTCGTTGAGCACCTCTGCAGTCACGGTGACCTTGGCCAGCTCGGCCGCATCGGTGGTCACCTTGTCGCCGTCGACGAGGAGCACCGCGGGAAGCTGAAGCTTGCCCGTGGAGTCGCCCGAAACACGGTTGACGGTGATGATCGAGCCGACCTCGACCTTTTCCTGACGTCCGCTTGTGCGCACTACTGCGTAAACCACTTCATACCCTTTTCTCGAGGATCGCCTTGCGTGTCGAACCGCAGCGCCGCCGCGATCGAAGCTTGTGTTCGCCACCCCGAAGAGTGGCACCAACGGTCAATATTATCTCGAAGCACCAATTCTGGTCAAATAGGCGCCTGCGCGTGTCACGAACGACCCGCGTCCTTCCGCTTCGCGGTCGCATCGAGCGCCTCCGCGAGCGCGATCTGCGCGGCCCGCTGAGGATCGGCCGGCTCCGCCGCAGCCGCACGAGCCTCGCTCCGCGCAGCACCCTCGGAGCGCTCCGCATCCATGCCGCCCCGCACGGGCGCGGTCGACACTCGCCGATTGCGCGCGCGACCGTTCCCCGCGGCGGGAGCCGCCGGAAGGGCGTCGAGCACCGAGTCCAGCAGGCCGCTCGCGGCGGCCTCGGGACGCTCCTGACGCGCTTCCGGGGCGCGCTGCGACTGCGAGCCTCCGAGTTGCACGCGACCCGTGGCCCCGGCTTCCTCGCGCTGAGCGCCCCGCGGCTCCTGGCGCACGTCCGATCGGGCGCCCGACCGGGTGCTGCGCACCGAGTCCGCTGCCTCGGCGGCACCGCGGAGGGCCTGCACCAGCTCGTCGCGCTCGGGCTCCTTGGCGGCGTGCAGCGTGGATGCCGCCACCTGGGCGAGCATGTTCTTCGCTCCGTCCGTGATCGCGTGCGTCTGCGCCTTCGCCTCGGCCTGGTGGTGCTGCTGCGAAGCGGCGTGCTGCTGACCCTTGCCGCGCTTCGATCCCCGTGACGGAGCGTCGCTTCGGTGGTGCTTGCTGACCGGCTCGTGATGCACGATCACACCGCGACCCGCGCAGACGTCGCACGGCTCGCTGAACGATTCGAGGAGCCCGAGACCGAGCTTCTTGCGCGTCATCTGCACGAGGCCCAGCGAGGTCACCTCGGCGACCTGGTGCTTCGTGCGGTCGCGGCTCAGGCACTCGACCATGCGCCGCAGTACCAGGTCCCGGTTCGATTCGAGCACCATGTCGATGAAGTCGACCACGATGATGCCGCCGATGTCGCGCAGCCGCAGCTGGCGCACGATCTCCTCGGCCGCCTCCAGGTTGTTCTTCGTGACGGTCTCCTCGAGATTTCCGCCGGACCCCACGAACTTGCCCGTGTTGACGTCGACGACGGTCATCGCCTCCGTGCGGTCGATCACGAGGGATCCGCCCGAGGGCAGCCAGACCTTGCGATCCAGCGCCTTCGCGATCTGCTCGGTGACGCGGTACTCGTCGAAGATGTCGCGGTCGCCCTGGTACTGCTCGACGCGCTCCAGGAGATCGGGAGCGACCTGCGAGAGATAGTGCTCGATCGTGCCGTACGTGTCGGCGCCCGAGATCGTGAGGCGGTGGAAGTCCTCGTTGAAGACGTCCCGCACGATCTTGATGAGCATGTCGGGCTCCGAGTGCAGCAGCACCGGCCCGCCGCCCTTCTCGACGCGCTTCTGGATCGACTCCCACTGGCGGGCGAGGCGCTGCACGTCGTGCGTGAGCTGATCCTCGCTCGCCCCTTCGGCGGCCGTGCGCACGATGACGCCGGCACCCGTGGGCAGCACCTCCTTGAGGATCTTCTTCAGACGGGCGCGCTCCGTGTCGGGAAGCTTGCGTGAGATGCCGTTCATCGCGCCGCCGGGCACGTACACGAGGAAGCGTCCGGGCAGCGAGATCTGACTGGTGAGCCGCGCGCCCTTGTGGCCGACCGGATCCTTAGTCACCTGGACGAGCACCTGGTCGCCCGGCTTCAACGCGTTCTCGATGCGCCGGGCCGTGTTGCCGCCCTCGAACTCCGACCAATCGACCTCACCCGAGTACAGCACAGCGTTGCGACCGCGCCCGATGTCGACGAAGGCGGCCTCCATGCTGGGGAGCACGTTCTGCACGCGGCCGAGGTAGACGTTGCCGATGAGCGAGTTCTCGCTGGATCGCGCGACGTAGTGCTCGACGAGCACCTTGTCCTCCAGCACGCCGATCTGCACGCGATCGGCCGTCGTGCGCACGATCATCTCGCGGTCCACCGACTCGCGGCGCGCGAGGAACTCCGACTCCGTGATGACCACGCGCCGTCGGCCCGCGTCCCTCCCGTCGCGGCGGCGCTGCTTCTTGGCTTCGAGGCGCGTCGACCCCTTGACCTTCTGGGGCTCCGTGATCACCGGCGCCTGTCGCGGCTGGCGGCGGGGCGCCTCCTCCTCCGGCGCCGCGGGCGCCTCGCCCGTCGAGCGCCGACGATTGCGCCGCTGCGAGGACGCGGTCTCGCGCTCCCCGCCCGCCTCATCGCGGGAGAAACGCTCGTCGAGCAGGTCGTCGAGCTGGCGCAGCTCGGCCGGACGGAAGTCCACGCGTCGGGGCCGCGGCGCGATCGGCGGCACATCGGGCGCGAGGAAGATCAGTCGAGTCGTCGCTCGAAAGCGCTCCTCGGGCGTCATCTCGGAGAGGGGCAGGATGAGCTGCGGGGCGTCGGCCTTCGGCGCATCCGCTGCGGTCTGCTCAGACGGTTCGCCGGTCGCGGGCGCGGCCGCGTCTCCAGCGGGCGCATCGCCCTCGGTGTGCGAGCGGGCCTCGCCGCTCTGCGCCTCCGGTGCACCGGGAGCGGACTCCGCCGCCTGCTCGCGCTCCTCCACGGGTTCGGTCCCGGAGCCGTCGTGCTCTGCTTCTGCTGTGTGCTTCACCATTCCTGGTGTCTCCTCTGCCCCGGGAGAATGCGCATTCCCCTGGGGTTGCTCATCGTGCGGTGTCACCCGCGAATCCTGTTCTCCGCGAGCGTGTCGGCTCGCGCTCGGTCGTTCATCGACCGGTGAAGGTACCCGACCTTCAAAAGACTGTGCATGAGCCGCGCCGGTTCGGCACCGCTCACCCAGTCCATTATGTCACGTCGGTGTCCGGGAAGGGGGTCGGAGCTGAACTTGCAGGTGGACGCAGTAGGATCGCGCCATGAGTTCAGAGCTCCGCGCCGCGTCGCGCCCCGTCGCCTTCGCAGTCTTCACCATCATCGCCGGAGCGGTCGGGTGGTTCGCCTCGTTCGAACTGCTCACGGAGTACATCAAGACTCTGCAGAACCCCGATTACATCCCGAACTGCTCGGTCAGCATCCTGGTGACCTGCGGGCCGAACATGGCCTCCTGGCAGGGGTCCATCTTCGGATTCAGCAACACGATCATCGGCGTCGCCGCCTTCATCGCGCCGATCGCCGTCGGCGTCGCGCTCCTCGCGGGCGCCCGGTTCGCCCCCTGGTTCTGGGTCGCCTACCAGGTCGGCCTGCTCGGGGCCTTCACCCTGGTCTGCTGGCTGTTCGTGCAGAGCGTGTTCATGCTCGGCACGCTCTGCCCGTGGTGCATGGTGGTCTGGACGGCCACCATTCCGCTCTTCTGGATCACGCTCCTGCGCCCCTACGCCGTGGGCGATGTTCCGGTGGGCTCCGGCGCGCAGCGCGTCCTTGCTCGATGCTACGCCTGGAGCTGGGTGATCATTCTCGCGTGCTTCGCCGTCATCGCGTTCATCGCGCAGCTGCAGCTCGACTGGGTCTCGGAGTTCAGTCGAGGCTGATGAGGCGCTCCCAGAGGCGGTCGGCGTGGGCGAGCGTCTCCTCCTCCGCGCCCGAGGTGTCGATGACGATATCGGCGATGGCGCGACGCTCGGCGTCGCTCCCCTGACGGTCGATGCGCTGCCGCGCGGCTTCGGCGGTCATGCCCCGGAGCGCCGTCATGCGCCCGATCCGGGTCTCGGCGTCCGCCTCGGCGACGACCACCAGGTCCCACGGCTCCTCCCGGGCAGAGGTCTCGACGAGCAGCGGCACCTCGTAGACGATGATGGCATCGGGGTCGGCCGCCACGGCCCGATCGACCTGCTCCCGGAAGAGGCGCCGCACCTCCGGATGCACGATGGCGTTGAGATCGCCCAGAGCGGCCGGATCTCCGAATACGACGGCGCCGAGTGCGGCACGGTCGAGGGATCCATCCTCGTGCACGACCCCCGCACCGAACCTCTCCGCCACGCGCGCGAGCCCCGGCGAACCTGGTGCCACCGCCTCGCGGGCGAGCGCATCGGCGTCGATCCGATGCGCTCCGTGATGCGCGAGACGCCGCCCGATCGTCGACTTCCCCGCCGCGATGCCGCCTGTCAACCCGATCAATCGCATGGTGCCAGCTTAACCGTCGACCCCGTAGGCTGAACTCGGGAGGCAGTCATGCTCGAGGTGATCACCGGAGTCGTACTCGCTGCGTCGGCGGGCCTCAATGCGTACATTCCCCTGCTCGGGCTCGGCCTGCTCTCGCGGTTCACGGAGTGGGTGTCCCTGCCGAGCGGCTGGAGTTGGATCGAGAACGAGTGGTGCCTCGGCATTCTGGCCGTGCTGCTGGTGTTCGAGATGCTGGTCGACAAGGTGCCGGCGCTCGATTCCGTCAACGACGCGCTCCACACGCTCATCCGCCCGGCATCGGGCGGCATGGTGTTCGCCGCGGGCGCGGGCAGCGACACCGTCGCAGTCGCCGACCCCGCCCAGTTCATCGCCTCAGCCGACGTGTGGCCAGTGGTGCTGGGCGCGTGCATCGCGCTCGTTCCCCACGCATTGAAGGCGATCGCACGTCCGATCGTCAACGTGCTGACCGCGGGTGCGGGGGCGGCGGTCGCGAGCGTCCTCGAGGATCTCGGGGCGGTCGTGCTCACGCTGCTCGCCGTCGTCGCCCCGGTGATCGCGCTCGTGGCGCTCGCCTGCGTCATCGTGCTGCTCGTGCGCAGGCTCCGGCGCGCGCTGCGCGATCGGCGCGCCCGGGCCGTGCGATCCGGACTTCCGGCGTCCTGAGCCGGAGACGCCGGAAGGCCCGGCCCCCGAACCGGGGGCCGGGCCTTCCGCACTGCGGCTGAGGGTCAGTTGCCCTCGAGCTGCGCCTTCAGCGCTGCGAGAGCAGCGTCGTCGGCGAGAGCGCCGGCCGAAGCGGCATCGCTCGAGAACGTCGACGAGGGCGAGTCCGCTGCGGGTGCAGCGGCGGCCTCGGCGAGCATCGAAGCGACCTGCTTCTTGTGCGCCTCCCAGCGCTCCTGAGCGGCAGCGTACTCCTGCTCCCACTTCTCGCGCTGCGACTCGAAGCCTTCCTTCCACTCCTGAGTCTCGGGATCGAAGCCCTCGGGGTACTTGTACTCCCCGTTCTCGTCGTACTCGGTGGTCATGCCGTAGAGCGCCGGATCGAACTCGGTGCCCTCGGGATCGACGCCCTCGTTGGCCTGCTTGAGGCTGAGCGAGATGCGACGGCGGTCGAGATCGATGTCGATGATCTTGACGAAGACCTCCTGGCCCGCCTGCACGACCTGCTCGGCGAGCTCGACGTGCTGGCCCGAGAGCTCGGAGATGTGCACGAGGCCCTCGATGCCGTCCGCGACGCGCACGAATGCGCCGAAGGGAACGAGCTTCGTCACGACGCCCGGGGCGATCTGGCCGATCGCGTGGGTGCGTGCGAAGACCTGCCACGGGTCCTCCTGCGTCGCCTTGAGCGACAGCGAGACGCGCTCGCGATCGAGCTCGACGGAGAGCACCTCGACGGTGACTTCCTGGCCGACCTCGACGACGTCGGATGCGTGCTCGATGTGCTTCCAGGAGAGCTCGGAGACGTGCACGAGACCGTCGACTCCGCCGAGGTCGACGAACGCGCCGAAGTTGACGATCGACGAGATGACGCCCTTGCGCACCTGGCCGGGCTTGAGCTCGGCGAGGAACGAGGAGCGGGTGGCCGACTGGGTCTCCTCGAGGAGCGCACGACGCGAGAGCACCACGTTGTTGCGGTTCTTGTCGAGCTCGAGAATCTTCGCCTCGATCTCCTGCCCCAGGTAGGGGGTGAGATCGCGCACGCGGCGCAGCTCGATGAGCGACGCCGGGAGGAAGCCGCGGAGCCCGATGTCCACGATGAGGCCGCCCTTGACGACCTCGATGACGGTGCCGGTGACGACGCCCTCGTTCTCCTTGATCTTCTCCACGTCGCCCCAAGCGCGCTCGTACTGAGCACGCTTCTTCGACAGGATGAGGCGGCCTTCCTTGTCCTCCTTCTGGAGCACGAGCGCCTCGACGGAATCGCCGACCTCGACGACCTCACCGGGGTCGACGTCGTGCTTGATGGACAGCTCGCGCGAGGGGATGACGCCCTCGGTCTTGTACCCGACGTCGAGGAGCACCTCGTCGCGGTCGATCTTCACAACGGTGCCTTCGATGAGGTCGCCGTCGTTGAAGAACTTCAGGGTCGATTCGACCGCTGCAAGGAAGTCGTCGGCAGAGCCGATGTCGTTTACTGCGACCTGCTTGCGTTCGGTCGTTGCGTTCGTCATGTAATTGGTCTCCAGAATGGACAGGGTATCGAGGCGGAAGCACGCCGATCGCGGCCGAATCCGAGGGATTCGCGAGCGCTCCCACGCGTGGACATGGTTGAGTCGCCACAGTTGTGACACTTCATGTTACCCGGGGACGCGCCCGGGATCAATCGAGAATCGCGTCGGCGCGTCGGCGCGTGTGAGCACGCGGGCCGTCCCCGGAGTCCCCTCGTGCGATCAGTGCGCAGCCGCGTTCCAATTCGGCCCGTGCCCCACCTGCACCTCGAGCGGCACGGAGAGCTCCGCGGCGCCCGCCATCTCCTCGCGGACGATCGCCTCGAGCGCGTCCCACTCGCCGGGCGCGACTTCGAACATGAGTTCGTCGTGGATCTGCAGGAGCATGCGAGAGGCGAGGCGCGCCTCGGCGATGCGGTGTTCGACGCGGATCATGGCGCGCTTGATGATGTCGGCTGCGGAGCCCTGGATCGGAGCGTTCAGCGCGGCCCGTTCGGCGTTCTCCCGCAGCACGCGATTCGGGCTGGCGAGATCGGGGAAGGGACGCCGACGACCGTAGATAGTCTCGGTGAACATGTCGCGCTTGGCCTGATCGACAACGGACCGAAGGTAGTCGCGCACGCCGCCGAACCGTTCGAAGTAGTCGGTCATCAGCTGCTTGGCCTCGGCGGAGCTGATGTTGAGCTGCTTCGACAGACCGAACGCGGAGAGTCCGTAGGCGAGGCCGTACGACATCGCCTTCACCTTGGAGCGCATCTCGTTCGTCACCTCGGCGGGTGCGACGCCGAAGATGCGCGATCCCACGAAGCGGTGCAGGTCCTCGCCCTCGTTGAACGCCTGGATGAGCCCCGCGTCACCCGAGAGATGCGCCATGATGCGCATCTCGATCTGCGAGTAGTCCGCCGTCATCAGCGTCTCGTACTCGCCGGCGTGGATGAAGCCCTCGCGAATGCGACGCCCCTCTTCGGACCGAACCGGGATGTTCTGGAGGTTCGGATCGGTCGACGCCAGCCGCCCGGTGCTCGAACCCGTCTGCACGAACGTGGTGTGAATGCGGCCGTCGGGTCGAACCGACTTGATCAGCGTCTCGATCATCTGGCGGAGCTTGTTGGCGTCCCGATGCCCGAGCAGCGCATCGAGGAAGGGATGGGGCTGCTTCGCCTGCAGGTCGGCGAGCGCCGCGGCATCGGTCGTGTACCCGCGCTGCGTCTTCCGCGTCTTCGGCATGTCGAGCTCGTCGAACAGCACCTCCTGGAGCTGCTTCGGCGACGACAGGTTGACCTCGTGCCCGATCGCGTCGAACGCCGCCTGCTGGAGCTGGGCGACGCGCTCGGTGAGTTCGGCGTGATGCGCCTCGAACAGCGGCCCGTCGACCTGCACGCCGCGCGTCTCCAGCGCGTCGAGCACCGGCACGAGCGGAAGCTCGATCTCCTGATAGATCTCCCCCGAGCGCGACTCGAACCGCTCGACGGCCGCCGCATGCGTGCGCACCGCGTACCACGCGAGCGTCGCAGCATCGGCGACGCTGCCCTCTTCGGGCACGAGCTGGTTGGGATCGCCCTCGGGCACCTGCTCGCCGAGGTAGCGGAACACCGCATCGGCGAGGCTCTTCTCGGCGTTCGAGGGACGCAGCACCCAGGTGGCGAGCAGCACATCGCCGGCGATCCCGCCGACCGCAGCCCCCGCGCGACGCGCGAGCGCGAGCTGCTGCTTCGCATCGTAGAAGACCTTGGGCGCGTCCGAAGCCAGCCACTGCTCGAACAGCGTGTAATCGCGGCCGCCGGGCTGCCAGTCGAACCGCACCGAGCTCTCCGGCGTGGCGATGCCGACCTCGAAGGCGCCGCCGACCTCGCGGATCAGCACCGCCGGCGCCTCGTGCTTCGCGAGCCAGTCCGCCAGCTCCTCGTCGATGAGGTTCTTCGGCGTGGGGCGCTCCGGTGCGAGCGACGCAGCGGGTGCCGACACCGCACCCGCCACCGGGACCTCGGCGCCCGCGAGCTTGCCGACCCGCTGCAGCAGCGTGCGGAATTCGAGCTTCGCGAAGATCTCCTGCACGGCCCCCATGTCGATCTCCCCGCGCTTGAGCTCGTCGAGCCCGATGCCGAGGTCGACATCGCGCACCAGACGATTCAGGCGCCGGTTGCGCTCCGCCAGATGCGCGTGCTCGCGGAGGCTCTCCCCCACCTTCCCGCCGACCTCGTCCTGCCGGCGCAGAATCTCCTCGAGCGAGCCGAACTGATTGATCCACTTGACGGCGGTCTTCTCGCCGACCCGCGGGATTCCCGGCAGGTTGTCGCTCGTCTCGCCGACGAGGGCCGCGATCTCGGGATACTGCTCGGGGCGGATGCCGTAGCGCTCCATCACCTTCGCCGCGTCGTAGCGCGTGAGCTCGCTCACCCCCTGCTTCGACGGATACAGCAGGGTCACGCGATCGTCGACGAGCTGGATCGTATCGCGATCACCGCTGACGACGAGTACGCGGTACCCCTGCTCCGACGCGCGCGTCGCGAGCGTCGCGAGAATGTCGTCGGCCTCGTAGTTCTCCTTCTCGATGGTGCGGATGCCCATCGCATGCAGTGCATCCTGCAGCAGCGGGATCTGGCCCTTGAACTCGGGCGGCGTCTCGCCGCGCGTGCCCTTGTACTCGGGATACTCCTCGGTGCGGAACGAGTGCCGTGAGATGTCGAAGGCCACCGCCAGCGCATCGGGCCGCTCGTTGCCGAGCAGGTTGATCAGCATCGCGATGAAGCCGTGGATCGCATTCGTGTGCTGGCCGGACTGCGTCTGGAAGCTGTCGACCGGGAGCGCGTAGAAGGCGCGGAAGGCGAGCGAGTGGCCGTCGATGACCATGAGGGTAGGCTGAGTGTTCGACACGTGCCCAGCCTACAATCCGGCGCCGACATTCCCCAGGGCGGCCGCCGTCGCCCCGGGCTCGCGCGTGTCGCCGATCGACGAAAGGCACCGATGACCAGTCCCGCAGCCTCAGCCGCATCCGCACCGAAGCGCGAGGACGGCCTCGCGTACATCCGCGAGCGGGGGCTCGGCGCCCTCGCCGACCGCATGGGCATCGAGATGGTCGAGTTCACCGCCGAGCGCGCCGTGGCGACCATGCCGGTGGCGGGCAACACGCAGCCCGTCATGCTCCTGCACGGGGGCGCATACGTGGTGCTCGGAGAGACGCTGGGTTCGATGCACGCGAACTTCCACGCCCCGGCGGGCTGCGTGGCCGTCGGTCTCGACATCAACGCCACCCACACGGGCTCGGCCGTCGACGGAATGGTCACGGGCGTCTGCACGCCGATCAAGCTCGGCACCAGCATCGCCGTGCACGAGATCGTCGTGTCCGACGAGCGCGGGCGGCGCTGCTCGACCGTGCGCATCACGAACTTCTACAAGCGGGCGGCTCCCGAGCCGTCCCCCTGACAACGCGAACGCCCCGGATCGCAACAGCGGATCCGGGGCGCTCGACGGCGGGGCGCGACTAGTCCTTCTTCGGCCCCAGCTGATCGATGATGGTCTTCGCGACGTCCTGCATCGTCAGGCGACGGTCCATCGAGGCCTTCTGGATCCAGCGGAACGCCTCGGGCTCGCTCAGGCCCATCTTGTCGTTGAGGATGCCCTTGGCGCGGTCGACCAGCTTGCGGGTCTCGAACCGCTCCGCGAGATCGGCGACCTCGCTCTCGAGCGCGACGATCTGCTGGAAGCGCGAGAGGGCGATCTCGATGGCGGGGATCAGGTCGGCCGGGGTGAACGGCTTGACGACGTAGGCGAGCGCGCCGGCCTCGCTCGCGCGCTCCACCAGCTCGCGCTGGCTGAACGCGGTCAGCAGGACGACGGGCGCGAGATGCGTCTTGTTGATGCGCTCTGCAGCGGAGATGCCGTCGAGCTGCGGCATCTTCACGTCCATCACGACGAGGTCGGGTCGCAGTTCCTCGACGAGCTTCACCGCGGTCTCGCCGTCTCCCGCTTCGCCGACCACTTCGAAGCCGTTGTCGCGCAGGGTCTCGACGATGTCGAGACGGATCAGGGATTCGTCTTCCGCGACGACGACGCGTCGCGGAGCGCTCGGTGCAGTGCTCTGGTCATTCACCATTCCAGCTTACGACATTCTCTCTGGGGATATCCGACGCTACTCGAGATTCGCGACGGGCTCTTCGGCGTCGTCCTCGCCGAACTCCGGAGCCTCCGGATGCCCGTGCTGCACCAGCAGGTCGTCCTCGCCGGCGGGCTGGGCGAGCGGCGCGCGGCCCTCTTCGCCCTCGGGGTTCGCGCTCGTGTTGTTCATCGACATGGTGTCCTCCTCCAAAACCTGGAATGCAGCTGCGTCGCGCGCTGCGTGGAACACCAGTGTGCGCGCGGCGGAAGCGCTCCGCCAGGGGCTAGCCGGAGAGCCCCCGCCGCCCTATTCTGCGGGTCCCGCTGCGCGACGAAGCCCCCGCTCCGTCGCGCGCTGCGACAAGACGGGGGCTTCGTGTTCGTGCCGAATGCGGGACTTGAACCCGCACGCCTTTCGGCAACGCATTTTGAGTGCGCCGTGTCTGCCAATTCCACCAATTCGGCGAACTCCCCCAGCCTACCGCAGGGGCGCACCACCCGGCACGCGCCCTGCGGGAATGCGGAGCGCGTGGCCGGCGGCTCGAGCGTCAGGCCTCGGACGTCTCGGGGCCCTTCGTGAACTTCCTCGGCCCGGCCTCCGGCAGAAGACCCGTGGCCTCGCCGATCCGATGGATCCGCAGGGTGTTGGTGGTACCCACCACTCCGGGAGGCGATCCGGCGATGATGACGACCTTCTCGCCCACCTCGACGCGCGAGTGCTCCAGCAAGACCTTGTCGACCTGGACGAACATCTCATCCGTGCTGTCCACGCGCGGAACCTCGTAACTGCGCGCGCCCCACGTCAGCTCCATGCGGCGCCGCGTGTCGGGGTCGGGCGTGAAACCGATGATCGGCATCGGCCGGCGCAGACGCGACATGCGCCGAACGGTATCGCCCGACTCCGTGAACACGCAGATGTAACGCGCGCCGACGAAGTCCGCGACATCGGACGCCGCCAGCGTCAGCACCCCACCCTGGGTGCGCGGTGCGGCGCCCAGCGGCTCGATGCGCTCAAGCGCGTGATCCTCGGTCGCCTCGATGATCCGCGCCATCGTCGCGACGGCCTCGATCGGGTACGCGCCGACACTCGTCTCGCCGGAGAGCATCACGGCATCCGCACCGTCGAGCACCGCGTTCGCGCAGTCCGACGCCTCCGCGCGCGTCGGGCGTGGGTTCTCGATCATCGACTCCAGCACCTGCGTCGCCACGATGACGGGCTTCGCGTTCCTGCGGGCGATCGCCACAGCCTCGGTCTGCACCAGCGGCACCTGCTCGAGCGGCAGCTCGACGCCGAGATCGCCGCGGGCGACCATGATGCCGTCGAACGCGGCGACGATCTCCTCCAGCCGCTCCGCAGCCTGCGGCTTCTCGATCTTGGCGATCACGGGCAGGCGCACGCCCGTCTCGTCCATGATCTCGTGCACCCGGTCGATGTCGGCGGCGTCGCGCACGAACGAGAGGGCGATGTAGTCCACGCCCAGGGCGAGCGCCCAGCGAAGATCCTCCTCGTCCTTGTCGGAGAGCGCGGGCACGTTGACCGCGACGCCCGGGAGGTTGATGCCCTTGTTGTTCGAGATCGAGCCCGGCACCTCGACGACGGTGTGCACCGTGTCCTCGGTGACCCGTACGGCCCGCAGCGTCACCTTGCCGTCGTCGATGAGCAGCGGATCCCCCGGGTTCACGTCACCGGCCAGCCCCTTGTGGGTCGTACCGCCGATCGTACGGTCGCCGACGATGTCTCGCGTCGTGATCGCGAACTCGTCGCCGACGGCGAGGGCGTACGGGCCGTCCTCGAACACGCCGAGCCGGATCTTCGGCCCCTGGAGGTCGGCGAGCACCGCGATCGGCCGGCCCACCTCGTCTTCCGCGCGCCTGATGTTGCGATAGATCCCCTCGTGCACGTTGTACGTGCCGTGGGACATGTTGAGCCGAGCAACGTTCACGCCGGCCTGGATCAGCGCGAGCGTATGGTCATAGCTGGAAACGGCGGGTCCCCATGTGGCGACGATCTTCGCGTGACGCATGCAGCGTGCTCCTTCGGTTAGTGGGTCTTGCTGGGCTCGACGTCGCCCTCGGGCGCGTGACTCGTTCCGCGTGTCTCGTCGTCGGCGTCCCCCGCCGATCCGGGCGCGTCACGGCGATCGATCACGTGGTAGAACTCGTCCGCATTCGCGGTGTCGACGAGCACCGTGTCACCGGGATGCCGGCGCCCGGGCAGGTACACGCTGTTCTCGATCCCCACGTGACGGCGACGGCGCAGCACGAACAGCACGATCCCCGCGACGACCGCGAGCACCGCTGCGAGCACGTTGGTGCGCACTCCGAAGAAGAGCAGGCTCGGATCCACGCGCAGCGACTCCGTGAAGACGCGCCCGATGCCGTACCAGACGAGGTACAGCGCGAAGAACGTGCCCCAGCGCGGCCGCCACTTGCGCTCGACCGCGAGCAGTACGACGATGCCGAGGATGTTCCACAGCGCCTCGTAGAGGAAGGTCGGGTGGAAGAGCGTGCCCTCGGGGAGGCCGATCGGGAACGCGGCATTGGTCGACTCGATCTCGAGCCCCCAGGGGAGCGTCGTGGGGCCGCCGAACAGCTCGTGGTTGAACCAGTTGCCGAGGCGGCCGACGGCCTGCGCGAGGAGCAGACCGGGCACGAGCGCGTCGGCGAACGACCAGAAGCGGATGCCGGTGATGCGCGAGGCGATGAGCACGCCGATCGCGCCGCCGATCAGGGCGCCGAAGATCGCGATTCCGCCGTTCCAGAACGCGAAGATCTCGAGGGGGTTCTTCCCGGGGCCGAAGTAGTCGCCCCAGTGGGTGACGACGTGGTAGAGACGCGCGCCGAGGATGCCGAGCACGAGGGACCAGACGAGGAAGTCGAAGACCGCGCCCCGCTCGCCGCCGCGTCGGCCGAGCCGCCGCGCAGTCCAGATGCCGGCCGCGATGATGCCGACGATGATGCAGAGCGCGTAGAAGTAGATCCGGAACGGCCCGAGCTGGAGATACTGCAGCTCGGGGCTCGGAATGCTCAACGGGAGAATCATTCACTCCTCTTTCGCCGACGGCCTCGCGCCGCAGGACTCTGGGTGGATACCGCGCGGCTGCACCGCGCGGCGGACGGGACAATCTTAGCGCGCGGTGCCCTGCGCGATGCTCGCCACGGTCTCCGCGAGACGCTCCACGCCGCCGTCGCGGAGCGCACGCACGAAGGCGGTGCCGACGATGGCTCCGTCGGCGTACTCGAGCGCGGCGGCGACCTGCTCCGCCGTGGAGATCCCGATGCCGACGCACGCCAGCTCCGCACCCTGCTCGCGCAGCCGCGCGGTCAATCCGCGAGCCGCAGCGTCGAGTTCCGCGCGCTCCCCCGTGATGCCCATGGTCGAGACCGTGTACACGAACCCGGTGCTCGAACGGCTGACGAGGCCGAGCCGCTCATCCGTCGAGCTCGGCGCCGCGAGGAAGACCCGGTCGAGACCGTGCGCCTCGCTCGCCGCAATCCACTCGTCGGCGGAGTCCGGCGTGATATCGGGCGTGATGAGGCCCGCACCCCCGGCCGCGGCGAGGTCGCGCGCGAACGCGTCGACGCCGTACTGCACGACGGGGTTCCAGTACGTCATCACGAGCACCGGCACGTCGACCGCCTCGCGGACGCGGCGCACGGCCTCGAAGACGTGGGCGAGGCGGAAGCCCCCGGCGAGCGCCGTCTGGGTCGCCTCCTGGATCACGGCGCCGTCCATCACCGGATCGGAGTAGGGCACGCCGAACTCCAGGACGTCCGCACCGCTGCGCGCCATGGCGATGGCCGCCTCCACACTGGTATCGAGGTCGGGGAACCCCACCGGGAGATACCCGACGAGCGCTCCCCGCCGGTCGCGATTCGCCGAGCGGATCACCTCGGCGACGCTCGAAGCCTGCCGTGTCATCCGTCGACCTCCGGTCCGTCCTCGGGAAGCAGGCCGAAGTACCGGCCGGCAGTCGCCATGTCCTTGTCTCCCCGTCCGGACAGGCTCACGAGCACGACGCCGTCCGGCCCGAGCTCACGTCCGATCCGCTGCGCGCCCGCCAGGGCGTGCGCGGACTCGATAGCGGGAATGATGCCCTCGGTGCGACTCAGCAGTTTGAGCGCCTGCATCGCCTCGTCGTCGGTCGCGGGGATGTAGGTCGCCCGCCCGATGTCGGAGAGCCAGGCGTGCTCGGGCCCCACGCCGGGGTAATCGAGTCCGGCGGAGATCGAGTGGGACTCGACGGTCTGGCCGTCCTCGTTCTGCAGCACGTACGTCCGCGCGCCGTGGAGCACACCGGGCCGCCCGCGTTCGATCGAGGCCGCGTGCTGCTCGGTGTCGACCCCGTCGCCCGCTGCCTCGACGCCGTACAGGCGCACGTCGGCGTCGTCGAGGAACGCGTCGAACATGCCGATGGCGTTCGAGCCGCCGCCCACGCAGGCGACGACCGCGTCGGGGAGCCTCCCGATGCGGTCGAGCAGCTGCGCGCGAGCCTCCTCGGAGATGACCTTCTGGAAATCGCGCACCATCGCGGGGAACGGGTGCGGGCCCGCGGCGGTGCCGAAGATGTAGTTCGTGCGATCCACGCTCGCGACCCAGTCGCGGTAGGCCTCGTTGATGGCGTCCTTGAGCGTGCGCGAGCCGGTGCGCACGGGAACGACGTCGGCTCCGAGCAGGCGCATGCGCGCCACGTTCAGCGCCTGCCGCTCGGTGTCGACCTCGCCCATGTAGACCGTGCACTCGAGCCCGAACAGCGCCGCAGCGGTCGCCGTCGCGACGCCGTGCTGGCCGGCGCCCGTCTCGGCGATGACCCGCGTCTTGCCGAGGCGCTTCGTGAGGAGCGCCTGGCCGAGCACGTTGTTGATCTTGTGCGAGCCCGTGTGATTCAGGTCCTCGCGCTTGAGGAACACGCGCGCACCGCCCGCATGCTCGGCGAACCGCGGTACCTCGGTGATGGGCGACGGACGCCCCGCGTACGTGAGCAGGAGCTCGGCGAGCTCGGCGCGGAACGCCGGGTCGGCCTGCGCCGCCGAGTACGCCTCGGTGAGCTCGTCGATGGCCGCGATGAGCGACTCCGGCATGAAGCGCCCGCCGAACTCCCCGAAGAAGGGGCCGTGCTGGTCGCGCAGGCTGGTGACGACGGGGGTCGATTCGGTCACGAGTGTCCTTTTCAGCTGGTGACGCTCAGACGTTGAGGTACGTCTGCAGCGTCGCGATGGGATCGTTCGTCACGAGCGCCTCGCCGACGAGCACCGCGTCGGCGCCGGCTTCCCGGTAGTGCTCGACATCGGCGACGCTCAGCACGGCGGACTCCGCGACGCGGATCACGCCCGCCGGGATCTGATCCGCGACGTTCCCGAAGAGGTCGCGGTCGAGTTCGAAGGTGCGGAGGTCGCGCGCGTTGACGCCGACGAGCTGCGCTCCGAGGTCGACGGCGCGGGCCACCTCCTCGGCGCTGTGCGCCTCGACGAGGGGGGTCATGCCGAGCTCGCGGATGACGTCGTGCAGACGCACCAGGCGGTCCTGCGGTAGCGCGGCGACGATGAGCAGCACCAGGTCGGCACCCGCGGCGCGGGCCTCGAGCACCTGGTACTCGTCGCCGATGAAGTCCTTGCGCAGCACCGGGATGCTGATCGCCTTGCGCACGGCCTCGAGATCGGCGAGCGACCCCTTGAACTTGCGCTCCTCGGTGAGCACGCTCACCGCGCTCGCGCCGCCCGCCTCGTACTGGGTGGCGAGCTCCTGCGGCTGCGCGATCGCGGCGAGGTCGCCGCGCGATGGGCTCGCGCGCTTCACCTCGGCGATCACCTTCATGTGCTCGGCCGGCGCGAGGGCCGCGAGCGCATCGAGCGCCGGGCGAGCCGCGAGGGCTTCGGCTTCGACGACGGAGTAGGAGCGCTGCTGACGACGCGCTGCGGCGTCCTCGAGCGAACCGGCGAGAAGATCCTCGAGCACGTCAGTCGTGCGCGGGAGGAGTGAACTTCGGTCCGTTCACGCCGTATCCGGCCTTCGAGAGGATCCACCCGAGCAGAGCGCCGACGACGACGACTCCCACGCATGCCCACACGAGAACGGGCATATCAAGGAAGAAGAAGACGGTGCCGGCGGCGATGCCGATCAGCATCACCACGACCGCTGTCCATGCCGCCGGCGAATCGCCGTGGCCGGGGTCTCCGTGCTGGGTACTCATGAATCTCCTCTGAACAGATTTCGACGGTTCAAGACTAGCGGAAATCTCGAGGGCGTTCCGGCACCCGCGCCCGCGCTCCCGAGGAATGCCCCACGATCGCCCTCACCGGTCGGCGCCGCCGCCGATGCCGCCCTGCTCGGGTCGTCCGTCGGTGTCGAAGACGGGGCCGTCGCCACCGCGGTCGTCCTCGGCATCGCTCGGATCGTCGCCCTCGGAGAGCGCATCCCAATCCGAGATGCGATCCGGAGCGCCCGGCCTCGCGCCGCTCCCGGCGGCGTTCGCCGCGGCGCCGTACTTCCGGCCGCCCGATGCCCACGCTCCGCCGAACACGGCGACGACGAGCCCCAGGAGCGCGGCCAGCACGCCCGCGGCGACGCACACCCACGCCCACGGCGACACGCTGCTCCACAGGACCAGCGACGTGGTGGCGTCGCCCGAGATCCCTGTGAGGTCGGTGATCGTGCCGGTGATCGCGGTGAGCGGCGCGGCGAGCACGCTGATCGTGAGCGCGGCCAGGCCCGCGCCGAGCAGCACGACGAGCACTCCGAGCGCGCGGCGGAATACCGGGCCGGCGATCGTGAGGGCGAGCGCCGCGGCGACGATCGCGATGGAGATCGGCGACACCGCGGCGTTCACCTCGTGACCGGCGACGGTCTCGAGGCTGTGCGTGCCGTCGAGCATGAAGGAGATCCACGTCTGCGATCCGGCGAGGAGCCCGAGTGCACCCGTCAGCGCGACCGCGGCGATGGTGAGCGGTTTACGACGCATGGACGCTCTCCCCGAGCGTGCGCAGCGTATTCGCGATGGCGATCGCGCGCAGCGGAGCCGCCGCCTTGCTGCGGCACTCCGCATCCTCGGTCTCCGGTACCGAGTCGGCGACCACGCCGGCTCCCGCCTGCACCATCGCCACGCCGCCCTTGATCGTCGCGGTGCGGATCGCGATCGCGAGATCGGCGGCGCCGCCGAGCCCGAAGTACCCGACGACTCCCCCGTACACGCCCCGCTGCACGGGCTCCAGCTCGTCGATGATCTGCAGGGCGCGCGGCTTCGGCGCCCCCGACAGCGTGCCCGCCGGGAAGGTGGCGCGGAACACGTCGATGGGGTTCGCGTCGGGCCGCCTCCGCCCCTCGACGCTCGACACGATGTGCATGATGTGGCTGAATCGCTCGATCCGCATGAACTCCGTCACCTCGACGGAGCCCGGCTCGCAGACCCGCAGCAGGTCGTTCCGCGCGAGATCGACGAGCATGAGATGCTCGGCCCGCTCCTTCTCGTCGGCGAGCAGATCGCGCTCGTGCTGCTGATCCTCCTCGATGCTCGCGCCGCGCGGCCGCGACCCCGCGATCGGGTGCGTCAGCACGTGCCCGCCCTCCTGCACCGTCACCAGCGCTTCGGGGCTCGACCCCACGACCGAGAACGGCTCGCCCGCGGCGTCTTCGAGCTGCAGCAGGTAGAGGTACGGGCTCGGGTTCAGATGGCGGAGCACCCGGTACACGTCGAGCGGGTCGGCGGTGCACTCCTGGTCGAAGCGCTGCGACGGCACCACCTGGAAGATGTCTCCGTCGACGATGTAGCGCTTCGCCGCCTCGACGGCTGCCACGTACTCCGGGGTGCTCGTCAACCGATGCGGATCGGCGGTCGCCGCACGATCGACCGAGCTCAGCGGCGACGACTCCGGTGCGGAGAGGGCCGCCTGGAGCGCGTCGAGGCGCGCCTGCGCGTGCGCCCACTGCGCGTCGGCCGTCTCGACGGCCGCGACATCGACGGACGCTGCATCGCCGGGCGCGGCATCGACGAGACCGGCGTCGCCGGGCGCGGCATCGACGAGGGCGGCGTCGTTCAGCACATTTGCGAGCAGCACGACGCTGCCCTCGCGGTGATCGATGACGACGAGCTCCGAGACGAAGCTCAGCCCCTGCGTCGGGAGGCCCGATCCGACCGCCGGAGCGTCGTCGAGCTTCTCGAACTGGCGCACCGTCTCCCAACCGAGGTAGCCGACGAAGCCGCTCGCGAGGGGCGGGAGCCCCGCCACCTGCGGGGACCGCCACCGCTCGTAGAGCGCACTGAGCGCCGCCACCGGCGCCAGCGAGTCGACGCCACCGGGCAGCAGACGCTCCGCGGAGACGTCGAACGCCGGATCGGGAGCCCAGTGCGCCGCGCCGTCGCGCTCCCCGAGCACGCCGAAGCTGCCCGCTCCGACGAAGCTGAATCGCGTCCACACGCCGCCCTGCTCCGCCGACTCCAGCAGGAAGGTGCCGGGCCGCGACCCGGCGACCTTGCGATAGATGCCGACGGGCGTATCGGCGTCCGCGAAGATCTCGCGGCAAACGGGGATCACGGCGTGGGAGGCGCGCGCGGCGTCGAACGCGGCGCGCGTGGTGGTCAGGCTCACCGCATCAGCCTATCGCGGACCTCCGACGCGGAGCTGCGTCGCCGGGCCGCATCAGGCATCCGCCTCGGGATCCCCGACGAGGGCAGCGATGTCGCGGTCGGTGAAGCAGGTGCGGGTGCCGGTGTGGCACGCCGCCCCGATCTGCACGACCCGCACGAGCAGCGTGTCCCCGTCGCAGTCCATCTGCACGCCGCGCACGTACTGCCGGTGGCCCGAGGTGTCGCCCTTCCTCCAGTACTCCTGGCGCGATCGCGACCAGAACGTGACGCGGCCCGAGGTCAGCGTGCGTCGCACCGCCTCGCGATCCATCCAGGCGAGCATCAGCACGTCGCCGGAATCGTCGTCCTGGATGATCGCGGGCAGCAGGCCGTCGTTCGCGAAGACGAGGTCGCCCGGCACCGGATCGGGGCCGCTCGCGAGTTCGCTCGGCACCGGATCGACGCCGCTCACGACTCCTCCCCCGCGATGGCGGTGCGCACGCTGCAGCCCGCCTCGGCGAGCGCCGACTTGACCTCGCCGATTGTGAACGTGCCGTCGTGGAACACCGACGCCGCAAGCACCGCATCGGCGCCCGCGTCGACCGCGGGCGCGAAGTGCTCCAGGCGCCCCGCACCGCCGGAGGCGATGATCGGCACCGGCGAGATCTCTCGGACGAGCGCCATGAGCTCCAGGTCGAAGCCCGCGAGCGTGCCGTCGGCGTCCATCGAGTTCACGAGCAGCTCGCCGGCGCCCCGATCGACCGCCTCGCGGCACCACTCCAGCGCGTCGAGGTCGGTCTCCCGCTTGCCGCCGTGCGTCGTGACGACGAAGCCCGACGGCGTGCGCGGACTGCGCTTCACATCCAGGGAGAGCACGAGGACCTGGGCGCCGAACCGGTCGGCGATCTCGCCGATCACCGCGGGGCGGGCGATCGCACCGCTGTTGATCCCGATCTTGTCGGCGCCGACCCCGAGGAGCCTCGCGACGTCCTCCGGCCCGCGCACGCCGCCGCCGACCGTCAGCGGGATGAACACCTGCTCCGCGGTGCGGCGCACGACGTCGTACGTGGTGGAGCGGTCGTCGACCGTTGCGGTGACGTCGAGGAAGGTCAGCTCATCCGCCCCCTGGGCCGCGTACCGCGCCGCGAGCTCGACCGGGTCGCCCGCGTCGCGCAGATTCAGGAAGTTGACGCCCTTGACGACGCGCCCGCCCGACACGTCGAGGCAGGGGATGACGCGGGTTGCGATCGACATGCCGTCCCCCTCAGAGTCGCGCCGCGTGAATCGCGGTCACGAGGATCGCGCGGGCGCCCAGGTCGTAGAGACGGTCCATGATCTCGTTCGCGTCGTCGGCGGGAACCATGACGCGCACCGCGACCCACCGCTCGTCGTGCAGCGGCGAGACGGTCGGCGACTCCATGCCGCCGGCGACCCGCGAGGCCGCCTCAAGCTGCTCGACCGGGAGGTCGTAGTCCATGAGCACGTACTTGCGCGCCACGAGCACGCCCTGCAGGCGTCGCAGCAGGCGGTCGATGTCGGGGTGCGAGTTGGGCCCGCCGATGAGCACCGCGGTCGATTCGAGGATAACCGGCCCGAAGATCTCGAGGCCCGCCGCGCGGAGGGTGGCGCCGGTCGACACGACGTCGGCCACCGCGTCGGCGACGCCGAGCTGCACGGCCGATTCCACTGCGCCGTCGAGCTTCACGTGCTCGGCCTCGACGCCGCGGGCGCGGAGGAAGTCGTCGACGAGCTTGGGGTAGCTCGTGGCGACGCGCTTGCCCGAGAGGTCGGCGAGTTCGGCGAAGCCGCTCCCCGCCGGGGCCGCGAATCGGAAGGTGGAGTCGCCGAAGTCGAGTGCCGCGATCTCGCGCGCCGCCGAGCCGGAGTCGAGCAGCAGATCGCGGCCCGTGATGCCGACGTCGAGGGCGCCCGAACCGACGTACGTCGCGATGTCCTTCGGGCGCAGGTAGAAGAACTCCACCTGGTTGCGGGCGTCGGTGTGCACGAGCTTGCGGCTGTCGCGGCGGCCCGAGTAGCCGGCTTCGGCCAGCATCTCGGCGGCGGTGTCGGAGAGCGATCCCTTGTTGGGAACAGCGATGCGGAGCATGGTGCGGGAAGTCCTTCCGTGCGGCCGGGCAGCCGGCCAGTGAGTGAGATCAGCGGCGAGCATCGACGCGCGGGGAGACCGGCGCGCCGATGCTACAGATGCGCGTAGACGTCTTCGAGCGTCATGCCCTTCGCGAGCATGAGCACCTGCAGGTGGTAGAGCAGCTGGCTGATCTCCTCCGCGCACGCCTCGTCGGATTCGTGCTCGGCGGCCATCCACACCTCGGCGGCCTCTTCGACGATCTTCTTGCCGATCGTGTGCACGCCCGCGTCGAGGCGGGCGACCGTGTCGCTGCCTGCGGGGCGCGCGGCGGCCTTCTCGCTGAGCTCGGAGAAGAGCGCTTCGAACGATTTCACGTGAACAGCCTAGCGGGTTTCGCGCGGGCTCCGGATCGCGGGGGCGCCGGCCGGCTCAGTGCGCGTGCGCCGCGGCCGCCCGTCGGAGGTCGGCGATGCGCTCTTCGGGCACTCCCGAGTAGACGGCGGAGCCCGCGACGAAGGTGTCGGCTCCCGCCTCGGCCGCGATGCCGATCGTGTCAGCGGTGATGCCGCCGTCGACCTGCAGCCAGACGTCGAGCCCGTGCCGTGCCCGGGCCTCGGCGAAACGCCGCAGTTTCGGCATCATGTCGGGCATGAAGGCCTGCCCGCCGAAGCCGGGCTCGACCGTCATCACGAGCACCTGATCGAATTCGGGCAGCAGTTCGAGGTACGGCTCAGCCGCCGTGCCCGGCTTGAGCGCGATGCCGGCGCGCGCACCGCGTTCGCGGAGGGCGCGCGCGACGGCTACGGGGTCGGCCGCCGCCTCGGCGTGGAACGTCACGGAGTAGGCGCCGAGTTCGGCGTAGCCGGGCGCCCAGCGATCGGCGTCGGCGATCATGAGGTGGACGTCGAGCGGCACCGGCGAGACCGCCTGGATGCGCTCGACGATGGGCGGACCCATGGTGAGGTTCGGCACGAAGTGGTTGTCCATGACGTCGACGTGCACCAGGTCGGCGGTGCGGATCGCCTCGAGTTCGGACTGCAGGTTGACGAAGTCGGCGGACAGGATGCTCGGGTTGATGCGCTGCTCGGTCACGGAGGACAGCCTACGGCGTCGCGGAGGTCTCGTCGGACGCCGGGGCCGGCGAGACCGGCGACGCGGGCGCGGGCGACGCGGGCGCGGGCGACGCGGGCGCGTCGGCGTAGCTCCGGGAGAGCACCCGGTATGCGCGCGTGCCGAAGGCGCCCGCGGCGACCAGCACCATCGCCGCTCCGGCCCACACGAAGATGAGCGCGATGCCGCGGCTCTCCCCCTCCCCGAGCAGCCAGCCCCACTGCGCGGCTCCGGCGGGCTGCTCCATGTACGGCACGACCCAGAACTCCGCGATGGGGGCGATCAGCAGCGAGGTGATCGGCGCCGCGGCCGCCTCGAAGGTCATCGCGAGCCCGAAGACACGCCCCTGCTTCTCGAACGGGACGACCTTCTGGATGACGGTCTGCTCCGCCGCCTCCACCGCGGGCATCATCGCCATGAACAACCAGATCCCGGCGATGAACAGCCACGGCCAGTCGCGCACGGTGAACACCATGCCGAGCACGCCGAGCAGACCGGCGAGCACGAGCATCGTGCGGATCGGGTTCCGCCCCAAGCCCCATTTCGCAACGACGGCGCCGCCGACGATGAACCCCGTCGAGGCGATGCCGAACACGACGCCCCACACCTCGACCGGGAACAGTTCGAGCCCGTACGGGTCGAGCAGCGCCATGAACACGCCGCCGGAGAGGTTGTTGAGCGTCGAGAAGAACACGAGGGCGATCAGGCCGGGGACCGCGAGCATCGCGGTCATGCCGCCGCGGAAGTCGACGGCGCTCCGGTTCGGGTCGTGCACGATCGCGGGCTCCGGAATGCGGAGGGCGAGCAGGTGGAGGATCGGCGCCCCCACGAACACGGTGGCGATGATGATCGTGCCGCCCATGCCGAGCAGCCCGACCGAGAGCCCGCTGAAGACGCTCGTGGCGATGAACGCGAGGCCCTGCACCGTGCCGACGAGCCCGTTCGCGTTCGCGTGCCGTTCCGTCGGGACGAGCAGCGTCACGGTCGTGGCCAGCGCGAGGTTGCGGAGCAGCTCGACGACGCACCCGGCGAGCACGATGAGCGTGAACAGCCAGAACCAGGGGCGATCGAGCCTGAGGAGCTCGCTCTGCGGCACGCCGAAGAAGATCACGCACCCCGTGACGAACGCCACGAGCGACGCGGTGGCGGAGACGAGCATGACCCGCTGCTTGCGCATGCGGTCGACGAGCGACCCGAACCACATCGAGCACACGGCGATGAGGATCATGTACACCGCGCCGAGTACGCCCGTCGCGAGAATGCTGCGCGTCTCGAGGTACACCCAGAACACGACGGCGAACCAGAGGAAGTTCGTCGTGAGGTTGGCCACCGCGGTGTTCACGAGCACGTGCAGGAAGGTGCGCATTCCTCCTGGCGGAGGCGTCGGTGCGATCGGAGGCGGCGCCGGCTCCGACCCGGGATGTTCGTCCATGCTGACAGGGTAA
This sequence comes from Leucobacter chromiiresistens, assembly GCF_001477055.1. GTDB lineage: Bacteria > Actinomycetota > Actinomycetes > Actinomycetales > Microbacteriaceae > Leucobacter > Leucobacter chromiiresistens_A. The sequence goes on from NZ_LDRK01000018.1 coordinate 114,355, forward strand.
GCCCGGCCTCCGACATCCACCAGACTAGGCGCCGGTCGCCCGCCGTTCCACGAGCGCGATGAACATCGCGTCGGTGCCGTGCCGGTGGGGCCAGAGCTGCACGCTCAGCGACGCGCCGCCGAGATCGATCTCCGAGCGCGCGACTTCGCCCACCACCGCTCGCGCGTCGATCTCGCGCAGCTCGGGGTGGTCTCGGAGCAGGCGATCCAGCGTGACGCGGGTCTCCGCGAGGTGCGGCGAGCAGGTGACGTAGGCGAGCACTCCCCCCGGCGCCAGGTGCGCGGTCGCCTGCCGCAGCAGCTCCGCCTGCAGACGGGTCAGCTCGGGAAGATCGGACGGCTGCTTGCGCCAGCGCGCCTCGGGGCGGCGCCGCAGCGCGCCGAGGCCGGAGCACGGGGCGTCCACGAGAATGCGGTCGAACGCCTCCCCGCCGTAGGCGTCATCGCTCCTGCCGTCGAAGGAGACCACCTCGACGGCGTCCGCGACGCCGCTCACCGACCTCTGCACCAGCTCAGCGCGATGCTCGGAGACCTCGTTCGCGCGCACGCGCGCCCCCGCAGCGAGCGCCTCAGCGCCGAGCACCGCCGTCTTGCCTCCCGGGCCGGCGCAGAGGTCGAGCCACCGCTCCCCGCGGCGCACCGGACGCACGCGCGTGAGCGCCAGCGCGGCGAGCTGCGATCCCTGATCCTGCACGCGCGCGTAGCCGGGGCGGGCACCGCTGGCTGTGATCGCACGCGCGGGATCGCCCGCGCCGATCTCCACCCCGAGCGGGGAGGGGCCGGTGGCGGTCGCACCCGACTCGGCTGCGGCCAGTGCCGCCGCCGCGACGGAGACGCCTGCGCCGGGCAGGATCGCGAGGCTGACGCGCGGGGCGTCGTTGTCGGCAGCGAGCAGTGCGTCCAGCTCGGCCTCCCGCCCCTCCGCGCGCAGCGCGTCCTGCAGTGCCCGGATGATCCACGTCGGGTGCGACGCGAGTGCCGCGCGCGCGTCGTTCGCGCTCGTCGCGGCGTCGGCGATCCGAGCGTCCCACTCGTCGTTCGATGCGCGGCCGATGCTCCGCAGCACCCCGTTCACGAACCCGGCTGCCGCGCGGTTGCCCACGCGCCGCTGCAGCTCGACGCTCTCGTTCACCGCGGCGTGCGCGGCCGTGCGCATGCCGAGCAGCTGATGAGCACCCAACCGCAGCACCGTGCGCGTGCGCGCGTCGATGCGTTCGATCTCGCGCCCCGCGGAAAGTTCGATGATGCGGTCGTACCGACCGCGCCAGCGCAGCGCTCCGGCCGCGAGCTCGGTGGCGAGGCCGGCATCGCGGGCGTCGAGCCCCGCGTCCCGAATGCGACCGGGCAGTGCGAGGTTCGCGTAGGAATCACGCTCCTCGACATCTTGCAGCACCTCGTACGCCACGAGGCGGGCGGGCGAGATCCTCCCGCCGCCGGGGCGGCGCTGCCCGTCGGCTCGTGCGCCGCGCGCGCTGCCGCTCATGCGAGCACCGCGCTGCCGCCGCGTCCGCGCAGCCAGGCGACGCCGTCCATGGCCGCCTTCCCCGCCGGTTGCACGCGCACGAGCTCGAGGGCCCCGTCGTGCAGCGCGAGCATCGCGCGGCCGTCTTGCAGCGACACCGCGCCGACGCCCTCCGCGGCGCCCGCAGCAGACGCGCCCGTGCGGGCTTCGCCCGAGTCCTCGGGCACCGCCCGCAGTTCGAGCACTTTCAGCGGGGCGTGCTCATGCAGCGCATACGCTCCGGGCTCCGGAGTCATACCGGCCCACTGCGCGAGCACCGAGCGGCTGCCGCCGCCGAGCCGCAGGCGGCCGTCGTCCCGGGAGAGCTTCCGGGCGTACGTCGCCTCGCCTGCTTGCGCCTCCCCCGCCCCCGGGTCTCGGTCGAGGGCCGCCACGGCGCTCGTGAGAGCCGCCGTGCCGAACGACGCGAGCTCGGTGAGCGCATCCCCCGCCGGGGTGCCCTCGGCGAACTCGCGCGCGTCCCGCGCGAGCACGTCCCCGGCGTCGAGTGCCGGGACCAGACGGAACACGGTGACTCCGAGGCGCTGCTCGCCGGCTTCGAGCGCCCGCTGCACCGGGGCGGCGCCGCGCCACCGGGGCAGCTCGGAGAAGTGCAGGTTGATCCAGCCGAGCTTCGGCAGGCTCAGGAGCGGCTCGCGCACGAGCCCGCCGTAGGCGACGATCACCCCGAGGTCCGCGTGGAGCTCCCGCACCCACGCCGTCGCCGTCTCATCGAGCCGATTCGCGCGGAGCACCGGGATGCTGAGCGCCTCGGCGGCGACCGCGACGGGTGACGGCGTGAGCACGCGCTTGCGTCCGAGCGGCGCGTCCTCGCGGGTGATCACACCCGCGATCTCGTGGCCCGCGTCGCGGAGCGCTGCGAGGCTGGGCACGGCGAACTCGGGGGTTCCGGCAAAGACGATCCGCATCCCGCCATTCTCCCATGCTCCCGCAGCTCCCCGCGGCGGCCGGGGCAGCGTCACCCGTCGAAGACGCCCCGGTCGTCGAAGCGGAGCTTGAGCGCCTCGGGTCGGGCGCGCCCCGGCCCCCGGCCGCGCGCACGCGACGCCGATCCGGCCGCGTCGGCCACGAGCGCGCCGCGGAGGCGGCTCGCGACCTCCGCTCCGTGGCCGTAGTCGAACCGCACGATCGCACGCACGAGTCCCGACGGGGTGCGCGCGGGGCCGCCGGACGGCAGCGGCGTGGGGCCGAGGTGATCGACGCCGGGGATCGACGCGAGCTGCTGCAGGGCCCGTTCGACCTCATCGGGCCCTCCGCTGACGCTCGCCACGCGCACCGCCGGCGGGTACCTCAGGGCGTGGCGGTCGCGCAGCTCGTCGTGCAGCCACTCCTCCACGCGCCCCGTGACGAACGCCCGCACCACCGGCCCGCCTCCGGATGCCATCAGGCAGAGGCCGTCGGGCGCCGTCAGCGCCGCGGCGTTCTCCCACCAGCGCAGGCAGTCCTCGCCGGCGCGCAGCGTCTCGATGCTGAGCAGGCGCTCCGCGTCGAGCAGCACCACCGCACGGTAGCCGCCCGCCGCAAGCGGCTCGGCGCCGCGGGTGGCGACCACGATCGCGGGTCGGGCGTCGACGCGCTCGCGCGGATGCTCGCCGTCGCTCAGCAGCACCCGCGCCCCCTCGAACTGCCGCTCGAACTGCTCGACGGTGCGCCCGGATCCCATGCCGCGTTCGACGAGGCGGGTGCCGTCGCAGGTGCGGCAGTGCCAGTCGCTCGCGTACTCGCCGCACCAGCGGCAGGAGGCGCGGCCGATCACGCGGAAGCCGATCGGCCCGTTGCAGAAGCCGCACCGGGCGAGGTCGCCGCAGTCCTCGCAGACGGCGACGGGCGCGTACCCGGGCGTGGCGACCTGCACGAGCACCGGTCCGGTGCGCAGCCCCTCCCGGATCGTCCGCGCCGCGAACTCGGGAACCCGGCCCGCGAACGCGTCGGGGGCGAGCGCCGCGTCGGCGTGCACGACCCGCGCCCGTCGGGGCGGGTTGCGCTGCGCGCGCACGTAGCCCAGGTCGACGAGGCGCTGCACCTCGGCGCTCCGCGCGTGCGCCGCGAAGAACAGCCCAGCCGATTCCTGCTCGGCGCGCACCAGCGCCGCATCGCGCGCGTGCACGTAGGGCGAGAGCGGCTCGGCGAGCACGGGGTCGCCGTCGTCCCATATGATGATCGCGCCGAGGGCGTGGGCCGGCGCGTAGACCGCCGACCGGTTGCCGAGGATGATGCGCGGTTCCAGGTCTCGCGCGCGGAGGAACCCGGCGTAGCGCTCGGCGTTCGACTGGCGCGAGTCGACGCGCACGATGTCGTCGTGCCCGAGCGCAGCGAGTGCATCGCGCAGCTGATCGAGGTCTCGGTAGTCGGGGGCGACGAGGATCGCACTGCGCCCGAGCGCGTGCACCGCGATCGCGATGCGCGCCAACTGCGCGGCCCAGCCGCCGACCCATTCGCCCGTGTGCAGGCGGTCGGGTCCGTGGGATGCTGTGAGCGCGAGCCGGGAGCCGGCGATGAGCTGGGCGGCGATGTCGGCTTCGGCGCCCTCCTGCAGGGCCTCCAAGGCCTCCGGTGTGGCATCTTCCTCCGGCGCGGCGGCACCCTCGGACTCGGCGGCGCCCTCGGCCTCGGCGGCGTTCTCAGCCTCGGCGGACTGCTCCCGGGCAGCGGCCGCGGCGAGGTGCTGCTTCTCGACGCGCACCTGGCGCGCCGGAATCGCGAGGCGGAGGATGTCTCCTGCCGATCCGCCCGCCCGGTCGGCGACCGCTCGTGCGAGGCGCCACACCGGAGCCGAGAGCAGCGGGACGAGCGTCACGAGGTCGGCGATCGGCGAGAGCTCACCGCCGAAATCGCTGCGCTCGGCGAACCCGATCACGTACCCGAACGTCTTCCGCTCCTTGGAGCGGAACGGCACGCGGACGCGCTGACCGACGCGGATGTCGTCCGCCAGTTCGGGCGGTATCGCGTAGTCGAACAGGTGGTCGAGCTGCGGAAGCGCCGAGTCGAGGAGGATCTTCGCGACGGGGCGGCCGTTCGCCGCCTCGGCGCTCGTGAAGGGCGAAGCGGGCGCGAACGGCGCGGCCGGCGCGCTCGGATCGGGCATGCCGCGCGCCTACAGGCCCGCGGCGGCCCGCAGCTCGGCGACGCGGGGGGTCGACTCCCAGGTGAACTCGGGCAGTTCGCGGCCGAAGTGACCGTAGGCGCTCGTGCGCGCGTAGACGGGCCGCAGCAGATCGAGATCTCGGATGATCGCCAGCGGGCGCAGGTCGAAGACCTCGCGCACTGCGCGCTCGATGCGGTCGAGAGGGACGGTCTCGGTACCGAACGTCTCGACGTACAACCCGACCGGGTGGGCGCGCCCGATGGCGTACGCCACCTGCAGCTCCGCGCGGGAGGCGAGCCCGGCCCGTACTACGTGCTTGGCGACCCAGCGCATCGCGTACGCCGCCGAACGATCGACCTTCGAGGGGTCCTTGCCGCTGAAGGCACCCCCGCCGTGCCGGCTCGCCCCGCCGTAGGTGTCGATGATGATCTTGCGCCCCGTGAGCCCGGCATCTCCCATGGGGCCTCCGACGACGAAGGGACCGGCCGGGTTGATGAAGAGCTCGGCAGCCGCGCTGGAGAGCTCCACGCGCTCGAGCACCGGGCGGATCACGAGCCGCTCGACGGCCTCGCGCAGCGCAGGCTGCGACATGCCCGCGTGGTGCTGCGTCGACACGACGATGGCCTCGACGCTGGCTGCGCGGTCTCCGTCGTAGCCGATGGTGACCTGCGTCTTGCCGTCGGGCCGCAGCTCGGGCAGCTCGCCGCTCTTGCGCACCTCCGTGAGCCGCTCCGCGAGTCGATGGGCGACCCAGCTCGGGAGGGGGTGCAGCTCGGGCGTCTCGTCCGTAGCGAAGCCGAACATGATGCCCTGGTCGCCCGCGCCCTGCTGGTTCAGCGCATCATCCGCGTCGGCGCCGCTGCGCACCTCCAGCGACGTGTCCACGCCGCCGGCGATGTCCGGCGACTGCTGGCCGATCGACACCGACACGCCGCACGACGACGCGTCGAAGCCCATCTCCGAGCTGGTGTACCCGATGTCGCGCACCGCCTCGCGCACCAGCTGCGGGATCTCGACGTACCCCGTGGTCGAGACCTCGCCCGCGACGTGCACGAGCCCCGTGGTCACGAGCGTCTCCACCGCCACCCGCGCCCCCGGATCCTGCGCGAGCATCGCGTCGAGGATGGTGTCGGAGATGCGATCGCAAATCTTGTCGGGATGGCCCTCGGTGACGGACTCTGACGTGAACTGGCGAAGCGGCACGGTGCTCCTCAAGGTAAAGGCTGACGGCGGACGGATGGAGCCGGAAACAGCGGTGGCGCCGGACCCTGTTCAGGGTATCCGACGCCACCGACACTGCTCGTGAATGCAGCTGAAGATTACACTTCCTCGAGCTCGTCCGGCGCGCTCGCCTCTGCGTCGCGACGCGTCATCGTGAGCTTGCCCTCGACGATCTCGTGCAGCGCGATCGACAGCGGCTTGTCGTCGACGGACGAATCGACCAGCGGGCCGACGTTGTCGAACAGGTTGCCGTCGTGCAGATCCGTGTAGTAATCGTTGATCTGACGTGCACGCTGCGAGGCGAAGACCACCAAGGCGTACTTCGAATCGACCTTCTCGAGCAGATCGTCGATGGGCGGGTCGATGATGCCGTTGGGATTGGCCATGTACACACTCCTCTAGTTGACCGTCCCATCCTACCCGAGGTTTCGGCGCTTCGCTGGGCGCACCCCTCAGCCGAGCAGAGATCGCACGAGCACATGCCCGCGCGGGGTGCGCAGCCGCACCCAGGTCAGCGACCGGGCGACCTCGACGGTCGGCGCATCCTTCAGGAAGCCCATGGCCTCGGCGGCGAAGGCGGCGGCCGCCGGAATTCCGGGCGCCATCTCCAGCCCCCAGACCGATGCGCGCACGCGATGCACGACCGCCTCACCCGGGTCGGCCGGGAGCAGTGCGGCGACGCGCTCGATCCCCTCCGCCGCGACCGAGCCGAGCGACGGCCCGTCCAGGGCGCCCTGCGGCATCCACCCGGAGGTCGGCGGCAGCACACCCGCCCAGGCCGCCAGCGCGCTCGCATCCGGCAGGTCGAGCCGTCGACCGGAGAATCCCAACCGCGCGATGCGATCGAGCAGGGCACGGCCCGGCACGGTCGCGTCGACGGGCGCACCCGGATCCTCGGCGAGCCCGAAGGCCCGCATCACGAGCACGACGGGCACGGAGTCCGTGATGCCCCGCGGAGCCTGCACGCACCCGTACACCGCGAGTGCGCGCCCCCGCGACACCATGCGCACGTCCGGCTGTCCGGCGCGCAGCAGACGTTCGAGGAAGACGCGGAGATCGTCTCGCGTGGCGGCGTCGGAGAGCTCAAGCGTCACGGGCATGACGCCCGAGTCTACCGGCCGGAGATCCGCCGGGCGATGCGGAGCGGCGGAGCGCAGCGACGCGGAGCGCAGTGATGCGCAGCGATGCGGAGCGGCGGAGCGCAGCGACGCAGCAGACGCGCACCGGCGCATAGACTGAGGGCACCGATTCACATCGCGCCGACAACGGAGGATCCATGACCGCGTCGCAAGGTCTCCTGGACATGCTCACCGTCATCGACTCGGGAGCGCGCACGCGCGAGGACATCCTCATCGGCCCGCCGCTGCCCACGCCGCACGGCCGCTCCTTCGGCGGGCAGGTGCTCGGGCAGGCGATCGCGGCAGCCGGGAGCACCGCGCCGCGCGACCGCGAGATCCACTCGATGCACGGCTACTTCCTGCGCCCCGGCGATGCCGATGCCAGCATGACCTTCGAGGTGGATCGCCTGCACGACGGCCGATCCTTCTCCACCCGCCGAGTGCAGGCCTACCAGCACGGCGAAGCGCGGATGTCGATGATCGCGTCGTTCCAGACCGACGACCCCGGGCTCGAGCATCAGGAGCGGCTCGACCTCTCCGGGATCCCCGACCCCGAGTCGCTGCCGACGGTGTGGGACAAGTACGGGCATCTCTCGGGCAATGGTCGTGCGTCGTGGGTGCTCGACCGCCCCTTCGACTTCCGCTACGTCGAATCCGACATCATTCTGCAGGTGGCCGAGCGCACCTCCCGGCAGCGCGTCTGGATGCGGAGCCGGGAGGCGTTCGACGCCTCTCCGCTGCTCAACGCCGCGGCGCTCGCCTTCGGCAGCGACTACCTGCTGCTCGAGCCCGTGGCGCGTCGGCACGGCCTCCCCTGGGCGACGCCGGGAATGCGGGCGGCCAGCCTCGATCACGCGATGTGGTTCCATCGACCGTTCCGCGTGGACGAGTGGCTGCTCTACGAGCTCGACTCCCCGACTTCCCAGGGCGGGCGGGGCCTCGCCCGCGGCCGCTTCTACGACCGCGACGGCGTCCACGTCGCGACGGTCGCTCAGGAGAGCATGATGCGGCTCCCCGCGATCCCGCAGCAGGACGCGTAGCGGGCGCACGGCTCGCAGCCGCGCTCAGGTGCGGCGCAGCTCCAGCGGCGCATCCGTCCACTCGCCGACCGAGGCGCGGCCCGCATCCGAGAGGCGGATCGGCCGCAGCGTCTCCCCGTCGACGATCACGATGTGCGAGATGGCGCGGGCCACCACCGAGCGGTCGGCGGCGGCGCCGTCCACGACCTCGTAGTGCACCTCCAGGCTCGATCCTCCGAGCCGCCCGATCCAGAGCTCCACGGTGATCGGGTGCTCGGAGTACTCGAGCACCCGGAGGTACTCGATCTGCTGACCCGCGACGAGCATCTTCGGCCCGTGCGGATCATCGCTGCGGAAGTGCCGCTCCATGCCGGTGCGCTCCCGGCCGGAGCCGAGCCAGAACGTTCGCACCCGGGCCTCCTCGAGGAAGCGCGCGAAGGCGACGTTGTTCACGTGGCCGTACGCGTCCTGGTCGGCCCAGCGCAGCTCCATGTCGATGCGGGCGCGTGCCATTCCGCCTCCTCTCGTGTGCGCCGCCGATCGGGCGGCGGCGAGGAGGGCGCCGGGCCGGCGGCGCCCTCCTCGCTCGTCGACTAGTCGCGCGTGAGCTTCCGGTAGGTGACGCGGGAGGGCTTCGCCGCCTCCACGCCCAGGCGCTCGATCTTGTTCGCCTCGTAGGCCTCGAAGTTGCCCTCGTACCAGTACCAGTTCGCGGGTTCCTCCTCGGTTCCCTCGTAGGCGAGGATGTGCGTGGCGATCCGGTCCAGGAACCACCGGTCGTGCGTGATGACCACCGCGCAACCGGGGAACTCGAGCAGAGCGTTCTCGAGGCTGGTGAGCGTCTCGACGTCGAGGTCGTTGGTCGGCTCGTCGAGCAGCAGCAGGTTGCCGCCCTGCTTCAGCGTCAGCGCGAGGTTCAGACGGTTGCGCTCACCGCCCGAGAGCACCCCGGCGGGCTTCTGCTGATCCGGCCCCTTGAACCCGAACGTGGAGACGTACGCGCGCGACGGGATCTCGACGTTGCCGACCTTCATGTAGTCGAGACCCTCGGAGACGACCTCCCAGACGGTCTTCTTCGGATCGATGCCGCCGCGCGTCTGGTCGACGTAGCTCAGCTTGACCGTCTCGCCGATCTTCAGCTCGCCGCCGTCGAGGGGCTCGATGCCGACGATCGTCTTGAACAGCGTCGTCTTACCCACGCCGTTCGGTCCGATGATGCCGACGATGCCGTTGCGCGGCAGCGAGAAGGAGAGTCCGTCGATCAGCGTGCGGCCGTCGAAGCCCTTGTTGAGGTTCTTCGCCTCGAGCACCACGTTGCCGAGGCGCGGGCCGGCGGGGATCTGGATCTCCTCGAAGTCGAGCTTCCGCGTGCGCTCGGCCTCCGTCGCCATCTCCTCGTACCGGGCGAGACGCGCCTTCGACTTCGCCTGGCGTCCCTTCGCGTTGGTGCGCACCCACTCCAGCTCCTCCTTGAGGCGCTTCTGGAGCTTCTGGTCCTTCTTGCCCTGCACCTCGAGGCGCGCGGCCTTCTGCTCGAGGTACGTCGAGTAGTTGCCCTCGTAGGGGTAGAGCCGACCGCGATCGACCTCGCAGATCCACGTCGCGACGTGGTCGAGGAAGTAACGGTCGTGCGTCACGGCCATGACGGCGCCGGGGTACTTCGCGAGGTGCTGCTCGAGCCAGAGCACGCTCTCGGCGTCGAGGTGGTTCGTGGGCTCGTCGAGGAGCAGCAGGTCGGGCTTCTCGAGCAGCAGCTTGCAGAGCGCGACGCGGCGCTTCTCGCCGCCGGAGAGGTGCGAGACGATCGCGTCGGCCGGCGGGCAGCGGAGGGCATCCATCGCCTGTTCGAGCTGGCTGTCGAGGTCCCAGCCGTCGACGGCGTCGATGGCCTCCTGCAGCTCCCCCATCTCCGGGAGCAGCTTGTCGTAGTCGGCGTCGGGATCGGCCATCTCGAGCGAGATCTCGTTGAACCGGTCGAGCTTGCCCTTGATCTCGGCGACGCCCTGCTGCACGTTCTCGAGCACCGTGGCATTCTCGTCGAGCTCGGGCTCCTGCATCAGGATGCCCACGGAGTACCCCGGGGTGAGGTGAGCCTCGCCGTTCGACGGCGTGTCGAGCCCCGCCATGATCTTCAGGATCGTCGACTTTCCGGCGCCGTTCGGGCCGACGACGCCGATCTTCGCGCCGGGCAAGAACGCCATGGTGACGTCGTCGAGAATCACCTTGTCGCCGTGCGCCTTGCGCGCGCGGACCATCTGGTAAATGTACTCAGCCATATACACACTCGGGCGCACAGGCGCCCCGAACTCCCTTATTGGAATGGTGGGTTGCGGATCGCCACCACTCTACCGCGCCGGCGCGGACCTCAGCCGATCGGCGCCGTCTCGCCGATGAGGCAGATGTCGCCCGCCGGTCCGACGGCCGGCTCGTTCCGCGCCACGAAACTGCGGTCCTCTGCCACGACCTGCCCGATGAGGCAGTCGGATCCGATGCGCACGGACACGAAGATGTTGTCGGCCGGCAGGTTGGTCTTGCTCTGGTCGAAGCTGACCTGCATCGCCGCACGATCGAATCCGGCGTCGGCCACCGCCTGCACGATCGGGGCGCCCTGCACGGGCTCCGTCCCCGCGCTGAAGACGCGCAGCACCTCGGTGAAGTACGGCAGATTCTCCTCGGCGGTGCCGCCGGGAACGAACTCCGGCGCGGTCTCGGGCGCGGGGGCCTCGGTGCGCTCCGGGGTCTCCGGCTGCGGGCCCTCGAGCAGGGCGCAGCCGCTCAGCAGTGCAGTGCTGAGACCGAGGGCGAGGCACGCGAGCGCGGCGGGACGACGGCGGGAGATCGAGGCAACAGGCACGGCCCCAGTGTACGCACTCCGACTTCGGACGCCCGATACTCGCTCACAGTTTCACTTCCGGCGGTGACCCGCGCATCGCTCCACAGATCGCTGCTTCCGCCACGGCGCGACAGGCTCGCCGGGGCAGGCTGAAGGCGAACGGGCGGATCGGACTCCGCACGGCACGGTCCGCCCGATCACCCCATCCCCGCCCTCAGGGCTCAGCGAAGGAGCGCACCATGTCCACCACTGTCACCGTCATCGGCACGATCGCCACCGATCCGCGCACCATCAGCGCACCAGGGAAGGCGACATTCTGCACGCTCCGCCTCGCCAGCACCGACCGCAGGTTCGACCGCGAGCAGAACCAGTGGGTCGATGGCGAGACCAACTGGTTCACGGTCAACGCCTTCCGCAGCCTGGCGTCGCACGCCGGCGCGTCCTTCCAGAAAGGGCAGCGGGTCGTCGTGCACGGCCGCCTCCGCGTGCGCAGGTGGGAGACCGACGAGAAGTCGGGCACCAGCGTCGAGATCGAAGCCGACGCGATCGGGCACGACCTGCGCTGGGGCGTCACCGCCTTCAGCAAGCGAACGCCCGCCGAGCCCGAAACGGGCGACAACCCCGATCCGGAGACCAGCGACCGCCGCGAGGAGCTCGCAGCAGCCGTTTCCAGCGCGACGCCGCACGGCTGGCCGGGTGAGGCATCCGAGCCGGGGGCCCAGCAGAGCCCCGACACCGAATCAGATGCCGGGGCTCCCGCCTCAGGCGCGAACGCGCTGCGGTCGGCTGCTTAACGCAGATACTGCGAGAACGACGCGCGCACCTTGTTCACCTTCGGCACGGCCACCGCGAGGCAGTAGCCCTGCGTCGGGTTCTTGGCGAAGAAATCCTGGTGGTAGTCCTCCGCCGGGAACACCTCGCCCAGCGGTTCGATCGTCGTGACGACCTCCCCCGGCCAGAGCTCGCCCGCCCGTGCGCGGGCGGCCTCGAACGCCTCGCGCTGAGCGTCGTCCGCCGGGAACATCGCCGAACGGTACTGGGTGCCCACGTCGTTGCCCTGACGGTTCAGCTGCGTGGGGTCGTGCATGGTGAAGAACGCGTCCAAGATCACATCCGACGGAATGATCTCGGGATCGAAGGTCACGGCGACCGCCTCTGCGTGACCCGTGCGGCCGGTGCAGACCTGCTCGTAGCTCGGCCGCGCGGTGTCGCCCCCCGTATAGCACGAGAGCACCTCCGTGACCCCGTTCAGCGCGCGGTAAGCCGCGTCCAGGCACCAGAAGCAGCCCCCTGCGAGTACGTACGTAGTAGTCATGACTCCCCTTCTGCCGGCACCCACCACTCGTCGCCCGGAGCAACGGGAGGACGGCGCTTGTGCTCCGTCGCGCGGTACCGGCGCTCGAGGTTCTCAACGGATTCGTCCCCGATCGTGTTCCCGGTGAGGTAGGCGTCGATCTCGCGGTACGTCACGCCGAGACTCGACTCGTCCGACTGCCCCGGTTCATCGTCGAGCAGGTCCGCAGTGGGAACCTTCTGCCACAACCGCTCCGGCGCCCCCAGTTCCTGCAGCATCGCGGCGCCCTGACTCTTGGTGAGCCCGCCGAGCGGCACCACGTCGGCTGCGCCGTCGCCGAACTTCGTGAAGAAGCCCGTCACCGCCTCCGCCGCGTGATCGGTGCCGATCACCAGCAGGCCGCGGTCGCCCGCGATCGCGTACTGCGCGATCATGCGCATGCGCGCCTTGACGTTGCCCCGATTGAAGTCCGTGATCGGGAGACCCGCCGAGGCGACCGCGTCCGCCATCGCCGTCGTCGCAGGTTCGATGTCCACCGTCACGGTCTCGTCGGGCTGGATGAACGACAGTGCGAGCCGGGCGTCGTCCTCGTCGTGCTGCACCCCGTGCGGCAGGCGCACGGCGACGAACGTCGCCTCCCGCCCCTCCGCACGGAGCCGCTCGACGGCGAGCTGGGCGAGCCGGCCGGCGAGCGACGAATCCTGTCCGCCCGAGATCCCGAGCACGAACCCCCGGGAGCCGGGAACGGCGCGCGCATACTCCACCAGGAAGGCGACGCGGCGCTCGACCTCGCGGTCGGGAACGATATCGGCGCTGACATCAAGGGCTCGGATGATCTGCTGCTGCGTCTCACTCATAGGCCCACCCTACTCCGCCCGCGTTGCGACGGGGTTACACGAGATCCTCGACGGGGAGGAGGCATCGGGGGCCGAGCAGCCCCTTCAGCTCGCCGAACAGATCAGCCGAGATGCGCACCTGCTGCGGGAGTTCGAACACGCGGATCGCCGTGGACGTCATGAGGTTGATCCTCACCTCGCTGTCGCCGCGGTGGCGGGAGAGCGTGTCCTTGAGCTCTTCCATCAGCTTCTCCGTGGCTCGGGCATCGGCGAAGGTGATCGTGAGCGTCGACGCGTCCTCCTGAGCGGAGACGTCGATGGGCTTCACCCCGTACGCGTGCATCGACATGCCGTCGTCGCGCGCGTTCAGCTTGCCGCGCAGGGCGACCACGCTGTCGGGCTGCAGCAGGCTGCCGAACTCCTGATACGACTTGCCCATGAAGAGCGCCTGCACCTCGCCCGTGAAGTCCTCGATCGTGACCATTCCGTAGAGGTTGCCCGATTTTGCGGTGCGATGCTGCACGCTCGTCAGCAGACCGGCGACCGTGACGATCTCGCCGTCGAAGCTCGACGTCGCGTCCGGGTTGGTGATCTGCTGCACCGTCGCGCTGGCCTCCTTGGCGAGCGCGGCGTCCAGCCCGCGCAGCGGATGGTCGGAGACGTAGAGGCCGAGCATCTCCCGCTCGAATGAGAGCTTGTCCTTCTTCGTCCATTCAGGGCGGTCCGGCACCTGCGACACCGCTTCCGCGGGTCCGCCCTGCGCTTCGGCCGCCTCGGCGAAGAGGCTGTCGAAGTCGAACCCGACATTGCCGTTCTCGGCGTCGCGCTTCTCCTTCACCGCGCTCTCGATGGCCGACTCGTGGATCTCGACGAGCGCTCGGCGCGTGCCGCCCAGTCCGTCGAAGGCGCCCGCCTTGATGAGCGATTCGGTGGTGCGCTTGTTCAACGCGGAGAGCGACACCTTCTTCAGGTAGTCGTGGAACGACTCGAAGCGCCCCTTGGCCTCGCGCGCCTCGCGCACCGCGTCGACGACGTGCGTGCCGACGTTGCGGATCGCGCCGAGCCCGAACCGGATGTCGCTCCCCACCGCGGAGAAGTTCGCGAACGACTCGTTGACGGCGGGCGGAAGCACCTTGATGCCCATGCGCCGGCACTCGTTGAGGTAGATCGCGAGCTTGTCCTTCGAATCCCCGACGCTCGTGAGCAGCGCGGCCATGTACTCGGCCGGGTAGTGCGCCTTCAAGTACGCGGTCCAGTAGCTCACTACGCCGTAGGCCGCAGAGTGCGCCTTGTTGAACGCGTAGTCCGAGAAGGGCAGCAGGATGTCCCAGAGCGCCTTGATCGCGGCATCGGAGAAGCCGCGATCCCGCATGCCGCCGGAGAAGCCCGCGTACTGCTTGTCGAGCTCCGACTTCTTCTTCTTGCCCATCGCACGTCGCAGAATGTCCGCCTGGCCCAGGGAGAACCCGGCCACGCGCTGCGCGATCGACATCACCTGCTCCTGGTAGATGATGAGGCCGTAGGTGGTCGACAGGATGTCCTGCAGCGGTTCCTCGAGTTCGGGGTGGATGGGGGTGATCGGCTGGAGCCCGTTCTTGCGCAGGGCGTAGTTCGTGTGCGAATCTGCGCCCATGGGTCCCGGACGGTACAGCGCGAGCACTGCCGAGATGTCTTCGAAGTTGTCGGGCTTCATCAGCCGGAGCAGGCCGCGCATGGGGCCGCCGTCGAGCTGGAAGACGCCGAGGGTGTCGCCGCGGGCGAGCAGCTCGTACGAGGCGGCGTCGTCGAGTTCCAACCGCTCGAGATCGAGCTCCTCGCCGCGGTTCAGCCGCACGTTCTCGAGCGCATCGGAGATGATCGTGAGGTTGCGCAGCCCGAGGAAGTCCATCTTGATGAGGCCGAGACCCTCGCAGGTCGGATAGTCGAACTGCGTGACGATCTGGCCGTCCTGCTCGCGCTTCTGCAGCGGGATGATGTCGATGAGCGGATCGCTCGACATGATGACCCCGGCGGCGTGCACGCCCCATTGCCGCTTCAGGCCTTCGAGACCGAGCGCCGTGTCGTACACCGTCTTCGCCTCGGGGTCGGTCTGCAGCACGGCGCGGAACTCCGCGGCCTCCTTGTAGCGCGGGTGCTTCTCGTCGGTGATGCCGGAGAGCGGGATGTCCTTCGCCATCACTGCGGGCGGCATCGCCTTGGTGAGCTTCTCCCCCATTCCGAACGGGAATCCCAGCACGCGGGAGGCATCCTTCAGCGCCTGCTTCGATTTGATGGTTCCGTAGGTGACGATCTGCGCGACGCGCTCGTCGCCGTACTTCTCGGTCACGTACTTGATGACCTCGCCGCGGCGGCGATCATCGAAGTCGACGTCGAAGTCGGGCATCGAGACGCGGTCCGGGTTCAGGAAGCGCTCGAAGATGAGGCCGTGCTGGAGCGGGTCGAGGTCGGTGATGCGCATCGCGTACGCCACCATGGATCCCGCTCCCGAGCCTCGCCCGGGGCCGACGCGGATGCCGTTGTTCTTCGACCAGTTGATGAAGTCGGCGACGACGAGGAAGTACCCGGGAAATCCCATCTGCGTGATGACGCCGATCTCGTACTCGGCCTGCTTGCGAACCGCGTCGGGAATGCCGGAGGGGTAGCGGTAGTGCAGCCCCGCCTCGACCTCCTTCACGAACCAGCTGTCCTCGGTCTCGCCCTGGGGCACCGGGAACCTCGGCATGTAGTTCGCGGACGTGTTGAATTCGACGTCGCACCGCTCGGCGATGAGCAGCGTGTTGTCGCACGCCTCCGGGAAGTCGCGGAAGATGTGGCGCATCTCCGCGGCTGTCTTCAGGTAGTACCCGGACCCGCTGAACTGGAACCGGTTCGGGTCGTCGAGGCGGGAGCCCGATTGCACGCAGAGCAGCGCGGAGTGGGCTTCGGCATCCGACTCGTGCACGTAGTGCAAGTCGTTCGTCGCGACGAGCGGGATCGACAGATCGCGCGCGATCTTGATCAGGTCGGTCTGCACGCGCCGTTCGATCTCGAGCCCGTGGTCCATCAGCTCGCAGAAGAAGTTCTCCTTGCCGAAGATGTCCTGGAACTCCGCGGCCGCCTGACGCGCCTCCTGGTACTGCCCGAGCCGGAGACGGGTCTGAATCTCGCCGGAGGGGCACCCGGTGGTCGCGATGATCCCGGCTCCGTAGGTCTGCAGCAGCTCGCGGTCCATGCGCGGCTTGAAGTAGTAGCCCTCGAGCGAGGAGTAGCTGGAGAGCCGGAACAGATTGTGCATGCCCTGCGTCGTCTCGGAGAGCATCGTCATGTGCGTGTATGCGCCGGCGCCCGATACGTCGTCGCCCCCGCCGTCGCCCCAGCGCACGCGCGTCTTGTCCGATCGATGGGTGCCCGGCGTGAGATAGGCCTCGATCCCGATGATGGGGTTGAGCCCGTGGTCCTTCGCCTGCTTCCAGAAGTCGAACGCGCCGAAGGTGTTGCCGTGGTCCGTGACCGCGATCGCCGGCATCTGCTGCGCGGCGGCCGCCTCCATGAGCGGCCCCACGCGCGCGGCGCCGTCGAGCATCGAGTACTCGCTGTGGACGTGCAGATGAACGAATCCGTCGGAATCAGACACGGTTGAATCCCCTTTCGCCGCCCATCAAGCGTACTCCGCCCGCGGCGCCGCCGGCATCAGGCGAGCACCCCGCGCACGCGCGGCACGAGTCGCAGCAGCGCCGACGCGATGAGGCTGAGCGCGCAGGCGAGCAGAGTGACGAGTACGACGCCGACCGTCGGCGACGCGATCTCCGTGGAGATTCCGTACTGCCGCAGCGCCCAGAGGAAGAACGGGTGCACGAGGTAGACCCCGAACGACGCGCCCGCGACGAAGCCGATCGCACGACCCCAGCGCGGAGAGAGGCGGTGCGCATCGCCCCACGCCTTCGCGGCGCAGAACACGACGACCGAGACCACCGCGACGTTCAAGGTCGTGAAGTCGAAGAAGCGCTCGTCGGTCGCCCCCGCGTCGCGCGAGACTGCGCTCGTCCCCGCATAGGTGACGCCGATGCCGACGAGCGCGGCGACCGACCAGCCCACGAGCGCGCCGCGGCTCGGCGTCGCGGTGTGCAGCAGATGGCCGAGCAGGAAGTACCCGGCGTAGCCGAGCACCAGGTCGAAGCGCATGGACCCGAGCACATCCCCGAGCAGCTCGCCGAACACGGGGATCCCCGTGAGGAGGGGCAGCACTCCGGCGAACGGCACCGCGAGCGCGACGAAGTACCAGGCGATACGCCGATCCTCCGCGATCCTGCGCAGGATCGGCGTGCCGATGTTCAGCCCGATCAGCGCGAGGAGGAACCACAGGTGGAAGTGCCCGGTGACGGCGGCGGCCGCGAAGTCCCCGAGATCGCCGCTGCCTCCCGGCCCGTACACGTCGAGCGCCGCGTACGCGGAGGACCACACCGCGTACGCGACGAGGAGCCGGGGAATGCGGCGCCGGTACAGGACCCGGAGCGATACGGGCTTCGCCGGATCGAGGAACAGTGCACCCGAGATCATGAAGAAGATCGGGACCGAGAACCGCAGCGCGCTGTTGATCCAGGTCAGCTCGTCCCAGCGCGCGGATTCGACGGGAATCTCGTGCCACTCGGTGATCGCGGCATGGATCATGACGACCGCGAGGATCGCGATGCAGCGCAGCACGTCGAAGTACTCGACTCTCCCGGACGGCGCGCGGCTCGCACGCTCGCGGCGATCCGGTTCCGTCCTCATACCCGTTCACACTATCGAACCTCTCTGGGCGCGCCTCTGAGGGCGCCCAGTCGCCGAGCGGAGCCGGCCAGTCTCCTCGGGGGCCGCGCGGGGTAGGGTGAGCGGGAGATGCGCCTCGGCGGCCGGCAGGCTCCCGCCCCCGTGCGCTACCGACTTCGAGGAGAGAACGTGACCGAGACCGCGCCCGTAGTGAGCGTCGTGATTCCCGTATACAACTCGATGCCGTACCTCACCGGCACCGTCGAGTCGCTCCTGGCGCAGGAGCTCGCCGCCCTCGAGATCATCGCGATCGACGACGGATCGACCGACGGCTCGGGGGCCGAGCTCGACCGCTTCGCCGAGCTCGACGACCGGGTGACCGTCGTGCATCAGGCGAACAGCGGCTGGCCGGGGATGCCGCGCAATCGCGGGCTCGAACGCGCGCGCGGCACGTACGTCCTGTTCATGGACGCGGACGACACGATGGCGCCCGAGGCGCTCCGCCTGATGGTGGCGCAGGCCGATGAGCACGATGCCGACGTCGTGATCCCCCGCTTCGAGGGTACGGGCGGGCGGCAGGTGCAGGCGCTCTTCGAACGACATCCCGAGGGGCCGATCGAGCTCGCCCGCGCGATGGAGACGCTCTCTCCGCAGAAGCTCTTCCGTCGCGCGATGCTCGAGCGCATCGGTCTTCGTTTCCCGGAGGGGCGCGTGCGCCTCGAGGACGGCATCTTCGTCACGCGCGCGTACATCGAGGCCCGACGCATCATGTTCTGCGGAGCCGGGCCGCTCTACTTCATCGCGCTGCGCGACGACGGCGGGAACATCTCGGGCCAGCGCATCGACCCCGAGAATTATGTGGCGTCGTGCCGACGCATCGCCGAGACGCTGCTGGAGGGGACGCCCGATCGTGAGGCGGCAGTCGCGCTCGTACGGCAGTTCTTCGGCCGCAAAGGGCTCCGCTTCTACGCGCCGAAGCGCTGGCTGCGCATGGATGACGCGCAGCGCGCCCGCTGGGTCGCGCTGCACCGCGATTTCCTGCACGACCTCCTCCCGCCCGAGGCCGACGCGCGCATCGCGCACCCCACGGATCGGCGCAAGGTCGAGCTGATCCGGGCGGGCGATCTCGCCGGGCTCGACGCCCTCATCCGCGCGGCGGAGCTGCTGGAGCACACCGGAGTGGTCACGGGAACACGCGCGGTTCCCGGTGGCATCGAGTTGACGGTCGCCGTGCACGCCGCGCACGAGAACGCTCCGTCTCGGCGGGCGGGCGCCTGGCTGCGGGTGCGCCTCGCCGACCGCGTCTACCGTCTGCTCCGTCCCGTCATCACGAGGCGCACCGTGCGCGGGGCCAGCCGGGTGGCGGCCGATCTCCTCCTCCGCGATCGTCCGCGGGCGACGCTGCTCCTCTCCGGCCGCAAGCGGGGGCGGGCGGCGGCCGTTCCCGGCCGCCTCGCTCCCCCGGCTCCCGCCACCGGTGACGCTCCGCGCGACGCGGCGGCGCCCAGATACCGGTTCGTACTGCCGCACGACCTGCTGCGACGCTATCGCGGGGAGCGGGTCGACGCCTGGACCGTGCTGTACGCCGATCGAGCGACGAGCGGCGATCGCGCGCGTCTCACGGCCCAGCCGGGCCTCGACCGTCGCGTCGACGGCGTGCGCGTCTACGCGACGAACCGCGGCAACTGCAGTCTGCAGGTGCGCTCGACTCAGTGACTCCCTCCGCCGAGAAGGGTCAGCCGCCGAGCACGTCGAGTGCGAACCGCAGGTCCGCCGGGTAATCGCTCGAGAAGTGCACCGCCTCGCCGCTTCCCGGATGCCTGAACCCGAGGCGCTTGGCGTGCAACCACTGTCGGGTGAGCTGCAGACGCTCGGACAGCGTCGGGTCGGCGCCGTACATCCCGTCGCCGACGCACGGATGGCGCTGCGCGGACATGTGCACGCGGATCTGGTGCGTGCGCCCGGTCTCCAGACGGATCTCGAGGAGCGAGGCGTAGGGGAAGGCCTCGAGCGTCTCGTAGTGGGTGACCGACGGCTTGCCGTCTCGGGTCACGGCGAACTTCCACTCGTGCCCCGGGTGACGACCGATCGGGCCCTCGATGGTGCCGGCGAACGGATCCGGATGACCCTGCACGACGGCGTGGTAGATCTTCTCGACCTCGCGCTCCTTGAAGGCGCGCTTCAACTCGCTGTAGGCGCGCTCGCTCTTCGCGACGACCATCAATCCGCTCGTGCCCGCGTCCAGCCGGTGCACGATCCCCTGCCGCTCCGCCGGTCCCGACGTCGCGATGCGGTACCCGGCCCCGGCGAGGGCTCCGAGTACCGTCGGCCCCTGCCATCCGAGAGACGGGTGGGCCGCGACGCCCGCGGGCTTGTCGATCACCACGATGTCGTCGTCGTCGTGCACGATGCCGAGATCGGGCAGCACCACGGGAACGACCTCCGGGCCGCGCTTCTCCTCCCAGCTGACCTCGAGCCATCCGCCCGCGGTCAGGCGGTCGGACTTCCCGAGCTCGCGACCGTCCAGCTGCACGCCTCCGTCGGCCGCGATCTCGGCGGCGAAGCTCCGGGAGAAGCCGAGCATCTTCGCGAGAGCGGCGTCCACGCGATCGCCGACGAGCCCGTCGGGAACGGGAAGGCTACGCCGTTCCATGGGGTCCCTCCGCAGAAGTGCTCTCGGCGGCCTCCGGCTCAGTGGAGCGCTCCCGGGGTCGACCGTCGATCCGCACTCCGAGGAGCGAGATCACGACGAACAGCAGCATGCCGGAGACGATCGCGATGTCCGCGATGTTGTAGATCGCCTCCGGGAATCCGAGCCACATCCACGGTGTGGAGATGAAGTCGATGACGTGCCCCTGGGGAAACCCGGGCTCCCGGGTCAGGCGATCGGTGAGGTTGCCGAGCACACCGCCGAGCAGCAGCCCGAGGAAGAGCCCCCACGGCACCGACCGCAACCGTCGGATCTGCCAGAGGATGACGATGACGACGATCGCCGCGAGGATCGTGAAGATCCACGTCGATCCCGTGGCGAACGAGAACGCCGCCCCGGGGTTCCTCACGAAGTGCCAGCGCAGGATCTCTCCCCAGACGGGGACGGTCTGCCCTTCGACGAGATGGTCGACCACCCAGTTCTTGACGAGCTGATCGGCCGCGAACACCGCTGCCGCCACTCCCAGGAGGAGCAGCGGCACCAGCGCTCGACGCTGTGGCCCGGCCGGCGGCTTCACCAGCGGCTCAGAAGCGTCGCTCACGCTCCGGGTTACTGCAGACCGTCGGGCGCACCGGCCGGCTCGGGCGAGCCGTCGAGGCCGCGGAGCTGCGACTGGATGTACGACCGCAGCGTCGAGCGGTACTCGCTCTCGAACTGGCGCAGATCCTTGATCTTGTACTGGAGGTCGCTGCGCTCCTCGCCGAGCTGGCGGAGCTCCTCCGAGCGCTGCTTCTGCGCCTCGTCGACGAGCTGCTTGGCAGTGCGCTCGGCGTCCTGGATCATCTGATCGCGCTTCGCCTCGGCCTCCGAGATCAGCTTGTCGCGCGTCGCCTCGCCCTCGTGGACGTGCTTGTCGTGGAGCTCGAGCGCGAGCTGCAACATGGCGCTGGACTTCACCGCGTCGGGCTGGGGCACGGCGCCGCCCGTCTCGGCGACGGTCTGGCTCTGGGCGGGTGCGGCGGGCTGCGGCGTCGGCGCCGGAGCCTCGACCACGATGGTCTGCTCGGAGGCGGCTCCCTCGGAGTCCGCGCTCTCCGACACCGGCGAGCCCGCCTCGGCTGCAGCGAGCTTCTGCTTCAGCTCGTCGATCTGAGCGCGCAGCTCCGCCTTCTCCTGCTCGTGCTGACGGAGCTCCTCGACGATCGTGTCCAGGAAATCGTCGACTTGATCGAGATCGTATCCGTCGCGGAACTTCGTGATCGTGAACTTCTGGTTCACGACATCTTCGGGAGTCAAGGCCATCGTTACGTCTCTTTCGCTTCGGGACCACTGACGTGGTCTAGAACAACGCTAGCAAATAAAGTCGGGTTCGCGCAGATGCGCAGGTCGCGGTTACCAGGCGGAGAGGATCGCGATCAGGATGAGGCACGAGATCATCGTGAGCAACCACCCGAGATCGAGCGCGACGCGGCCGAGCCGGATGGGCGGGAAGATCTTGCGGAACATGCGAATCGGGGGGTCGGTCACGGTGTAGACGAGCTCGACGAGCACCGCCCATACGCCTCGCGGCCGGAACTGGCGGTTCAGCACCGTGACCCAGTCGAGCACGAACCGCGCCCAGAGCACGAAGGTGAAGATTCTGAGTGCCAGACGGAGGATGAACGCGATCGCGGCGACGATCTCCACGCTCAGGCCGACGGGGCTACGAAGAACGAGCCGCTGTCGTTCTTCTGCGAAAGATCGCTCCCGGTCTCGATGTGCTCGGGCGAGAGCAGGAAGACCTTGCTCGTCACGCGCTCGATGCGTCCGCTGAGCCCCATGGTGAGACCGCTCGCGAAGTCGATCAGGCGCTTCGCATCGCCATCCGTCATCCGGGAGACGTTCACGATGACGGGAATGCCGTCCCGGAAGCTCTCGGCGATGGTCTGCGCGTCGGCGTAGGCGGTGGGGTGCACCGTCAGGATCTCGTTCATCGGCTGCGAAGACGGCTGTCGCGTCGGCGTGACGCGGCGCAGCGGCGTGACCGCGGCCCGCTGGGCCGGCGGACGCGCGGCTTCCGGCTTCGGCGCCGGGGCGGTCTGCGCAGCGCGCGGGGCTGCCGGCTGGGCCGACTCGGCATTCTGGGCGTCGAGGTCTTCCTCGGCGAGGCCCAGGAACACCATGGTCTTCTTCAGCGGGTTGCTCATGTTTTCTCCCAACGGTGCGGTGGTTCGAGACTACCGGGGCTCCGGGCGTTTCCCGGTGATTGCGCTCCCGATCCTCAGGTGTGTCGCGCCGGCCGCGATGGCCTCGCGATAGTCGTGCGTCATGCCCGCGGAGATCGCGTCGGCCTCGGGCGCGAGAGCCCGCACGCGCTCGGAGTAGCTCGCGAGTCGCTCGAACGCCGCGGAGGCGGGCTCGTCCAGTGGTGCCACGGCCATCACGCCGCGGAGCCGGAGCGCGGGAGCCTCGAGCACCCGCTCGGCGAGGCGCTCGAGCTCCTCCGGAGCCGCGCCTCCTCGTGCCGGATCCTCGGTGAGGTTCACCTGGAGGAACGCGTCGATCACGCGGTCGCCGTCGACGAGCGCGTCGACGAGACGCTCCCGGTCGATCGAGTGGATCGCGTGCGCGTAGCGCGCGGCCTGGCGCGCCTTCTTCGTCTGCAGCTGACCGACGAAGTGCCAGCGCAGGTCGAGATCGGAGAGGGCCTCGGCCTTCTCCTGCGCCTCCTGGTGGCGATTCTCCCCCATGTCGCGCACGCCGAGCGCCGCGAGCGCGGCGACCAGCTCGGCCGGGTGGAACTTGGTGACGACGATCAGGTCGACGTCCTCCGGGCTGCGGCCCGCATCCCGGCAGGCATCTGCGATCCCTGCGCGCACGCCGCGCAGACGCTCCTCGAGCCCGGGGAACGCCTCGCCGCTGGATTCGCTCATGCGGACTACCTCAGGAACTCGGGGATGTCGAGGTCGTCGTCGTCGTCACCGTCGAATGCGGGGTCTGAGATCTGGGCCTCGACCGGAGGATTGGAGAGCACCTCGCCGAACTGCCCGGTGGGCGGATTCTGGGATCCCGACTCGCTCGCGGCCGACAGGCCCGAGTACGCCGCGCCGGCGCCGACCGAGGCGGCTCCGGCGGCGGCCGCGGGAGCCGCGACCTCGTCGAGGCTCTCCACGTGGCTGCCGCGCCGACCGCGCTCCGGTCCCGGCGCGGGAGCGGGCGTCTCGTCGTCGAACCCTGCGGCGATGACGGTCACGCGCACCTCGTCGCCGAGGGTGTCGTCGATGACGGTGCCGAAGATGATGTTGGCCTCCGGGTGCACCACATCCTGCACGAGCGTCGAAGCCTCGTAGATCTCGCTCAGCGCCAGGTTCGACGACCCCTGGATCGAGAGCAGCACGCCGTGCGCGCCCTCGACCGACGCCTCGAGCAGCGGAGAGGCGACGGCCAGCTCGGCGGCCTTGATGGCGCGGTCCGCGCCGCGCGCGGATCCGATGCCCATGAGCGCCGCGCCCGCACCCTGCATGACCGATTTCACATCGGCGAAGTCGAGGTTGATGAGACCCGGCGTGGTGATGAGGTCGGTGATGCCGGAGACGCCCGCGAGCAGCACCTGATCGGCCGCGGCGAACGCCTCGATCATGCTGATGCCCGGCTCGCTGATGTCGAGGAGCCGGTCGTTGGGCACGACGATGAGGGTGTCGACGGCCTCGCGGAGCGTGTGCACCCCGGCGTCGGCCTGCGCTGCGCGCCGCTTGCCCTCGAAGCTGAAGGGGCGCGTCACGACGCCGATGGTGAGGGCGCCGATGGACTTGGCGATGCGCGCCACGACCGGAGCGGCGCCGGTGCCGGTGCCGCCGCCCTCACCCGCGGTCACGAACACCATGTCGGCGCCGGCGAGGGCCTCCTCGATCTCCTCAGCGTGGTCCTCGGCGGCGCGACGCCCCACCTCGGGGTCGGCGCCGGCGCCCAGCCCGCGGGTGAGCTCGCGGCCGACGTCGAGCTTGACGTCCGCATCGCTCAGCAGCAGCGCCTGAGCGTCGGTGTTGACCGCGATGAACTCGACGCCGCGCAGCCCGAGCTCGATCATCCGGTTGACCGCGTTCACGCCGCCGCCGCCGACGCCGACGACCTTGATCACCGCAAGGTAGTTCTGGTTCGCTGACACGTGCTTCCTCCGCCCCTAACCTTCAACCTCTACTTAAGGTTAAGAGTTAGTATCGCCGTATACATTTCCTGCGCACCACCGTATGGGCGTGAGCGGTCGCGCACCGCTTGACACGCCGCGCGCCCGCCGAAAGAACGGCGCCCGCTACTCGAAGACCGGCGCCTCGGTCGCCGATACGTCGATGCGCGAGACCGACTGATCCGCGAGCGACGAGAGCATCGCCTGCAGCACCACCGCCTTCCGGCGACTGTCATCGGCATCGCCCCAGATCACCGTGATCCCGCTCGCGAGAGCGAACGTGACATCCTGAGCGCTCGTCGCACTCGCGCCGGTGATCTGCCCGCGGAGATCCGCGGGCATGTCGCGCAGCGCGCGGGAGGCCGATCTGAACGCCGCTGAGCTCAGGTCGGTCAGCGCACCCTCCCCGAGCGGCACGCCGGCCGGCGCCGCGTCGGCGGAGCCGAGCAGCACGCCGGCCGCGTCGTAGAGCTGCACGCCCTCCGAGCCGGCGACCGAGATCACCGGAGTGCGCTCCTCGATGCGCACCACGAGGGTGTGCGGCGGAACGCGCTCGACGGCGTACCGCTGGATCACCGGAAACGGCTCGAGCGCCCGGTGCACCTCGCCGTCGTCGATCAGCGCGAGCGGGCGGCCCTCGAAGCGCTCGAGCGCCTCCTGCACCTTCCCCGCGTCGACGCTCTCCACGCCCGATACCTCGATCTCCCGCACTGCCATGAGCGGCGTGAACACGCCCGCCGCGACGAACAGCACCAGAGCCCCCACCGCCGCGAGTACGACGTACCAGCGCCGCCTGCGCCTGCGGGCCTCGGCCGAGAACCGGCGTCGCTCGCCGCGCGCCTGCCGCCTGCGCTGCCGAGCAGCCGCGGCGAGTCGTCGCTCGGCGACGCGCACGGGATCCTGCCCGGTCCCGCGAAAGCGCTCCAGCATCGGCCGGCGAGGCGCATCGAGCGCCCCGAGGTCGACGGTGGCGTGCTCGTCGCCGAGCGTCGCCCCGGGGCGCAGGGCAGCCGTTCTCGCCGCGCGCACGTCGCTCAGGTCGATCGTGCCGGCGGAGTCGGGGGCCGTCGCCGGCGTCCGCTCCGGCTGCGGCCCGCGGACGCGACTCAGCCGCGGTCGTGGCGGACCGGTCGGGCTCTCCCCAGTCGCCGGAACCGACGCCGGAACCGACGCCGGAGCCGCCCCCGGCCCGTGCCGGCGCTCGTCGAATTCGGTTCCCGACTCCGGGCGAGGGGCATCCGGAGTCCGATCGAAGCCGCCCGGGCGCTTCACCGGGCCTCGAGCTCGAACCGGTCGCGCAGTGCCGCCACCACCTGCGGAATGATGCGGTAGACGGTGCCGCAGCTCATCGTGACCATGACGTCGCCCGGCCGAGCGAAGCGCGCGAGATACGCCGCGGCGTCCTCCCACTCCGGCACGTAGGCCACGCGATCCGCGTCGCGGAAGTCGTCCGAGACCAGCGCCCCCGTCACCTCGGGCACCGGGTCCTCGCGCGCGCCATCCACGGCGAGCACCACCGTGTGATCCGCGCCGCGCTCGAGCACCTCCGCGAACTCCCGATGGAACAGGCGCGTGCGACTGTAGAGATGGGGCTGATGGATCGCGATGAGCCGCCCGTCGCCGACGACCGCGCGCGCCGAATCGAGCAGCGCCGCGACCTCGGTCGGGTGGTGCGCGTAATCGTCGTACACGCGCACGCCGTTCACATCGGCGTGGAACTCGAAGCGGCGCTTCGTGCCCCCGAATGCGGCGATCGCCTGCAGCGCGGCGTCGGCCTCGAACCCGAGGCCCGTGAGCACGGCGAGCGCCCCCACCGCGTTGACGGCGTTGTGCCGGCCGTAGACGGAGAGCTGCGCGTCGTACCGTTCGCCGTCGATCTCGACGGCGAAGCGCACCGGGCCGGAATCGTCGACCTCGACGATGCGGACGTCGGCGTGCTCCGCCTCGCCGAACGTGCGCACCGGGGCGTGCCCGCCCTGCTCGCGCAGCGCGGCGAGCACCTCGAGCGCGCCCGGGTCGTCGGCGGAGATCACGATCTGCTCCCGCGCTCCCCGCGCGAAGTCGACGAAAGCCTGCATGAACGCCTCGCGGGAGCCGTAGAAGTCGAGGTGCTCGGGATCGACGTTCGTGATGAGCGCCACGGCGGTGTCGTAGAGCAGGAAGGACTTGTCCGACTCGTCGGCCTCGATGACGAACAGGTCGTCCGAGCCGGTGCCCGAGCTCACCCCGAGCGACTCGATGACGCCGCCGTTGACGAACGACGGGTCGGCCCCCGCACCGAGCAGTCCCGTCACCACCATGCCGGTCGAGGTCGTTTTGCCGTGCGCGCCCGCGACCGAGACGACGCGTGCGCTTCGCGCCAGCCAGGCGAGGGCCTGCGAGCGGTGCAGCACGGGAAGTCCCGAGGCGAGCGCGCGCTGGTACTCGGGGTTGTCCGTCCAGAGCGC
The DNA here is from genome assembly GCF_001477055.1 of Leucobacter chromiiresistens. Classification (GTDB taxonomy): domain Bacteria; phylum Actinomycetota; class Actinomycetes; order Actinomycetales; family Microbacteriaceae; genus Leucobacter; species Leucobacter chromiiresistens_A. The sequence goes on from NZ_LDRK01000018.1 coordinate 141,269, forward strand.
GCCCGTCACCACGAGCGTGTCCGCTTCGCCGACGTTCGCAGCGTCATGCCCGATCGCCACGGGGATCCCGAGCTCGACGAGCGCGTCGGTCGAGTAGTTCGCGCTGCGGTCGGAACCCGTCACGGCGACGCCCGCCTGGTGCATCATGCGGGCGATGCCGCTCATGCCCGAGCCGCCGATGCCGACGAAATGGACCCGCCCGAGTTCGTCGGGAATCTGCAGTTCGAGGTCGGGATAGATCATGGCGCCTCCTCAGCACGAATCAACAGTCAAGCGTACCCCGACGCGAGGCCTCCGCGGATGCGGACCCGCTGCGCGTCGGGAGGCGCTCAGGTTCCGGGCGCGTCGATCGCCTCGCGCACCAGGTCGAACAGCCGCTCGGTGCCGTCCAGGCGTCCGGCTCCGCGCGCGCGCCGCGACATCTCCTCCAGGCGGGCGTCGTCGGTGAGGAGCGGCAGGAGCTCGTCGCGCACCCACTCGGGGGTGAGCTCCCCGTCGTCGACGAGCAGCGCGCCTCCCGCCCCGACGACACCGGCAGCGTTGAACCGCTGCTCGCCGTTGCCCACCGCGTAGGGCACGAGCACGGCGGGGATCCCGAGCCCGGAGAGTTCGCTCACGGTCGTCGATCCGGCCCGGGAGACGGCGAGGTCGCACGCCGCGAAGGCGAGGTCCATACGGTCGCAGTACGGGGTTACGACGTAGCCGGGCACTCCGGGGTCCTCGAGTTCGGTCAGGCCGCCCCAGACATGCAGCACCTGCACGCCGGCGTCGATCAGCGCTCGCGCCGAGCCCGAGATCCCCCGGTTCAGCGCCCGAGCACCGAGGGAGCCGCCCGTGACGAGCAGCGTGCGCCGCTCGGGGTCGAGGCCGAAGTGCCGTCGGGCGTCCGCGCGCAGCGCATCGCGATCGAGTCCGGTGATCTCCGGCCGCAGCGGCATGCCCGTGACGCGCGCCCCGGGCATCGGGGTGCCCGCGAACGTCACGGCGACGTGCGGGGTGCTCCGCGCACCCCAACGGTTCGCCATGCCCGGCTTCGCGTTGGCCTCGTGGATCACGACGGGGACGCGCTCCCGGGCTCCGGCCCGGTAGGCGGGAGCGGCGGCGTACCCGCCGAAGCCCACGACGACGTCGATGTCTCGAGCCCGGATCAGCCGGCGCACCTGCGTCACTGCGCGTGCGAACCGGGCCGGGAATCGCACGGCGGCGAGGTCGGGGCGGCGAGGGAACGGCAGGCGCTCGATGTGCACCAGCTCGTACCCCCGCTCGGGCACGAGCCGGGCCTCGAGGCCCTCACGGGTGCCGAGCACCACGATGCCGGCCTCGGGCTCCTCGCGCCGGATGAGATCCGCGAGGGCGAGCAGCGGGTTCACGTGCCCGGCAGTGCCGCCGCCCGCGAGCAGGTAATTGGTCATCGCAGACCCCTCTCTTCGTCGTGTCGCGCGGCGTCCCGAGCGATCGAGATCACGACCCCGATCGCGATGAGGCAGGCGATGAGGGCGGTGCCGCCGGCGCTGATGAGCGGCAGGGGCACGCCGAGCACGGGGAGCACGCCCACCACGACGGCGATGTTCACGAACGCCTGCCCGACGATCCAGACGAGCACGCCGCCGACCACCGCTCGCCCGAAGCGGTCGCGGGCCCGCACGATGAGCCGCAGCATCACGACGGTCAGGGCGATGAACAGCACGACGACGAGCAGGGCGCCGATCAGCCCGAGCTCCTCGCCGATGATTGCGAAGATGTAGTCGTTGTCGGCAGCGGGCAGCCACGACCATTTCGCCTTCGAGTTGCCGAGGCCGACCCCGAAGAGCCCCCCGCCCGCGAGCGCCCAGAGGCCGTGCGTCGCCTGCCAGTCGATGCCGCTGTAGTCGTCCGTTCCGCCGGCGTGGCTGAGGAGTCTCGCCATGCGGTTCGGGCTCGAGAGCACGAAGAAGGCGACGGCGAGAGCGCCGCCGATGGCAGTCACGCCGAGCGTTTTCCAGCTCATCCCGCCGAAGAACATGGCGCCGAACACCAGCGCGGCCATGATCATCACCGTTCCGAGATCCTTGCCGAGCAGCACGACGCCGAGCGCGATCAGGGCTCCCGGAATGACGACGGGGATCAGCTCGTGGCGCATCTGCCCGAAGAGCGGCTCCTTGCGCTGCATGACGGCGCCGACCCACACCACCAGGGCGAGCTTCAGCGCCTCCGACGGCTGCGCGGTGACGCCGCCGAGCTGGATCCAGTTGCGGTTGCCCGCGACCTCGAAACCGAGGGGGGTGAACACGAGCAGCTGGAGCACGATTCCGAGACCGAAGAGCGCCCACGCGTATCGCTTCCAGAAGCTCACGGGCATCGCGGCGGCGACGAGCATCAGCGGGATGCCGATCACCGCGAAGATGACCTGCCGCCAGAAGCCGCCGAAGAAGCCCTGGTCGGCGAGGTACGAGGTGATGGAGGACGCCGAGAGCACCATGATGAGGCCGAACCCCACCAGCAGGAGGGTGAGCGTGTACAGCGCGATCACGGTGCGGTCCGAGCCGATGCGCAGCATCCCGCCCAGCCGGATCAGGGCCTGGGCGGGAGCACGGCCCGGTTCGCGCTCGCTCGTGCGCGCAGACATCATTCCAGCTCTCGAACCGCGGCTTGGAAGCGTCGGCCGCGGTCTCCGTAGCTCTCGAACTGATCCATCGACGCGGCGGCGGGCGAGAGCAGTACGGTGTCGCCGGGCTGGCCGATGGCGAGGGCCTCGGCCACCGCTGCGGCCATGATGCCCGCCGGATCGCCCTCGGCTTCCGAGACCTCGACGATGGGGCGCTCGCCGAGGTGCCGCCGCAGCGCCTCCACGACGGGCGCGCGGTCCACCCCGATCACCACTGCGCCGCGGAGACGGATCGCGTGGGTGCGCACGAGCTCGTCGATGTCGACGCCCTTGAGCAGGCCGCCGAGCACCCAGACCACGTCGTTCAGCGCCCGGAGCGATGCGTCCGCCGCATGGGCATTGGTCGCCTTCGAGTCGTCGATCCAGCGCAGGCCGCGAATCTCGCCGAGCGGCTGCGCGCGGTGCGGATCGGGCACGAACGAGAGCACCCCCTGCGCGATCTCACCCGGCTCGATGCCCCGGGCGCGGGCCAGAGCGCTGGCGGCGAGCACGTTCTGCACCATGTGCGGTGCGGCGAGACCCCGCTCGGCGAGCTCGGCGACGGTGACGAGTTCGAACGCCTCGCTGCGCCGCTCGGCGTGGTAGCCGCGATCGACGAGGATCCCCTCGACCACTCCGAACCCGCTGCTCGGCGGCGTGTCGAGACCGAAGCTGATGGCGCGGGCGCCCTCGACGACATCGGCGGCCTCCACCATCCGCTCGGTGGCGGGATCGGCGCGGTTGTACACGCACGCGACCTGCGTGTTGCGGTACACCTTCGCCTTCGCCGACCAGTAGGCTTCGGGGCCGCCGTGCCAGTCGAGGTGGTCGTCGGCGAAGTTCAGGCAGGTGCTCGCGTACGGCGAGATCTCGCCGAGCCGCTCGAGCTGGAAGCTGGAGAGCTCGACGACGATCGCGTCGTAGCCCTGCGGATCGCGGAGCGCGTCGAGGATGGGCGTGCCGATGTTGCCCGCCGGAGTCACCCGGAGGCCGCCCGCGGCGAGCATGTGGGCGGTGAGCTGGGTCGTCGTCGTCTTGCCGTTCGTGCCCGTGATGCAGATCCAGTCCGCGATCCGGCCGGTCTTGTCGCGCAGTCTCCAGCCGAGCTCGATGTCCCCCCAGACCGTGACGTCGCGCGCGGTCGCCCAGGACGTCAGGGGGTGATCGGGGCGGTACCCGGGCGAGACGACGACGAGCTCCGGGTCGAACGCCTCGAGATCCGCCAGCTGGGCCTCGTCGTCGCCCTCGATGAGCCACTCCGCGCCGATGACGTCGAGCAGGCGCTCCCGCTCCGGATCGCGCGCGCCGGTGATCACGCGAACGCGGCATCCCAGTTCGACGAGCGTATCTGCGACGGAGAACCCGGTGACGCCGAGCCCGAGCACCGCGACGCGGAGCCCGCTCCAATCGTGGTGCCAGCTCGAGAGCGACTCGACGCGCTCGGCGACGAGCTTCGCGTAGATCGATGCGTCCCCGCTGCTGCTGTTCACGTCTGCTCCCATCACGGCTGCTGCAGCAGCCATTCGCCGTAGAAGGCCCCGACGCCGGCGATGACGAAGAGGGCGGCGATGATCCAGAACCGGACGACCACGGTCACCTCTGCCCAGCCCTTGAGTTCGAAGTGGTGGTGGATCGGACTCATGAGGAAGATGCGCTTCCCGTGCGTGACCTTGAAGTACAGGCGCTGCAGGATCACGGATCCGGTCTCGATGATGAACAGCCCGCCGATGAGGATCAGCAGCACCTCAGTGCGGCTGACGATCGCGAGCGCCGCGATCGCGCCGCCGATGCCCATCGAGCCGGTGTCGCCCATGAACACGTGGGCGGGGTTGGTGTTCCACCAGAGGAATCCGCCGACGCCGCCGAGGAACGCCGCCGCGATGACGGCGAGATCCATCGGATCGCGCACCTCGTAGCACCCGGGCTCCGACGCCGTGCTCGCGCAGCTCTGCGCCGCCTGCCAGAAGCCGATGATGAGATACGCCCCGAATGCGAAGATCGCGGCACCCGCGGCGAGTCCGTCGAGGCCGTCCGTCACGTTGACCGCGTTGGTCGTCGCGGTGACGATGACCATTACCCAGATGATCACGAGGCCCACGCCGATGATCGGCCCGAACGTCATGAAGTCGAAGGGCAGATCGCGGAACACGGAGATGTGCGTCGAGACGGGGGTGATGCCCGCGTCGTTCGCGAACTGGATGCCGAGAACGGCGAACGAGACGGCGATGACGACCTGTCCGACGATCTTCGCCCAGCCCCCGAGACCGGCCGACGCCTGCTGCCGGGTCTTCATGAAGTCGTCGATGAAGCCGACGAGCCCGGCTCCGACCGCCATGAGGATCACGAGGAGTGCCGAGGGCGAGGGCTGCTCGCCCATCACGAGCTTGCCGACGAAGTAGGCGATCACCGATCCGGAGAGGAAGATGAGCCCGCCCATCGTGGGGGTGCCGCGCTTGACCTCGTGCTCCTTCGGGCCGTCGACGCGGATCGGCTGCCCCCAGCGCAGTCGATTGAAGCCGCGCACGAACAGCGGGGTGAGCAGCAGCGAGTACAGCAGGGAGAACCCTCCCGCGATGAGGAGCGCGATCATGCGTACGCCTCCCCGAGTCGATCTCCGAGTCCCTGGAGGCCGGCCGCGTTCGACGACTTCACGAGCACGGTGTCGCCCGCGCGCAGTGTCTCGGTCAGGTAGGCGAAGGCCTCGTCCTGCTCGGAGAAGAACGTGCTCTCGCCGTCCCACGACCCCTCGTTGATGGCGCTGATGTGCAGCTGACGCGCCTCATCGCCCACCACCACGAGTTCGGAGATGCCGAGGCGCACGGCCTGGAGGCCGACCCGACGGTGCTCCTCGATGGAGTACTCCCCCAGCTCGCTCATCGCGCCGAGCACCGCCACCGAGCGGCCCTCCGGCTTGCGGATCTGCGCGAGTGTGCGGAGCGCCGCGCTCATCGAATCCGGGCTCGCGTTGTAGGCGTCGTTGATGACCGTGATGCCGTCGCGGCCGCCGAGCACCTCCATGCGACCCGGTGCGGCGAGCGTCGCAGACTCGAGCGTCGCGACGATGTCGGCCAACGGGATGCCGAGCGCGCGGCCCACGGCTGCGGCGGCAAGCGCGTTCATGACGTGGTGCTCGCCGAGCACGCGGAAGCGCACCGGCAGCGAGGCGCCGTCGGCGTGGATCGTGAACGACGTCCCGGTCGCCGAGGCATCGACGTCGGTCGCGCGCACGTCGGCGCCGTCCGAGAGTCCGAACCAGAGCACGCGGGCGCGCGTGAGGTCCGCCATCTGCGAGACGCGGGGGTCGTCGCGGTTGAGCACGGCGATGGCGTCCTCGGGCAGGTCGCGCACCATCTCGCTCTTCGTGCGGAACGTGGTCTCGATGCCCCCGAACTCGCCGGCGTGCGCGAGACCGACCGTGAGCACGACGCCGATGTGCGGCGGAGCCATCGCGGTGAGGCGGGCGATCTCGCCCTCGGCGCTCGCCCCCATCTCGGCGACGAGCGTCCGCGTGTCGGGCGCGACGCGCAGCATCGTCAGCGGTCCGCCCACCTCGTTGTTGAACGACTTGGCCGAGGCGACCGTGGGGCCCGTCCGCTCCGCCATCGCCGCGACGAGGTTCTTCGTCGTGGTCTTGCCGTTCGAGCCCGTGATGCCCACGATGGTGAGCCCGCCCGCGTCGCGCACGCGGCGGACGACCTCGGTCGCGAGCGCCCCGAGCGCAACAGTGCTGTCGCTGACGAGGATCTGAGGCGCACGCCGATCGACGTCGCGCTCGACGACGAGCAGCGCCGCCCCGGCGTCGACGGCGCGGTCGGCGTAGCGGTGCCCATCGGTCTCCTCGCCGCGGCGTGCGAAGAAGATCTGCCCCGGGCCGATCTCGCGGGAGTCGGTCTGCGACTCGCCGTCGATCACCGTGTCGGGCCCCGATCCGTCGTCTCCGACGATCAGGCGGCCGTTCACGGCGGTCGCGATCTCGGCCAGTGTCAGTGCAATCACGGGAGCAATCCTGCCTCGCGGAGCGCGCCGCGAACTTCGTCACGCGCCGAGTACGGGATGAACCGACCGGCGACCTCTTGATGGTCCTCGTGTCCGGGACCGGCATACAGAATAACGTCACCGGGATCGGCGAGCGAAATGGCGAGCCGCACGGCGGCGCGCGGGTCGCCCTCCTCGATCACGTCGGCGTGCCGGGCGGACCGCGCGCCCGCGATGAGCTGCGCGCGGATCGCCTCGGGCGGCTCCGAGCGGGGGTGGTAGTCGCACACGATGACGGTGTCCGCGCCCGCGGCCGCGATCCTGCCCATCTCCTCGCGCTTCGTGGTGTCGCGGTCGCCATCGGCGCCGAAGAGGAAGATGATCCTGCCCGGTGCGACCTCGCCGAGCGCATCGAGCATCGCTGCGAACGCGCCAGGGGTGTGCCCGTAGTCGACGTAGAAGCGGGGGCCGCTGCTGCCGCTCTCGGTGATCTGCTCGAGCCGGCCGGGGATGAACACCGGGATGCGACCGTGGTCGAGCCCGCGCGAGACCTGCTCGATGGGGATCCCGGCCTCGTGCAGCATGATGAGCGCGAGCGCGGCGTTCTCCGCCATGAAGCGGCCGAACACGGGGACGCTGCCGCGGAAGTGCGCGCCCTCGGGGCCCTGCAGCACGAAGGACACGCCGTCGAGCGTCTGCCGCGTGATCGCGAGATGCCAATCTGCGTCCTGCCCGTACTCGGTCGCGAGTCGCGTCACCGGGATGCGCGACTCGCGCGCGATGCGCTGCCCCCACGGCGAGTCGACGACGACGACGCCGCGCTCCGCGTGCTCGGGTGAGAAGAGCGCGAGCTTCGCCGCGAAGTAGGTCTCCAGGTCGCCGAACTCGTCGAGGTGGTCCTGCGAGAAGTTGTTGAACGCGACGACGTCGAAGTGCACCCCGTCGAGCCGGTGGCGCACCACGGCCTGCGCCGACACCTCCAGCGCGACGCCCGCGACGCCGACCTCGGCCATGCGCGCCAGCAGGCCGTGCAGCTCGGACGCCTCAGGGCTGGTGAGGTTGCTGACGACGACCTCGTCGCCGATCCTCCGCTCGGCGGTGGAGCTGAGACCCGCCGTGATGCCCGCCGCGCGCAGCAGTTCGGCGAGGAGGTAGACGACGCTGGTCTTGCCGTTCGTGCCGGTGACCCCGAAGATTCGCGCCGCGAACCCGTCGGTGCCGTAGACCGCCGCTGCGACGTCCCCGAGAACGGTCCGCGGATGCGCTTCGGAGACGAGTACGGGCAGGTCCGGAGCAGCCGCGGCGGCCAGCTCGGCCCCGGGGGCATCGGTGAGCATGGCACTCGCACCCGACGCCGCGGCCTGGCCGGCGAACTCGGCGCCATGGCGCTGCGCGCCCGGCATGCCCACGTACAGGTCGCCGGGACGGACGTCGCGGGAGTCGAGCGACACCCCGGTCACCGCCAGGCCCGTCGGCAGGCCCGACGTCCGCAGCCCGAACCGATCGACGATCGCGTCGACGGGAACGGGAACGGGGTGCTGCGGGCGAATGCTCAAGGCATCTCCGGTACTCACGGGTGCGGGCCTCCTGGGCGTGATCAATACTCGGTGGGGAGCGGCGAGAACTCCCCCGTGGACGGCGGAATGTGGAATGTGCGGATCGTCGCCTCTGCAGCCTGCCGGAATGCGGTGAGCGCGGCGACGCCGCCATCTCCCGCCGTCGGGAACGCAATCGATGCTACCGCGACGTACTGCGGGTCGTCGGCCGGGAAGATGCCCGCGAACGAGTGCACGTAGTCGGTGCGGTAGAGCCCGGTGTCGGGATCGACCTGCTCGGCCGTGCCGGTCTTGCCCGCGACGCGGTAGCCGGGGATGGAGATGAGGTCGGAGAACCAGCCCTCGGTGGTCACCGTCTCGAGCATGGCCATGACATCGGCGGCGGTCTGCTCCGAGACCGCCGTCTCGGGCTCGCCGTGGTCGGGCTCGGTGACCGAGCCGTCCGCCGCGGTGCACTGCTTGACGATGCTCGGCGGCACGCGGACGCCCTTGTTGGCGATCGTCTGGTAGACGCCCGCCGTCTGCACGATGGTGGACGAGAGCCCCTGGCCGAACATCGTGTTGTACGACGTCTGCCGGTCCCAGTCGCCCGGCTCGTACAGCAGGCCCGAATCCTCGACCGGCATGCCGGCCTGCGTGGCGGTGCCGACGCCGAACCGCTTCAGGTAGTCGTATCGCGTGTCGGCGTCGAGCTGCGCGCCGAGCATCGAGGTGCCGACGTTCGACGACTGCGTCAGAATTCCGGTGAGCGTCCAGGGCATCTCGGGGTGGTTGAATGCGTCGCCGAAGCGCACACCCGGTTCGGGCTCCAGGTAGTCGGGGGTGAGATTCTGCGAGGTGGGGGTGGCCACGCCCTGGTCGATGAGCGCGGCGGCGGTGATCGTCTTGAACGTCGATCCCGGTTCGTACGGCGAGGTGAAGGATCGGGCCTCGCGCTTCCCGGGGTCGGAGGCGTCGACGTCGTTCGGGTCGACGGATCCGTCCTCGGCGACGGCGACGAGTTCGCCCGTGTGCACGTTCATCACGGTGAGCAGGCCGTATTCGGCGCCGACGGACTGCACCTGCTGGTTGATCGCCTGCTGCGCCTCCCACTGCAGGTCGCGATCGATGGTGAGCTGCACGGTGCCGCCGTCCTCGACCTTGCGGGTGACCACGACGCTGCCCGGCAGCGCGACGCCGTCCTCGCTGCGCTCGTAGGTCTCGGTGCCGTCGACGCCGGTGAGGCAGGCGTCCTGCGACAGCTCGACGCCGGCCTGGGGCACGTCGTCGGCGCCGGAGAAGCCGACGATGTTGCCGCCGACCGCACCGTTCGGGTACGTGCGCTTGTGCTGGCTCTCGAACGTGAGCCACGGGATCTCGAGCGCCTTGAGCGCATTCAGCTGGGTCAGATCGATCGAGCGCTGCACGTAGGCGAAGTCGGATTTCGGGTTGTCGCGCAGCGCGTCGTCGACGATCTTTTGGATCTCCGCGCCGCTCTGGCCGGTCACCTCCCCGATCTCCTCGAACGCCTGCGCCGCTGAGACCTCGACGGTGCCCACGCCGCGCTCCGCGTCGAGGCGGTAGAAGACCCCGTCGTTGAGGCGGGTGTTCTTCGGCGACAGCTGCACGTCGTACCGCTCGTCGGTGGTGGCCAGCACCTCCCCGTCGCGGTCGACGATGTCGCCCCGCACGCTCGGTATGGCGACGGGCACGGCGCGCTTGTCCTTCGCGTCCTCGTTGAGGGCGGCGGCCGAGACGACCTGCACGTCGACGAGTCGCACGAGGAACACGAGCGCGGCGACGATGATGATGCCGAGCGCAATGGCTCGACGGAGCGACGATCCGCGCAGTCTCAGCATCCGATACCTCCCGGAGTTCTGCTGCTGCCTAGTGCGTGTCGGGCGCCGGCAGCTTGCCCGTCCACCGTACCGGCGGATCGATGCTTTCGGCCTGTGCGCCCGCGGCCTGTCCCGAGTTGCGCGGCACCAGCAGCCCGGCGGCGTCGACCACCGGCATGCTCTCGAGGGTCGCGTTCGCGACGAGGTTGCCCGACGCCTCCGTCGTCTCGGAATCGAGTGCTCCGAGCACCGCCCCGTCGCTCAGGCGGAGCGTAGCGGGGCGCGAGTTCTGCACCATGCCGAGCGCCGCGGCGTTCTCGGCCAGGTTCTGCGGCGAGGCGAGCTTGTCGACGTTCTGGGAGAGCACGCGCTCCACGCGCGCGAGGTCGCGCTGCTCCACCTCGAGCGCCCGCGTCTCGTAGGCGCCCTGGGAGATCGCGATGCTCAGGCCGAGCTGCGTCGCGAAGATTGTCAGCACCACGCCGACGGCGATGAGCGCCCCGGCGAGCGGGCTGCGCTTCGCGCGCGCCGCCGGTCGCGCTGCGGGCGCGGGCACCGGCCGCAGGTGCCGTTCGCGCTCGGTCGCGGGCGTCCCCGCGGGCGCGCCGAGCCGGAGCGCCGCTGCGTCGAATTCCATCGGCATCGTCGTGCTCATCGTGCGTCCCTCACTCGTTCGGCGGCGCGCAGGCGCACGGGGATGGCGCGCGGATTGCGCGCCCGTTCCGCATCGTCCGCGAGTTCCGCGCCTCGGGTGAGGAGGCGGAACTCGGGCCGATGCTCGGGGAGCTCCACCGGCAGCCCGGCGGGCGCGGTGGAGGCGGTGCGGCGGGCGAACTCGCGCTTGACGAACCGGTCCTCGAGGGACTGGTACGACATCACGACGGCGCGCCCACCGACGCGCAGCAGGTCCAGCGCCGCGGGGATGGCGCGCTCGAGCACGGAGAGCTCCGCGTTCACCTCGATGCGCAGCGCTTGGAATACCCGCTTCGCCGGGTGGCGCTGGTCGCGCACCGCTGCGGGCGTCGCCGCCTGCAGCACGTCGACCAGCTGGCCGCTGCGCAGAATCGGCTCCTCGGCGCGGGCCGCGATGATGGCGCGCGCGTAGCGACCGGCGAGCGGCTCTTCGCCGTAGCGCTCGAAGATCGCGCGCAGGCGACCCTCCGGAGCCGTCGCGAGCACATCGGCGGCGGTCTCGCCGCTGCTCTGATCCATCCGCATGTCGAGCGGCGCGTCTTGAGCGTATGCGAAGCCGCGGTCGGCCTCGTCGAGCTGCAGGGAGGACACGCCGAGGTCGAACAGCACGCCGTCGATGCGGGAGTAGCCGCTGTCCGCGACCGCGCGCGCGATCTCGTCGTACACCGCGTGCACGCGGATCGCCCGATCGCCGAAGCGTGCGAGTCGCGCGCCGGCGAGTTCCAGCGCCTCGGTGTCGCGGTCGAGGCCGATGACGTGCAGGTGCGGGAACCGCTCGAGCAGCGCCTCGGTGTGACCGCCCATGCCGAGCGTCGCGTCGACGACCACCTGCGGCGCCCCGGAGTCCCCGTCGGTCACGGCGGGGGCGAGCAGCTCGATGCAGCGCTCGAGCAGCACGGGCGTGTGCAGCGCGCTCGGATCGCGTGTGTTGTCGTGTGCCATAGCGATTCCGGGCTAGAACATGCCCGGGATCACCTCCTCCTCGATCTCGGAGAACGCCGCCTCCTGCGCTGCCAGATAGGTCTGCCAAGCCTCCGCGTCCCAGATCTCCGCGCGCGAGCCGGCGCCGATGACGGCGAGTTCGCGATCGAGCCCCGCGTATTCGCGGAGGTTCTGCGGGATGGTGACCCGGCTCTGCTTGTCGGGGGTCTCGGGGTGCGCCCCGGAGAGGAAGACGCGAAGGTAGTCGCGCGCCTGCTTGGATGCCAGCGGCGCGCTGCGCAGGCGCTGGTGCATCTGCGCGAACTCCGTCTCGCTGAAGACGTAGAGGCACCGCTCCTGGCCGCGGGTGATCACGAGCCCGTCGGCGAGTTCGCTGCGGAACTTCGCGGGGAGGATCAGGCGGCCTTTCTCGTCCAGGCGCGGCGTGAAGGTTCCCAGGAACAATGGGACCTCCTTTCGCCGACTCGTCCTCGAGCACCAGTTTACTCCACTTTCCTCCACTCTTCCCCTCCGCGCACTGCGAATTGCGCGTTTTTCGCGGGAGATGGCGAAAAGACGCGGGTGCGACCATCCCCGCGTCGGTCACTCGACCGTCGCTCCCACGCCGGAGCAGCCGCGCCACGACGGAGGAACGGACAGTCGGGCAGCTGCGATCGCACCTGAGGGGAGCAAAGTGGAGTGAGCGGGGAACGCCGTACCGAACCGTGCCGCGGGCACGAAAAAAGCGCCAGGTCACCGACCTGGCGCTGCGCGCTGAGTGCGTAGGGGCGGGTTAGCGCTCCCCCTCCATCCGCTGATCCCAGCGGCGCTCCATGCGCTCGCTGAGCGACTCCCGCGACGACTTCGCGGCCCTCGGCCCCGCGCTGGCCGAGGTGATGTCGTCGACCGTCAGCGGGCCCGACGAGCGACGCGACAGCATGAGCACCACGCCGCCGAGCATGATGGCGAAACCGACGAGGCCGAGCCAGAGCAACTGCACCGCGACACCCGCGACGAGAACGCCGATTCCGGCAACCACGACGATCACGCCGAGCACGAGAGACCGGTAGTTGAGGCGGCGGGGCTCGGCGGAACCTGCTTGCAGAACATCGGCTTCGCTCTGGTAGAAGCCGCGCTCCATCTCGTCAAGCAACCGCTGTTCGTGCTCTGACAGCGCCATGACGACCCTCCTGCATCTCGTGAAACGTGGTACCCATCAGTCTACGACCCGTGCCCGTGAGTAGGCTAGGCGCGTGCAAGAAACGACTCGACTCGCAGGCCTCGTTCAGGAGCGCATCGGCGACATTCTCGAACGGCACCGCGACGAGCTCGCCGCCCTCGGAGACGACGCCTCGGCGCTCCTCGACGAAGCGGCGCAGTTCCTCACGGGCGGCAAGCGATTCCGCGCCCAGTTCGCCGTGCTCGGCTACCGCTCCGTGCGCGAGCTCGATTTCTCCGACGGCGTCGACGGCGCCGCCGATTCGGTACTCGACGCCGCCTGCGCACTCGAGTTCTTCCACGCCGCCGCGCTGATCCACGACGACATCATCGACCGCTCCGACACCCGCCGCGGACGCCCTGCGGCGCACCGCGCCTTCGCGGCACTGCACGCGACCGCGCGCTGGGCGGGCGAACCCGAGCACTTCGGGGTCGCCGCAGCGATCCTGCTGGGAGACCTGCTGCAATCGTGGGCCGACGAGCTCATGGAGAGCGCGTGCGACGGCGCCGCCTCCCCGGACGCGGCGCGCGCTGCCCGAGCGCATTTCAACCGCATGCGGAGCGAGGTGGCCGTCGGACAGTACCTCGACGTGCTCGAGGAGCAGCAGCCCGCCTTCGCGGCCCACGACGCGCAGCTCGAGCGCTCGACGCGGGTGCTCGTCTACAAGTCGGCGAAGTACAGCGTCGAGGCGCCGCTGCTCATCGGGGCAGCGCTCGCGGGTGCCGATGAGGAGCAGGAGCAGGCACTCCGCGACTACGGTCTGCCGATCGGCGTCGCGTTCCAGCTGCGGGACGACCTGCTCGGCGTCTTCGGCGACGCCTCCGTCACGGGGAAGCCCGCGGGGGACGATCTCGTGGAGGGCAAGCGCACGGTGCTGGTCACGCTCGCTCGCGAGAACCTTCCCGGCACGCAGCGGCGCATCTTCGACGACCTGCTGGGCAACGACCTCGCGCCCGAGCAGGTCGCGATCCTGCAGCGCACCATTCGCGAGAGCGGCGCCGTCGAACGCGTCGAGCAGATGATCACCCGCAACGTCGAGCGGGCGATCTCCGCCCTGCAGGCGTCGCCGGCACGTCCGGATGCGGGCGAAGCACTCACCCGACTCGCGGATCGGGCGACCCGGCGCGAGTTCTGAGCCGGGCACCGGTCAGCGGGCTCTGCCACCCCGGGTCTCCGTTATGCGGAGCGGCGAGACCGGCGGAGCGCTCACCCGACTGAGATTGCGAGCCCGCCGAGCCGCAGCATCGCGGGAGAGCCTCAGAAGGCGAGAGCCTGCGTCGCGCGGCGCACCGCGCTCTTCCGTCCCGACTGCAGCGAGTCGATCGGGCGCTCCCCGAGCTCCTCGTTGGTCGACAGCATCCAGATCACCGCCTCCTCCTCGGAGAACCCGGCGTCGTTCAGCACGAGCAGTGTGCCGCGCAGCGACGGCAACGGCTCGTCGCCCTGCAGGAACTCCTCGGGAACCCGAACGGCCCCGTCGATGCGGACCGACGCGAGCACATGGTCCTCGATGAGGCGATGCAGGCGGCCGGGCGTGATGCCGAGGCGGTCGACGAGCTCCGGAACGCTGAGCATCGGCGCCGTCGTCAGCGGGCTACGGTCTGAAGCGGTGTTCTCTGCCACGATCCCACTTTGCCAGCGCGTTCCGGCGAGCGCAATCCGACCGCGCCCGGCGCGCATCATGAAACGGTCACCCGAAGTTCCGTAGACTCTCCGGGTGACCTCCGTGCCTTCCGACCCGCTGATCGGGCAGACGCTCGACGGCCGTTACGCGATCAGATCGCGCATCGCCCGGGGCGGCATGGCGATGGTCTACCTCGCAACGGACCTCCGGCTGGAACGCCGCGTCGCGGTGAAGGTGATGCACGAGCACCTCGCGGAGGACGCGAATTTCACGCGGCGCTTCGAGCAGGAGGCGCGCAGTGCCGCTCGGCTGTCGCACCCGAATCTCGTGAACGTCTTCGATCAGGGCCACGACCTCGGCCGCACCTACCTCGTCATGGAGTACCTGCCCAGCATCACGCTGCGCGAGCTGCTGAAGCAGCAGCGCCGCCTCACCGCGGAGCAGTCGCTCGAGATCGGCGAGGCGGTGCTCTCGGGTCTGGCGGCGGCGCACGGGGCGGGGATCGTGCATCGCGACCTCAAACCCGAGAACGTCATGCTCGCCGACGACGGGCGCATCAAGCTGGGCGACTTCGGCCTCGCCCGGGCGGTGAGCGCCAACACCACGACGGGTCAGGCCCTGCTCGGCACCATCGCGTACCTCTCCCCCGAACTCGTCACCCGAGGAGTGGCCGACGCGCGCAGCGACATCTACGCCTTCGGCATCATGCTCTACGAGATGCTCACGGGTGCCCAGCCCTTCGTCGGCGAGCAGCCCATGCAGATCGCCTATCAGCACGCGCACTCAGACGTGCCTGCTCCGTCGCTGCAGAGCGCCGAGGCGAGCCCGGCGCTCGACTCCCTCGTGCTGTGGATGACGCGTCGCGAGCCCGACGAGCGTCCGCGCGATGCTGGCGAGGCGCTCGAATCGCTGCGCGGCATCGCCGGCGCCGAGGCGGGCTCGGGGTCCACCCGGGTGCTGCCGCGCATCGCCGACGAAGGCGCGCCCACTCCCGCGACCTCGGTGCTCGATCCCGCTCAGCGCTGGGCGCTCGCCGGCAATGCCGACGACGCCGCCACGACCGTCGCGCCCGCGGTGGAACCCGGGGTCGAGCCTGCTCGGGCTCCCGCGCCGATCGACCGCGCCGCGGATGCCGGACGGGCGCGGAGACGGCGCGGCCGGATCATCGCGGGGTTCGCCGTGCTGCTGATCGCGACGGCCGGGGCGCTCGGCTGGTGGTTCGGACAGGGCCCGGGGTCGCAGGTCACCGTCCCCGACGTCGCCGGCCAGGAGATCGCCGCTGCGCAGGCCGCGCTCGAGGAGCACGCGCTGGTCGTCACGCTCGCCGAGTGCTCGAGCCTCGAGTATCCGGCCGGGCAGGCGGCCGAGACGGAGCCCGCTTCCGGGTCGCGGGTGGATCGCGGCACCGCCGTGCAGCTCTGCCAGTCGACCGGCCCGCAGCTCCTCCCCGTGCCGACGCTGGTCGGCCTGTCGCTCGATGAGGCTCGGGCGCTGATCGAGGATCAGCGGTTCACCGTCGGGGAGGTGCTCGAGCAGCGCTTCTCCGACGACGAGGCGGACACGGTGCTCGCCGCCCTCGGAGCGAACGGGGACGCGCTCGGCGACACGTACCCGGAGCTCGGCACCATCGATCTCATCACCTCCGCAGGCCCGGTGCCCGACGTGGCCGGCCTGACCGCCGATGAGGCCACGGCCCGGCTCGCCGACAGCTCGCTCACCGTCGATCCCGCAGTGGGCGCCGAATCGTACAGCGCCGACGTGCCGCAGGGTTCGGTCATCTCGCTGCTGCCGCAGACCGATCCGATGCGGCCGGGAGACAGCGTCGGCCTCGAGATCTCGCTCGGCCCCGAGCTCTTCCCCGTACCCGACGTCTCCGATCTCCCCCTGCAGGAGGCGATGGACGCGCTGAGCGCCGCGGGCTTCACCCCGACGACCCTCGTCCCCGACGCGCTGCGCAGCTTCGCGAAGGCCACCGGAACGGACCCGGCCGCGGGCGAGAAGGTCGCCGCGGGCACGGAGATCCGCATCAGGAGCACGATCTCGCTCTGACGGTTCATCGTCGGCGGGCGCGCGCACGGCGCCGCACTCCGGGCGCCCCGCGCAGAGCGCGTGCGCCCCACGCAGAGCGCCCGCCCTCAGTCGCGCTGACGGAGGGCGGGCGCTCTGTACGATCCCACGCGCGCTACGAGATCTTCTTGAGCTCCTCGGCCACCTGGAACGCGAGCTCCAGCGACTGCATGTGGTTGAGACGGGGATCGCAGACCGACTCGTAGCGGGTCGCGAGCGTCGCCTCGTCGATGTTCTCCGAGCCGCCGAGGCACTCCGTGACATCGTCGCCGGTGAGCTCGATGTGGATGCCGCCCGGGTAGGTGCCGACCTCGCGGTGCGCTTCGAAGAAGCCTCGCAGCTCATCCATGACGTCGTCGAATCGGCGCGTCTTGTAGCCGGTGGCGGTGGTCATGCCGTTGCCGTGCATCGGGTCCGTCACCCAGAGCGGCGTCGCGCCCGCGTCGCGCACCCCGGCGAGCAGCCCCGGGAGCACGTCGCGGATCTTGCCCGCGCCCATGCGCGTGATGAACGTGAGACGCCCCGGCTCGCGCTCGGGATCGAGCTTGTCGATCAGGCGCAGCGCGTCGTCGACGGTCGCCGTCGGACCGAGCTTCACCCCGATCGGGTTGCGCACGTGCGAGAGGAACTCGACGTGGGCGCCATCGATGTCGCGCGTGCGCTCGCCGATCCAGAGCATGTGGCCCGAGGTGTCGTACAGGTCGCCGGTGCGCGAGTCGACGCGGGTCAGCGGCCGCTCGTAGTCGAGCAGCAGCGCCTCGTGGCTGACGTAGAACTCGGTCTGCGTGAGGGCGGTGTTGTCGACCCCGCACGCCGCCATGAACCGCAGTGCGCGGTCGATCTCGCCCGCGAGCGACTCGTACCGCTGGTTCGCCGGGTTCGAGACGAACCCCTGGTTCCAGGCGTGCACCTGGCGCAGATCGGCGAATCCGCCCTGCGTGAAGGCGCGGATCAGGTTGAGCGTCGACGCCGATACGTGGTAGCCCTGCACGAGCCGGGCCGGGTCGGCAGCGCGCGATTCCGGCGTGAAGTCGTATCCGTTGACGAGGTCGCCACGGTATGCGGGCAGGGTGACGCCCTCTCGCGTCTCCTCGTTGCTGGAGCGCGGCTTCGCGAACTGGCCGGCCATCCGCCCGACTTTGATGACGGGCATCGACGCCCCGTAGGTGAGCACGACCGCCATCTGCAGCAGCGTCTTGACGCGATCGCGGATGCGATCGGCCGTCGCCGCGGCGAAGGTCTCTGCGCAATCGCCGCCCTGCAGCAGGAACGCCTCGCCGCGCGCGGCGGATGCGAGGCGGTCGCGCAGCTGATCGGCCTCACCCGCGAATACGAGCGGCGGCTGCGACGAGAGCTCTCGGGCCGAATACGCCACCGCTTCGGGATCGGGCCAGACCGGCTGCTGCTTGGCCTCGAGCGCCTGATAGGCGTCGAGCTCCGCGAACGCTCGTTCGGCAGCAGTCTCGTGAATCTGGCTCGTCATGTCGATCCCTTACGTGAGGTGGGTACAGAAAGGTCGCGGCGAGGCGCCGCGACCGTATCAGCCTACTGCCTCATCGGCTCCGCGCGCGCCGCGGGCAGGGCGCCTGCGGCGAACACGGGCGGGATCAGCGGTTGCGCACGCTCGACGCGTAGACGTCCACGTAGGTCTGCCCGCTGAGCTTCTGAATCTCGAGCATGATCTCGTCCGTCACACTGCGCAACACGAAGCGGTCGGCGCTCATGCCGGCGAAACGGCTGAAGTCGAGGGGCTTCCCGACGACGGTGCCGATCCTGCGGATC
This sequence comes from Leucobacter chromiiresistens, assembly GCF_001477055.1. Taxonomy (GTDB): domain Bacteria; phylum Actinomycetota; class Actinomycetes; order Actinomycetales; family Microbacteriaceae; genus Leucobacter; species Leucobacter chromiiresistens_A. The sequence continues at coordinate 159,546 of NZ_LDRK01000018.1, forward strand.
TTCGGCAGCTTGGCCCCGATCGGCATCGCCTTCTCAGTGTCGATCATCACGGCGGGCACGACCACGGCGCCGGATTCGAGCACGAGACGGGCGACGCCCGTGCGACCGCGGTACAGTCGCGCGTCGGGGCTGCGGGTGCCCTCGGGGTAGATGCCGAGCACGTCCCCGCGATCCAGCACCCCGAGTCCCGTGTTCAGCGACGCCTCGGAGGCCTTGCCGCCCGACCGGTCGATGGGGAGCTGGCCGACCGCGGTCATGAACGATTTCACGAGCCAGCCCTTCACCCCCGTGCCGGTGAAGTAATCGCTCTTCGCGAGGAAGTACACGCGACGGTCGATCATCGTCGGCATGAAGAAGGAATCGATCACCGAGAGGTGGTTTCCTACAATGATCACCGGCCCGGTCGCCGGAATGTTCTCGGCACCCTCCAGCCACGGGCGGAACACCGTTTTCAAGATCGGCCCGATGATCAGGTGTTTGAAAATCCAGTAGAGCACGGCTCACGATTCCTCTCGACTGGGAACACCCTACCCGAGCCGGGGGCTCGGCGGAGGTATGCATATAAGGTGGCAGAACACATGTGCGACGCGCGAGGCCGCGTCGCGAACGACGGATACATGAGTATCGAAGGAGCTGCCGTGAATCAGTCCGAGACCCCGATCCTCGTCCCGCCGGTTCCCGAGGACAACATCACCGACCTCCTGGAGCAGCGGGCGCAGGCGACCCCCGATCGCGCACTGTTCGCGGTGCCCGTCGGCGACGGCTGGCGCGACATCTCCGCCTCCGCGTTCCGCGCGGAGGTCGTCGCACTGGCCAAGGGCCTGGTCGCCTCGGGCATCGAGCCCGGCGACCGCGTCGCGTTCATGTGCAAGACGAGCTACGAGTGGACGCTCGTCGACTTCGCCATCCACTACGCCGGGGCCGTCATGGTGCCGATCTACGAGACGTCCTCTCCGCTGCAGGTGCACTGGGTGCTCGAAGACTCGGGCGCGCGCGCAGTGCTCACGGAGACCGAGGATCACGCCGCGCGCTTCGAGGAGGTCAGAGACGACCTCCCGACCGTGTCGCTGGCCTGGCGCCTCGACCGGGGCGCGCTCGCCGAACTGCGCGAGTCGGGTGCGGCGATCCCCGACGCGGAGATCGACCGGCGCCGCGGGCTCGCTCAGGGTTCCGATATCGCGACTGTGATCTACACCTCCGGGTCGACCGGCCGGCCGAAGGGGTGCGTGCTGACCCACGCCAACTTCGTCGATCTCTCCCGCAACGCCGCTGCGGCGCTCTCCGACGTGGTGCAGCAGCCGGGGGCCGCGACGCTGCTGTTCGTGACGCTCGCCCACGTCTTCGCGAGATTCATCTCGGTCATGTCGGTGCACGCGGGGGTGCGCGTCGGGCACCAGGCCGATACCAGCCAGCTCCTGCCGGCGCTCGGCACGTTCCAGCCGACCTTCCTCCTCGCCGTGCCGCGCGTGTTCGAGAAGGTCTATAACTCGGCCGAGCAGAAGACCGAGGCCGAGGGCAAGGGCAAGATCTTCCGCGCGGCGGCGAAGGTCGCCGTCGCGCACTCAGAGGCGCTCGACGCCGGCAAGGTGCCGTTCGCGCTCGCGCTGAAGTTCCGCCTCTTCGACAAGCTCGTCTACGGCAAGCTCCGCGAGAAGCTGGGCGGCAAGGTGCGCTTCGCGGTGTCGGGATCGGCGCCGCTCAGCCACTATCTCGGTCACTTCTACCGCAGCCTCGGCGTGAAGATCCTCGAGGGGTACGGCCTCACCGAGACCACCGCCCCGGTGACGGTCAATCTGCCCGATCACTTCAAGATCGGCACCGTCGGCCCGCCGCTCCCCGGGCACACCGTCCGAATCGCCGACGACGGCGAGATCGAGGTGCAGGGCATCGACGTCTTCAAGGAGTACTGGAACAACGAGGAGGCGACGCGTGACGCCTTCACGGCCGACGGCTTCTTCCGCACGGGCGACATCGGCTCGCTCGACGAGGACGGCTACCTGACGATCACCGGCCGCAAGAAGGAGATCATCGTCACCGCGGGCGGCAAGAACGTGGCGCCTGCGGCGCTCGAGGATCCGATCCGTTCGAACACCATCATCGGCCAGGTCGTCGTCGTCGGCGACCAGCGGCCGTTCATCTCGGCCCTTGTCACGCTCGACCCCGAGATGCTCGCGCCCTGGCTGAACAACAACGGCGAGGATCCGATGATGTCGCTCGAGGAGGCTTCCGTGCATCCGAAGGTGCTCGCGGAGGTGCAGAGCGCCGTCGACCAGGGCAACGCGTTCGTCTCGCGCGCCGAGTCGATCCGCAAATTCGTCATCCTGCCGACGGAGTTCATCGAGGCGAACGGGCACCTGACTCCGAAGATGAGCATCCGGCGCGACAACATTCTGCGCGATTTCGCCGGCGAGATCTCGGCCATGTACGGCGAGCACCCGCAGACCGAGAACGTCGGCGTCGTCAGCTAGCGGCCCGCCGCGCCGCGGGCCGCGAGGCGCGGCGGGGTCGTGCCCTCGCGTTCAGAACCAGCTCGAGCTGCGGATCTGCCGCATCGCCTCACCGCGGGAGTCGCGGTCGAGGCGCGACAGGTACAGCTTCCCTTCGAGGTGGTCGCACTCGTGCTGCAGCGCTTGCGCCAGCAGTCCCTCGCCGCTGATCTCGACGGGATCGCCGTTCAGGTCGATGCCCCGCACGGTCGCCCGCGGGTGCCGCGGCACCTCGAACCAGAGATCGGGAACGGAGAGGCACCCCTCGCCGGTGAGCACCGGCTCCCCCTCGAGTGAGACGATCTCGGGGTTGATGACGTAGCTGATCTCGCCGTCGATGTTGAGGCTGAAGACGCGCTGCGTGTGCCCGATCTGCGTGGCCGCGAGCCCGGCACGGCCCTCCATGTCCACCGTATCCAGCAGATCCTGCACGAGCGCGCGCACACCCTCGTCGATCTCTGCGACGGGTGCGCACACGGTGCGGAGGACGGGGTCTCCGAAGACCCGGATTTCACGAATCGCCATGGCACCCGAGCCTAGCGCCTCGCCGCGGCGTCGGTCCGCGGCGAGGCGCTCGACTCACCCCTCGGCAGCCGTGATCTCGGCGATGAGGTCGCCCGATTCCAGGCCCCGCGTGCCCGTGAACACGACCCGCTCCACACGGCCCGCCACGGGCGCGGTGATCGCGGCCTCCATCTTCATCGCCTCGATCGTCGCGACCGGCTGACCCGCCTCCACCCGATCCCCGACGGCGACCTTGACCGTCACCGTGCCCGAGAACGGTGCGGCGACATGCCCCGGGATCGCACGATCCGCCTTCTCCGAGAGCGCCGCCTCGACCCGCACCGACTCGTCCTTCACGAACACCTGCCGCAGCTGACCGTTCACCCGCACCATCACCGTGCGCAGCCCCTTGTCGTCGGCCTCCCCGATCGCCTCGAGCGCGACGTACAGGCGCACACCCTTCGCGAGATCGATCGCGTGCTCCTCGCCCGCCTGCAGCCCGTACAGGTAGTCCGCGGTCTCCAGCACCGACACGTCGCCGTGCTGCTCGCGCACCTGAGCGAACTGCTGCGCGGGCTGCGGGAAGAGGAGACGGTTCAGCGCGTCGCGCCGCTCCGCGCTCGAGCCCCGCAGCAGCGCCTCATCGCTCTCCGGCACCGGCGCGACGTCGATGTTCACCGACCGGCCGGCCAGCACCTTCGACCGGAACGGCTCCGGCCAACCCCCCGGGATCTCCCCCAGCTCGCCCGCGAGGAACCCCACCACCGAGTCCGGGATGTCGTACTTCTCCGGGTGCGCCTCGAAATCCGCCGGATCGGCATCGACCGCCGACAGGTGCAGCGCGAGATCGCCCACGACCTTCGACGACGGCGTCACCTTCGGGATGCGCCCCAGCATGCGATCGGCCGCCGCGTACAGATCCTCGATCCGCTCGAAGTTCTCCGCGAGCCCCAACGCGATCGCCTGCTGGCGCAGGTTCGACAGCTGCCCGCCCGGGATCTCGTGACTGTACACCCGGCCCGTGGGGCTCGGCAGGCCCGACTCGAACGGCCGGTACAGCCCGCGCACCGCATCCCAATACGGTTCGAGCGCGAACACCGCCTCCTGCGAGAGGCCCGTATCGCGATCCGTGTCGGCGAGCGACGCCACGAGCGCCGACAGCGACGGCTGCGACGTGGTGCCCGACATCGGCGCCGACGCCGCGTCGACCGCATCCACCCCCGCCGCACTCGCCGCGAGCAGCGTCGCGAGCTGCCCGCCCGGCGTATCGTGCGTGTGCAGGTGCACCGGCAGCTCGAAGCGCTCCCGCAGCGCGGTGACGAGCTTCGCCGCAGCCGCCGGGCGCAGCAGCCCCGCCATGTCCTTGATCGCGAGCACATGCGCCCCCGCGTCGACGATCTGCTCGGCCAGGCGCAGATAGTAGTCGAGGGTGTACTTGTCCTCGGCCGGGCTCAGCAGATTGCCCGTGAACGACATCGCGACCTCGGCGACCGCCGTCCCGGTCTCGCGCACCGCGTCGATGGCGACCCGCATCTGGTTCACGTCGTTGAGCGCGTCGAAGATGCGGAACACGTCCACCCCCGTCGACGCCGCCTCGCGCACGAATGCCTGTGCGACCTGCTCCGGATACGGCGTGTACCCGACCGTGTTCTGCCCGCGCAGCAGCATTTGGATCGGCACGTTCGGCAGCGCCTCCCGCAGCGCCGCGAGCCGCTCCCACGGATCCTCCCCCAAGAAGCGCAGCGCGACATCGTACGTCGCCCCGCCCCACGCCTCCACCGACCACAGCTCCGGCGTCAACCGCGCCACATACGGGGCGACCCGGGCGAGGTCCTTCGTACGCACCCGCGTCGCCAGCAGCGACTGGTGCGCATCGCGGAACGTCGTCTCCGTCACCGCGAGCGCCGTCTGCTCGCGCAACCGCCGCGCATACGCGTCGGGCCCGATCTCCACCAGCAGCTGCCGATTGCCCGCGGGAGCCGGGCGCGACAGATCGGCCGCGGGCAGCTTCGCCTCCGGATCGATCAGCCGCGGCCGAGCACCATGGGGCTGGTTCACCGTCACGTGCGCGACGTGCTGCAGCAGCCGCGTCGCGCGATCCTTCGAGGGATTCATCCGCAGCAGCTCCGGCCGCTCGCCGATGAACTGCGTCGACACATCCCCCGACTGGAACTCGGCATCCGCGAGCACCGCCTGCAGGAACGGGATGTTCGTCGCCACGCCCCGGATGCGGAACTCGGCCAGCGCCCGCTGCGCCCGCCGCACCGCATCCTCGAACGTGCGACCGCGACACGTCAACTTCGCGAGCATCGAATCGAAATGCGGGCTGATCTGCGCACCCACCTCGATCGTGCCCCCATCCAGACGCACCCCGCCGCCGCCCGGCGACCGGTACGCGGTGATGCGGCCGAGATCGGGCCGGAACCCGTTCGCCGGATCCTCCGTCGTGATCCGGCACTGCAGCGCCGCCCCGCGCAGCCTGATGCGATCCTGCGTGAGCTCGAGCTCCTCCAGCGACGCGCCCGCAGCGATCCGCATCTGCGCCCGCACCAGATCCACATCGGTGACCTCCTCGGTCACCGTGTGCTCAACCTGGATGCGCGGATTCATCTCGATGAACACGTGCTCCCCGGCACGCTCCCCGGCCGTGTCGAGGAGGAACTCGACCGTTCCCGCGTTCTCGTACCCGATGGACTCCGCGAACGCGATCGCGTCGCGCGTGAGCTCGGCGCGCTTCTCCTCGCTCATGTTCGGCGCCGGCGCGATCTCCACGACCTTCTGATGCCGGCGCTGCACCGAGCAATCGCGCTCGAACAGATGCACCGTCGCACCCGACGCATCCGCCAGCACCTGCACCTCGATGTGCCGCGGCCGCAGCACCGCCTGCTCGATGAACATCGTCGCGTCCCCGAACGCCGACTCCGCCTCCCGCATCGCCGACTCCAGCGCGTCGCGCAACTCCTCCACGCGCTCCACACGCCGCATGCCACGGCCCCCGCCACCCGCGACCGCCTTCGCGAACACCGGGAACCCGATCTCCTCCGCCCCCGCGATCAACGCATCGATATCCGTCGACGGCGGCGTGGAGCGCAGCACCGGCACACCCGCCCGGATCGCGTGCTCCTTCGCGGCGACCTTGTTGCCCGCCATCTCGAGCGCCTCCCGGCCCGGCCCGATGAACCGGATCCCCGCAGCCTCCGCCGCGGCCGCGAGATCCGGGTTCTCCGACAAGAACCCGTACCCCGGATAGATCGCGTCCGCACCCGACTCGACCGCGACGCGCACGATCTCCGCGACATCCAGATACGCCCGCACGGGATGACCGACCGTGCCGATCAGATACGCCTCATCAGCCTTCAACCGATGCAGCGAATTGCGATCCTCGTACGGGAACACCGCCACCGTCTGCGCACCCAACTCGTGCGCCGCCCGAAACGCCCGAATCGCGATCTCCCCGCGATTCGCCACCAAGATCTTCTGGAACACTCCGCCTCCTTGCTACTGTTCACTCCGCCGGGTGCCCGCACCGTCGAACTGGTTCGATATCAAGATACATGCTCGCCCCCTCGGGGTGAGCTATATGACGCGCGGCGCGCGCCCTCTCCGCGGATGCAGGGTTCGCCCCCGTTCGCCCACGACGAAGTCGGGCGACGCTCGGGTTGAATCCACTAAACTTGCCACGTGCATGTATTGAGTGTGAGTTCCCTCAAGGGCGGCGTCGGCAAGACGACCGTGACGCTCGGCCTCGCCTCGGCCGCCTTCTCGCGCGGTCTGCGGACCCTGGTCGTGGACTTCGACCCGCAGTCCGACGTGTCGACGGGCCTGGCGGTGAACCCCGAAGGCTTCGCCAATGTCGCGAATGTGCTCGAGAGCCCGAAGGAGAAGACCGTGCGCAGCGCGATCGCTCACAGCGGCTGGAACGACTACCACGAGGGCGGTCGGATCGATCTGCTCGTCGGCAGCCCCTCGGCAATCAACTTCGACGGTCCGCACCCCTCGACGCGCGACATCTGGAAGCTCGAGGAGGCCCTGGCGATCGTCGAGTCGGAGTACGACCTCGTGCTCGTCGACTGCGCCCCCTCGCTCAACGCGCTGACGCGCACTGCCTGGGCCGCGAGCGATCGCGTACTCGTCGTGGCCGAGCCGAGCCTCTTCGCCGTGGCGGCGACCGATCGCGCGCTGCGCGCCATAGAGGAGATCCGGCGCGGCGTGAGCCCGCGGCTGCAGCCCCTGGGCATCCTCATCAACCGCACGCAGCCCCAGTCGCTCGAGCACCAGTTCCGCATCCGCGAGCTCCGCGAGATGTTCGGACCGCTCGTGCTGAACCCGCAGCTGCCCGAACGCACCTCGCTGCAGCAGGCGCAGGGCGCCGCGAAGCCGGTGCACATGTGGCCCGGCGAAGCGTCGCAGGAGATGGCGGCCAACTTCGATCTGGTACTCGACCGGATTCTGCGCTCCGCCGGCATGGACGCCGCGCGCGCCGGAGCCTCGAACGCTCCCACGGCGACGGTCGTCGAGAACTGACGCACGGGCTCCGCGCCCGATGCGTCGCGGGTCCGAGCCGAATCGCGCGGCCCGTTCCGCTCCGTCGCGCGCGCAGTGACCAGCACGCAACGTGCTGCGATCACCAGGAGACGATGAGCGTGCGGCGATCAGCGGGAGACGATGAGCGCGCGGCGGAGGCGACGCGCGCTGCGTGCGGATCGTGGAACGGCGCGGCTCAGGAGATCTTGCGAGACTTCCGACGAGCGGCGAGCTCGTCGACTGCGGCATCCGTCGAGGCCTCTTCGCGATGCTCGTCCATGTCGACCAGCGAGGTCTCGACCTCGCGCAGCACCTTCCCCACCGCGATGCCGAAGACGCCCTGGCCGCGGCTGACGAGGTCGATGACCTCGTCGCTCGACGTGCAGAGGTAGACACTGGACCCGTCGCTCATCAGGGTGGTCTGCGACAGGTCGTGCACGCCGGCCTCGTGCAGCTGCGCCACCGCGGTGCGGATCTGCTGGAGGGAGATGCCGGTGTCGAGGAGGCGCTTCACGAGCTTGAGCACGAGGATGTCGCGGAACCCGTAGAGCCGCTGCGATCCCGACCCCTGGGCGCCCCGCACGGTGGGTTCGACGAGCCCCGTGCGCGCCCAGTAGTCGAGCTGGCGATACGTGATGCCCGCAGCTCGCGCCGCGGTCGCACCCTTGAACCCGCCGTCCTGGTTGGGACGCGGGAGCCCGTCGTCGAAGAGCACCTCGGCGTCGACGGAGACGGGGGTGAACGCTGCGGGATCAGCCACGATGCCGGCCTCGGAGAGCGCTTGCGCGGAGGGGATCGCCGCATCGCCGCCCGGGCGCTGTGTGTGCTCCATCGTGTTCCTTTCACCTCGGCGGGCGCAGAATCGCCGCCGAACTTCACCAACGTTATCGAGCGCGCAATGCCGATGCAACGACCGTCGGGTCTCAATTCTCGCGTGTCGACCTCAGGTTGAACTTGAAGGTTGAAATCACGCCGAAATCTGCAGCGTCATGCGCCGCCGATACGCCTCCGCAACACGCCGGAGCGCACCGTCTCGAGGTGATCGGCGATCTCCAGGGCGCCCTCCATCGCGGCGGGCGAAGCCGCGCGCACTCCCCGACTCGACACGGCGTGCGCGATCATCTCGGCATCCCGCTCGGCCGAGACGCGCAGCGCGCGGAGGTGCCGAGGCGTGATCCCCCGCTCCGACAGCTTCAGCAGCGCCGTCACCTGGGCGACGGCGTCGTGCGGAAACACCTCTGCAGCGGGCAGCAGCCCCGCCGCGATCGCCTCGCCGATGAAACGGGCGCTCGCACCCGTGATGCGGCGCAGCTCCTCCCCGCTGAGCACGCGCTTCGGCGCGAGAATGCTCGACGCGCTGCGGGAGGCCGCGCCGGGGATGATCGGGTCGCGCCCGGCATCCAGCTCATCGAGCACTTCGGCGATGACCTTCAGCGGCAGATAGTGGTCCCGCTGGAGGGTGAGGATCAGCCGCAGGCGCTCGATGTGGGCCTGCGAGAACTTGCGGTAGCCCGACTTGGTGCGCTCGGGCGCGACCAAGCCCTGCTCCTCCAGGAAGCGGAGCTTCGATGGAGTGAGGTCGGCGAAGTCGTCTTGGAGGCGCGCCAGCACCTGACCGATGCTGAGGAGTCCTGCGGGATGCTGTCGGGCCTGCGCGGCCGCCACCCTAGTTCTCCTCGGCGAGATCGAAGCGCGAGGCGAAGAAGGTGAATCGGAACTTTCCGACCTGCACCTCCGCACCGTCCGCGAGCACGACCGAGCCGTCGATGCGGGTTCCGTCGCAGAACGTTCCGTTCAACGAGCCCAGGTCTGCGACGGAGAACGCCGTGCCGTTGCGGCGGAACTCGGCGTGACGCCTCGAGACCGTGACGTCGTCGAGGAAGATGTCGACGGCGGGGTGGCGACCGGCCACAGTGACGTCTTGATCGAGCAGGAAACGGGCTCCCTGATCGGGGCCGCGACGCACGACCAGAAGCGCTGCTCCGGAGGGCAGCGCCTCGACGGCCTCGCGCTCATCGATCGTCAGATCGGTCGCCCGCGTGCGAATGATCGCGCTCAGATCTTCTCGGAACTGCTGGGTCGATCGCACCTCGGTGCTCTCAGCGCGACGGGCATGACTGTCGCTGCTCATGTCCTCACCCACTTCTCCACTCGGGGCCTCCGCAAGCCGTTCGACTCGGTGCATCTACGCTATCGCAGGCGAGGGGCGCGGCGCACCTCGATGATCACTTTTGTGGCATTGCGCGGCGCGCCGTCCACGAACTTCCCGGCTATTCGTGAGATTCGAGAAATGCGTACACCTCGTGCGCATCGACTCCTGGGAACGTGCCCGTCGGGAGCGCCGCGAGCAGGCTCGTCGGCGTCGCAGCCTCCGGCCACGCCGCGGCCTCCCACTTCCGGGTCAGCTCGGCCGACGCCTGCCGGCAGCACTGGTCGTCGGGGCAGAAGGACTGCGACCGGTGGGCGGTCTCCCGCCCCCGGAACCACTTCACATCCGAGAAGCGCACGCCGACGCTCACGGAGTACAGCCCCTCCTTCGCCTTCTCGACGCGCGACGTGCACCAGTACGTTCCGCCGGCCGCCATGTCGGTGTACTGGTACCAGGGGTTGAAGCGGTCGGGCTGCCCGAACACCGTGCGAGCGGTCCAGTTGCGGCACACCATGGCGCCCTCGAAGTTGCCGAGCGCGTCGGAGGGGAAGCGGACCCCGTCGTTCTCGTACGCCTTGATCAGCGTTCCCGACTCGTGTGCTTTCATGAAGTGCACCTCGAGCCCGAGCCGCTCGCTCGCGAGGTTCGTGAACCGGTGCGCCGCCATCTCGTAGGAGACGCCGAACGCGTCGCGCAGATCCTCCATGGAGATCTGCCGCTGCTGCTTCGCCTCCGAGAGGAGCGGGACCGCAGCGGCCTCGGGGAGCAGCACCGCTCCGGCCAGATAGTTCGCCTCGACCCGCTGCCGCAGAAACTCGCCGTAGCTGCTCGGCTCCTCATGCCCGCAGACCACACTCGCGAGCGCCCGGAGGATCGGCGCGCGAGCGTCGCGCGACGGCACGGCGCCGCTCAGGTACACCCGGCCGTTGCGCCGGTCGATGACCGACCGCGTCGAGTGCGGCATGTCTCCGACGTAGTGCAGGCTGAAGCCGAGACGCTCGGCGATATTTGCGATGGTCTGCTGGGAGACCGGCCCTCCGGAGTATCCGACGCTGTCCAGCAGCCCGGTCGCCGCCGTCTCGAGTTCGGCGAAGTAGTTCCCCGCGCTGCGCATCTGCGCGCGCAGCTCCGTGTTGGCCCGCCGCGCCTCCTCGGGCGTCGCGGCGCGCTCCCTGTGCAGCCGCTCGACCTCCTGATGCAGCCCGAGAATGGCCTGCAGCGTCTCGTCGCTCGTCGCCTTCGATACCCGGATCGGCTGCAGCCCGAGCGACTGAAAGACCGAACCCCGCTGCGCGCGCTCGACGGCGATCTCGAGGGCGGCTCGCTCGGAGGGCGCCTCCGCCGCGAGCAGCTCGTCGACCGTGACTCCGAGGGCGGAGGCGAGCGCCCGCAGCATCGGGAGCCGTGGCTCGCGCTTCCCGTTCTCGATGGCCGAGAGCTGCGACGGCGCCCGGTCGACGGCGCGCGCCAGTTGCTCGAGCGTGAGGCGACGGGCGGTGCGCAGCGCGCGGATGCGGCGGCCCAGCGTGAGCGCGTCGCCGCTGTCGGCCCATTCGCCGTCGCCGACCTGCGCTGATTCGTGTTCGAGGAGCGTCATGCCGTCCATGATCGCAGAACGGGAAACTTCCGACAAGCGAAAAAACTGCGTTTCTTCTCCCCCCGAATCGGCGCCTGGGGCCCGCGACCGCCCCTCAGGATGGAACTACACCGCAATCCACGCCTTCGGGCCGAACACAGGAGTCATCGTGACCAACGACGCATCGCAGACCCCCTCCCCCGCCGACCAGCTCGCCTGGGACTGGGAAAACGACCCGCGCTGGGAGGGAATCACGCGCGACTACACCGCGGACGACGTCGTCAAGCTTCGCGGAACCGTGCAGGAGGAGCACACGCTCGCACGCCGCGGCGCCGAGAAGCTGTGGGAGCAGCTCACCACCGAGACGCCGACCGGCGGGTACACCAACGCGCTCGGTGCGCTCACCGGCAACCAGGCCGTGCAGCAGGTGAAGGCCGGACTGCGCGCGATCTACCTCTCGGGATGGCAGGTCGCCGCCGACGCGAACATCTCCGGTCACACCTACCCCGACCAGTCGCTCTACCCCGCGAACTCGGTGCCCCAGGTCGTGCGCCGCATCAACAACGCACTGCTGCGCGCCGATCAGATCGAGCACGCCGAGGGCATCAGCACGGTGGAGGACTGGCTCGTTCCCATCGTCGCCGACGCCGAAGCCGGATTCGGCGGGCCGCTCAACGCCTACGAACTCATGAAGGCGATGATCGCGGCGGGCGCCTCCGGAGTGCACTGGGAGGATCAGCTCGCCAGCGAGAAGAAGTGCGGCCACCTCGGCGGCAAGGTGCTGATCCCGACCCAGCAGCACGTGCGCACGCTGAACTCGGCCCGCCTCGCAGCCGACGTGGCCGGCGTGCCCAGCGTCATCATCGCGCGCACCGATGCGGAGGCCGCGACGCTGATCACCTCCGATGTCGACGACCGCGACCGCCCGTTCATCACCGGCGAGCGCACCGCCGAGGGCTTCTACAAGGTGCAGAACGGGCTCGCGCCCTGCATCGCACGCGCCCGCGCCTACGCGCCCTACTCGGATCTCATCTGGATGGAGACCGGCACCCCCGACCTCGAGCTGGCGCGCCAGTTCGCCGAGGGCGTCAAGTCGGAGTTCCCCGACCAGATGCTCGCCTACAACTGCTCGCCCTCCTTCAACTGGAAGAAGCACCTCGACGACGCGACGATCGCCAAGTTCCAGCGCGAGCTGGGAGCGATGGGGTTCTCGTTCCAGTTCATCACGCTCGCCGGCTTCCACGCCCTCAACTCATCGATGTTCGACCTCGCCCACGGCTACGCCCGCGACGGCATGTCGGCCTACGTCGAGCTGCAGGAGCGCGAGTTCGCCGATGAGGCGCGCGGCTACACCGCGACCAAGCACCAGCGCGAGGTCGGCACCGGGTACTTCGACGCGATCTCCACGGCGCTGAACCCGGAGGCCTCGACCCTCGCCCTCGTGGGGTCGACGGAAGAGGGCCAGTTCCACTGATCCCGATCGGTGGGCGGATGCGGCGCCGCGTCCCGCAACCGCGGCGCCGCATCCGCCCCCCGGGAGCAGCACCCGTCGATCCCGCCCGACAGCCTGCAGACGCACCACCAGACGCACTCGTACACGCACCAGATGCACCACCAGACGCACCACCAGACGCACCAGAGGAGCAGATCATGACGACCACCCAGGCGGAGCTGCAGTCGCAGACCGCCACCGCCGAACGCCCCGCCTCCCCCGCACCCTCCGCGACGCCGTCGTCGCGCATGGAGGTGCTCGGCCGCCCATTCGACCGCAGCGACGCGATCCTCACCCCGGAGGCGCTCGAATTCCTCACCTCGCTGCACGATCGCTTCGCGAGCACGCGGCACGAGCGTCTCGCAGACCGGCAGCGCCGCCGCTACGAGATCGGCAACGGTCGCGATCCGAAGTTCCGCGAGGAGACGCGCCTCATCCGCGAGGATCCGAGTTGGCGCGTCGCCGGCGCAGGGCCCGGCCTGGAGGATCGCCGCGTCGAGATCACCGGCCCCACCGATCCGAAGATGACGATCAACGCCATGAACTCGGGAGCCCGTGTGTGGCTCGCCGATCAGGAGGACGCGACCAGCCCGACCTGGCGCAACGTCATCGGCGGCCAGCTCTCGCTGTTCGATGCGATTCGCGGGCAGCTCGCGTTCACCGGCGAGACCGGCAAGGAGTATCGGGTCACCGCCGAGCGCACCCCGACGATCGTGATGCGGCCCCGTGGATGGCATCTCGTCGAGAAGCACCTCCGCTTCACCGATGCGCACGGCCGCGCGGGCGCGGCGTCGGGCAGCCTCGTCGATTTCGGGCTCTACGCGTTCCACAACGCGCGCGAACTCGTCGCCCGGGGGCGGGGCCCGTACTTCTACATCGCGAAGCTCGAGTCGAGCGAGGAGGCGAAGCTCTGGGACGACGTGTTCACCTTCACGGAGCAGGCGCTCGGCCTCCCGCACGGCACGATCCGCGCGACGGTGCTCATCGAGACCCTTCCCGCGGCCTTCGAGATGGAGGAGATCCTGTACGTGATGCGGGATCACATCGCAGGGCTCAACGCCGGCCGCTGGGACTACATCTTCTCGATCATCAAGAACTACCGCGGTCGCGGCGCCCGGTTCGTGCTCCCGGATCGCAGCGAGGTGACGATGACGGTGCCGTTCATGCGCGCCTACACCGAACTGCTCGTCAAGACCTGCCATCGTCGCGGAGCGCACGCGATCGGCGGCATGAGCGCGTTCATCCCGAACCGCCGCGACCCCGAGGTCACGGCGCGCGCCGAGGAGAAGGTGCGCGCCGACAAGCACCGGGAAGCGGGCGATGGATTCGACGGCACCTGGGTGGCGCACCCCGATCTCATCCCCGTCGCGCAGGCGGAGTTCGACGCGGTGCTCGGCGATCGCCCGAACCAGGTGGACCGCCAGCGGGATGACGTGCAGGTGACCGCCGCGCAGTTGCTGAACGTGCACATCGGCCGGGACATCACGGAGGCCGGAGTGCGCGAGAACGTCTCGATCGGGATCCGCTACATCGAGGCCTGGCTGCGCGGGATGGGCGCCGTCGCGATCGACAATCTGATGGAGGACGCGGCGACCGCGGAGATCAGCCGGTCTCAGATCTGGCAGTGGATCCATCAGGATCAGTCGACTGCGGAGGGCACCCGCATCACGCGCGAATGGGTCGCGGAGCTCGTGGAGCAGACGGTTGCGGGCTTCGCGCGCTCCGAGGGCGATCGATTCGACGACGCCGCCGAGCTCTTCGCGGACGTCGCGCTCGGTGAGGACTTCCCGACCTTCCTCACGGTTCCCGCCTACAGCCGATACCTCGTCGACGCCTGATCGTTCGTCGACGCTTCACGTCGAGAGCGGGGCGGATCTCCACGATCCGCCCCGCTCTCGACGCGTTCCCGATGCGTGCGCTCAGTGCGCGCGGCCGGTCCGCCGAGAACGGATCAGGACGACGAGGCGCCGGTCTCCGGCGGACGCCGGTCGGAGGGAGCCGAGTGCGCGTCCGAGCGAGGCGCCGCGTCGGGCACCCCGTCCACCTGCTCGAGCGCACTCGACTGCGCACTCGACTGCGCACCGCTCTGCTGCCCGGCGCTGGCCTCCATGCGATCGATCGCCGGCCCGAGTTCGTCGACGACGAGCGTCGAGGCTTCGAGCTGCCCGGTGCGGTAGGCGGCGCGGCCGACCATGTGCGCCGCCACCGGCGCCGTCAGCGACTGGAACACGAAGACGGGCACGAGGGCGAGCAGCGTCGCCACCGAGCGATCCTCGAGCGCGATGGCGGTGATGACGAGCAGCAGGCCGAAGATCTGCGGCTTCGTGGCGGCGTGCAAGCGGCTGAGCGCGTCCGGGAACCGAAGCAGGCCGACCCCGGCGGCCACCGAGAGCAGCGCGGCGAGGAACACGCAGATCGCGGCGAGCAGGTCGAGCACGGCATCAAACATGGCCGGTCTCCTTCGGCTGCTGCAGCGTCGGCTGGTCCGCGCGACGTTTGACGAAGCGCGCCACCACGATCGTCGCGAGGGTCGCCGTCGCGGCGATGACCGTCATGAGCGGGATGGTGTCCGTGTGCCCGCGGGCCACCATGTCGGCGCCCACGGCGAGCATCAGAGTCGTCAGCAGGACATCCGAGGCGATCATGCGGTCGAGAATCGTGGGTCCGCGCACGATGCGCACGATGGCGAGCAGCGCGGTCACGGTGAGACCGATGCCCGCGGCGACGAGCAGAGCCTGCGTCACAATGCTCATCCGAGTGCTCGCATCTCTTGCTTCGATCCGACGGCCCGCAGGAGCAGACGCTCGATGGTGTAGACGGCCCGACGCATCTGAGTGAGTTCCCGCTGCGTTGGGGTGTTGAGCACGTGCAGATACAGAGTGGATCGGAAACGGTCGATCTCGGCGACCAGCGAGCCGGGGATCAGAGAATTCGTCAGCGCCACCATCGTCATGATGAAGTCGGAGCGGGTGTGCAGCCGTACCGCGATGATGGACGTCGCGGGCGGCGGCCCGGGGCGCACCGCGAGCCACGCGACGCCCCATGACGCTCGAGCCAGGTGCCAGAAGAAGTAGCCGAGGTACTTGAGGGTCCACCAGACGTTCAGGCGTCCCGCGAGCTCGACCGGGGGCAGGTAGAAGAGGCGCATGACGAACACCGCGATCACGAGGCCGCTGAGCACCGACAGCGCCGACACCTCGTGCCACAGCATCATCCAGAGCACCACGAGCCCGACGACCAGCGGCAGCTCGTGCAGGCGCACACCGAACTCGCGGCGTCGCGCTTCGCGGGGCGATTCCTCCGCGAGTTCGACGGGTACATCACTCATCCGAGTCCCCCTCATCCACTGTCGTCCGTCCGCTGCCGCCGCCCGGGCTGTCCCCGCCGGTGCCGTCGCCGTCGCCCAGCACCTGCTCGACCACGATGCCGGGATCCGCGAGGGTCTCGCCCGCCCGGGTGGCATACGCGTACAGCGGGCCGGCCAGCACCGTCAGTGCAATGCTCACCGCGACCATACCGGTCGTCGCGACGAACATCAGCTTCGGAATCTCCTTCTGCTCGGCCTGCGGCTGCGCATCCGGCGCATCCTGCAACCGCTCGAAGAGCGCCTGCTCGCGTTCGCGCAGCACGAGCGCCTCCGTCGTCGCGGGCTTCGCGTGCTTCGACTCCGCCCCCGCCTGCGCGGGCGTGCGCCAGAAGGCGAGCACCCATGCCCGGGCGAGCGCGTACAGGGTGAGCAGCGACACCAGAGCACCGATGCCGATCAGCCAGTACGCCTCCGGACTCGCGAGATCCGCCGCGACCGTGAAGAGGCCGAGCTTCCCGATGAAGCCGGAGAAGGGCGGAATACCGCCCAGGTTCAGCATCGGGATGAAGAACAGGATCGCGATGAACGGCGCCTTGCGCATCATGCCGCCGAGCCCCGAGAGCGACGTGGTGCCGCCCTGGCGCTCGACCAGGCCCACGGCCAGGAACAACGTCGTCTGCACGATGATGTGGTGCGCGATGTAGTAGATGGTCGCGGCGAAGCCCGCGGCGTTCGCCATGCCGATGCCGAAGATCATGTAGCCGATGTGGCTGATGAGCGTGAAGGAGAGCAGTCGTTTGATGTCGAGCTGCGACACGGCTCCGAGTATGCCGACGATGAGAGTGAGACCCGCGATGACGAGCAGCAGTCGGTCCACGCTCGAATCGGGGAAGAGTTTCGTCTGCGTGCGGATGATCGCATAGACGCCCACCTTCGTGAGCAGTCCGGCGAAGACCGCCGTCACCGGCGCCGGCGCCGTGGGATAGGAGTCGGGCAGCCAGAACGCGAGCGGGAACACGGCGGCCTTGATCCCGAACGCGATGAGCAGCGTGAGGTTCAGCAGCAGTTGGATCTCGCTCGGCAGCTCGGCGATCCTGACGGTCAGCTGCGCCATGTTCACGGTACCCGTGGCGCCGTAGATCAAGCCGATGGCGGCGAGGAAGAGCACGGATGACACGAGCGAGACGATGACGTACGTCACGCCGGCCCGGATCCGCTGGGCCGTTCCGCCGAGGGTGATGAGCACATAGCTCGCGACGAGCAGGATCTCGAACCCGACGTACAGGTTGAACAGGTCGCCCGCGATGAACGCGTTGAACACGCCCGCGCCGAGCACGAGGTACGTCGGGTAGTAGATCGAGACCGGGGTGTCGTCGTCGCCATCGGCGAGGCCCTGCCCGAGGGAGAAGAGGAAGACGCCGAGCAGCACGATGGACGAGACGGTGAGCATGAGCGCCGACACCCGGTCGACGACGAGCGCGATCCCGAAGGGCGCGGCCCAGCCGCCCACCTCCATCACGAGGATGCCCGCGGCGTCCACGAGGTACATGAGCGCGCCGCTGAGTACGACGACAGCGCTGAGGGCGAAGAGCGTGATGCCCTGCTGCAGGCGTCGGTGCCCCGGAACCGCGAGCGCGAGCGCGGCACCGGCCAACGGGATGAGTACGGCGAGGGGAACGAGCTGGATCACGGCTTGGGCTCCCCCGCGGTCTCGGAGGCGTCGGAGGCCGCGCTCCCACTGGGCGCGATATCGGCGCCCGACTCCGGATAGTCCTCTTCGTCGTACTCGAGCGTCTCCGCGAGATCCTCGTCGGTGACCTCGGTCGCGGCAAGAGCTCGCGTCGTCGCGATCTCGAGATCCGACTCGTCGTCCTGCACGCGGTCGTCGTGGTCGTGCGCGAGCCGCCACGACCGGTAGATCAGCGCGAGCAGGAAGGCGCTGACGCCGAACGTGATCACGATCGCGGTCAGGATGAACGCCTGCGGGAGCGGATCGCTCATCTCGTCCGCTGGGGCGTCCCCGTAGATGGGGGCGGCGCCGAAGCTCCCCGTCATCAGGAAGATGAGGAGGTTCGTCGCATTCCCGACCAGCAGGAAGCCGAGCAGGAGACGAGTGAGCGACCGATCGAGCATGAGATAGACGCCGCACGCGTACAGCACCACCATCACCACGACGAGCACGAGCGGCATGGTCATCGAGAACTCACCCCCTCCTCCTCGAAGGAGGCGATGTCCGCCTCCTCGTGCTCATCGATCTCGGCTCCGAGACTGCGCAGCACATCGAGAATCAGCCCGAAGACGACGAGGTAGACGCCGACGTCGAAGAGCGTCGACGTCACGAGCGGCAGCGATCCGAAGATGCCGAGGTCGAGGTCGACCCACGCCGACGCGAGAGCGGCCTGCCCGAAGAGCATGGGGATGAACGCCATCGACACCGACAGCGCCAGCCCGATCCCGAGGATGCGTCCGGCATCGAGCGGCACCGTGGCGCCGAGCTCGTGCCGACCGCCCGCGAGATAGCGGGCGACGAGGGCGAGGCCCGCCACCAGCCCCCCGGCGAATCCGCCACCGGGGGTGTTGTGCCCCGTCAGCAGGAGATAGATCGAGAGGATGATGAGTCCGTGGAAGATCAGGCGGACGACCACCTCGAGCAGGATGGAACGGCGCGCGGGATCGAGATGGCGGCCGGCGAGCAGCCAGGTCATGCGCCGCGCGGGATCGTTGGGGTCGGCCACGCGCTGCAGGTGCTCCCGAGCGGCGCGGCGCGCATCGCGCCGGCTCAGCTTCGGGCGGTTGTCGACTCGAGTGCTCAGGAATACGAGGGAGGCGACACCGGTGGCTGCGGCGAGGATCACGGAGAGCTCGCCCATCGTGTCCCACCCGCGGATGTCGACGAGCATCACGTTGACGACGTTGCTGCCGTGCCCGCCCGCGTAGGCGAGTTCGGGCAGCTGCAGGGAGATGGGTTCCGCAATGCGAGAGCCGAGCGCGATCACCGCGAGCATGCCGAATACGAGGCCGACGCCGAGGCCGATCCCCGCCCGCAGCCAGCGCTTGGGTCGCGAGGCGCGGTGCCCGATCCGCTGCGGCAGGCGTCGGATCACGAGCACGAAGGCGATCAGGGTCACCGTCTCCACCAGCGCCTGCGTGAGCGCGAGGTCGGGGGCGCCGTGCATCGCGAAGATCGCTGCCATGCCGTAGCCCGTAAGGCCGACGAGCACCACGGACTGGAAGCGCGTGCGCGCGCGCAGCGAGAAGAGCGCCGCGATCACCATGACGATCGCGATCGGCACCTGCACGGGGGACGTCACGAGTGCGTATTCGCTCGGCCATTCTCCCGTGACGAGGATGGTGCCGCCCAGGGCGGCGACCAGCACGATCAGAATCACCGCCAGGTAGAACGGCAGCGAACCTCGCTGGGTGATCGAGGTGAGCTTGATCGCGACGGAATCGACGAAGTGCGTGGACACCCAGTAGGCGTGCGAGGCCGACCACCGCTCGGCAGGGGGCGACACCCGTCGCGTCGTGCGGCTGAGCAGCCAGGCGAGCAGCGACCCGCTCAGCAGCACGCCGACCGACGCGAAGAGCGCCGGAGTGATTCCATGCCACAGCGCAAGATGCTCGATCTTCACGCCAGCCGCCTCGTCTGACACCAGCGGAAGCAGCACGCGGTCTGCCACCGGCGCGAACAGGCCGAGCACGAGCGTGGCGAGGGCGAACGCTCCGGGCGCGATGAGAATCGACCAGCCGGGAGCGTGTGCGACACGGCAGGTCTCGACACCCGGCTTCGCCGCGAAGGCCCCCCAGAGGAAGCGGCCCATGTACGCCACGGTCAGCACGCTCCCGGCCACGGCGACCGCGAAGGCCGCGAGTGCGAGCGGCCGCTCGTGGCCGACCTCGAGCAGTTCCGTGAAGGCGGACTCCTTCGCGATGAATCCGAAGAACGGCGGGAAGCCCGCCATGGAAGCGGAGGCCAGCACCGTGATCGTCATCAGCACCGGCATCCTCCGGCCGAGACCGCTGAGCTTGCGCAGGTCGCGCGTGCCGGTGGAGTGGTCGATGATGCCGACGGAGAGGAACAAGGGCGCTTTGGCGAGCGCGTGGGCGAACAGCAGAGCGAAGCCGGCGAAGCTCGCACGCGGATCGCCGACGCCGAACACCATGACCAGCAGGCCGAGCTGACTGACTGTGCCGTGCGCGACGACGAGCTTCAGGTCGAACTGCCGCAGCGCCCGGATTCCGCCGTTGATCATTGTGGCGGCGCCGAGCACCACCAGCGTTTCGCGGTAGCCGACGACATCGCCGAACGCCGGGGTGATCCGCGCGATGAGGTAGATGCCGGCCTTCACCATCGCTGCAGCGTGAAGATACGCGCTCACCGGGGTCGGAGCGGCCATTGCGCCGGGCAGCCAGAAGTGGAAGGGGAAGATTGCGGATTTCGACAACGCCCCGGCGAGGATGAGGAAGACGGCAGTCACGCCGACAGCGCCCTCCGGCGGCTCGGCGACGATCTCGGAGAGCAGCGAGCTCCCGCTCTGATGGGCCAGCAGCACCAGTCCGACCAGCATCGCGAGCCCGCCGAGCGTCGTCACAATCAGTGCCTGCAGTGCGGCTGCCGTGGAGGTGCGCAGTCGCGTCAGATGACCGATGAGCAGGAACGAGAAGATCGTCGTTCCCTCCCAGAATACGAAGAGCAGGTAGACGTCGTCTGCGAGCACGAGTCCGAGCATCGAGGTCGCGAAGCCCATGAACACGGCCGCGAATCGCTCGAGCCCCGGTTCCCGCACGTCGAAGTAGCGCGCGCAGTAGAGCAGCACCAGCGCACCGGCGCCGGTCACGAGCAGCGCGAAGAGCGCCGATACCTCGTCGAGCCGGAACGTCAGCGTAAGGTCCAGCTCAGGAACCCATGCGAACGCCTCGACGATCGGCCCGCCCGCGGAGACTCGCGCAGTCATCAGCGCGAGCACCCCGGTGATGGCGGCGAGCAGCGCCGCCGCGACGACGAAGACGCTCCGACCGATGACTCGGGCGAGCGGATGGGTGATGGTGGAGACCGCAGCGAGGATGAGCAGAATACTCATCATCGCTCCCATAGGCGGCCCACTTCCGATTCGGTCGTCGTTTGGTGTTTCCACCAGTCTACTGGAAAAACGGATCCGTATTCGCCCCGGCCGGCGATGAAGCCCAGATCACGCGCGCAAATTCTGTCGCTGCGAAATGGCCCGGGAAAAGGGTTGAGGCCCGTGCCCGAGCGATCACCATCATGGTGACCACCCGAACACGAGCCTCAGAAAAGGTGTCCGGCGGTGTCCTACTCTCCCACAAGGTCCCCCTTGCAGTACCATCGGCGCAGTCAGTCTTAGCTTCCGGGTTCGGAATGTGACCGGGCGTTTCCCTGACGCTATAGCCGCCGTAACTCTATTCACATATGACCACACCCACCCCCAACGGGTGACTGCGTGGCCGTACGTCTAGAACCACAAAGTGGACGCGAAACAATCGTTACAAACACACATCATGCCCCACCCGAGGGTGGGAAGAAATCAAGTCAT